>JBEIRK010000002.1:0-51653 GCA_040376005.1 Flavobacteriales bacterium
ATACAGTTTATGGAAGCCACTGGGTATCAGATGGTGTGATTGTTCCCGTATTTGCCGAGACATATTCTAGTTTTAGTGTTAATGCTTGGCAACATGCTGTACTGAGTTATGATAGTTCTTTTTCAAAACTTTATATGAATGGACAATTGGTTGATAGTGCAGCAGCACAAATGACTATCCCGAATGTGAGTTCTTTTAATTGTTTTATAGGTTCAATTTTACCATGGAGGTCGAAAAGAGAATATTTTAATGGTTTACTGGATGATATTGCCTTTTACGAAAGGGCATTGACGGGAAAAGAGATATTTCAGTTGTACAATAATTGCGCAACCCCTGAGATTACCAGTCAACCTCAGAATCAACTCGTCGATTTGGGTTTGAATGCAACTTTTAACATTCAAACGGCCTCAACTCCTTTTTCTTATCAATGGCAGTTAGATAGCGGAACAGGCTTCAAGAATTTAATTGATGCTGGACAGTACAGCGGAACGGGTACCGCGACTTTAAAGATTACCAATGTTCAATTAAATAATGATCAGCATCTTTTTAGATGCATTTTAAAGGATGGTAGTTGCGAAGATACTTCGGGTTCAGCAAAACTTGCTTTAAAAAATACTACATCTAGCAGGGGGGAAACCTTGTCTTCTGGAGTGACTTTTTTTCCAAACCCTACATCTTGTGAGGGACTTCATATAAAAGTTAATGAATTACTTATTGGTTCATCTTTTCATATTTGTGATGCACTAGGAAATGAAATTTTTTCTGGGAATATAGCAAACACTGAAACATGGATAGACTTAAAGGATTTTGAAAAGGGATTGTTTATCGTAACAATTTCTGATAAGACACCCGTTGTTTTTCGATTTATAAAAGTATAGTGGTTGAATTCAAAATTTCAGCCGCGGCATTATACGCGATGTAAGGCAATCGTATAGTTTGTATTCTTAAAGATTTGCTGTTTTTAGAATTCACTTGTTTTATTGTGAAAACGATTACTATCAAGTCTATGCGCTTTTTCCTTGCCGACGGACTAAGGAATGTGTAATTTCATTCCTATCCAAGAGTTTACCATTGCATTGAAAACTGCAAATGATGTAGCATTAGTTGGTGACCCCGGCGAGAATCGAACTCACATCTAAAGTTTAGGAAACTTCTATTCTATCCGTTGAACTACGGGGTCAGGTCGGCAAAGATAATTTGGATTTGAGAAAACCCGCACAGTTGAATTGAAAATACGGAAAGCCAGGCGGGGTGGTGGTGCTTGTGAACCATATGCGGCGGTTTTTATGCAATTCCAATATATTTGAACCATGCGAATGGTCATACAGCGGGTATTGAATGCTGAGGTTGCTATAGAGGGCAAGGTGCATGCAAACATTGGCCCAGGGTTGCTGGTGTTGGTAGGGTTTGAGGCTGAAGATAATGCTGCAACTTTGGAGAAAATGGCCCATAAATTGGTAAAAATGCGTTTGTTCGGTGATGCCGAAGGTAAAATGAATTTGGATATACAGCAGGTGCAAGGAGAGTTGCTGATTGTGAGTCAGTTTACCCTGTATGCCGACATTAAAAAGGGAAATAGACCCTCTTTTATTCAGGCGGCCCCGCCAGCAGTTGCCGAAGCGTTATATACGCAGTTTGTGGCTGTGTGCGAACAAGTTCTGGGACGCAACATTTCTACAGGAGTGTTTGGAGCTGACATGAAAGTGCGCTTGCTGAACGACGGTCCTGTAACCATTATGGCAGACAGCAACAACCTATAATAGGTTGGAATTATACTCGGATTATTCGGCCGCGGGCAGCAGTAGGTTGTCGATGAGGCGCACGCCTTCGAGATAGCCGGCAAATACCAGTGCTTGTCGTGCATGCGGATTTCGCTGCATGCTCCGTTCAAAGGAAGGAAGGTTTAGTAGGGCAAGATATTCTGTTTCTATACTCTCTCCGAGGAGCAAGCGCACGGAATCTTGGATTTCTAGGACTATTTCAGTGCCGCTGTTGGCAATTCGGGCCAATTCTCTATAGATGGCAGCCGCCTGCAACAAACCTTGCTTAGAGAGCCTCTGGTTGCGTGAGCTTTTGGCAAGTCCTGAGGTTTCGCGGAGTGTGGGACAGTTGTGTTGTATGATAGAAGGGAAGTGTGTGGCGATAAGTTTTTCGATCACCATACATTGTTGCAGGTCTTTAAGTCCGAAGAAGACGTGATTTGGCTTGACAATAGAAAAGAAGCTATGGACCACATCGGCTACCCCTTGGAAGTGACCGGGACGGAATTCACCTTCAAAAACGCCGTTTAGGTTGCCTAAATCCAGTTGAATCTGGGCTTCAGAGGCATAGATTTGGTCGGAATTGGGTATAAAAACGGAGGTAGCACCAGAATTTTCAAGAATTTTTAGGTCTTGGACCAACTGTCGGGGGTACTTAAACAAATCGTCGACATTGTTGAACTGTCTGGGGTTCACAAATATACTTACCACCACCTCTTGGCATAGGGCTGCTGCCTGCGCTACCAGTGAAACGTGGCCTTCATGTAGGGCTCCCATAGTGGGAACAAAGCCGATAGGCTTTGCGGCCTGCTGGAGATGATTTTCCAGTGTCTGTCTATAGTGAAAAACTTTCAATTATGCAAGTGCTAAATTCCTTGCAAATAAAGGGTTTTCTTGCATTTGCATTTTGAGAAGTTGCGAAAATAGTGTTATTTTTGTAGTCTCAAAATACAGCAGAGAAACAATATGAGTAATCCTAAGAAAAGAGTTCTGTTTGTAAGTTCCGAAATGTCCCCCTTCCTTGATGAGTCTCCCCTTGCAAATCTTGCGCGTACACTTCCGCAGGCATTGCAGGAACGCGACAATGAAATCAGAGTGCTGGTGCCACGTTTTGGGGTTATCAACGAAAGAAGAAACCGTCTTCATGAAGTAGTGCGTTTGTCTGGTATCAATATTTCCATTGATGACAACGACAATCCGCTTATCATCAAGGTGGCTTCCATCCCTCAGACCAAGATGCAGGTGTATTTCCTGGATAATGAGGATTATTTCCACCGCAAAGCTGTGTACAGTGACGAGTCAGGCAAGTTTTTTGCCGACAATGACGAACGTACCATCTTCTTCTGCAAAGGCGTTATGGAAACGGTGAAGAAGCTAGGCTGGGCCCCAGACATTATCCACTGTCAAGGTTGGATGACCTCATTGATTCCATTGTATCTGAAAACCATTTACAAGAATGAACCTGTGTTCCGCAATGCGAAAGTGATTTATAGCCTGCACAATGAGGGTGACAACTTCCAAAATTTGGGAGCTGATTTTGCCCGCAAAGCAAGCTTGAACACCATTGAGCAAGAACAAATGGGTTCTTTTAATGATGCAGATTTAACAGGCTTGCACATTGGCGCGGTAACCCACGCTGATGCTGTAGTTACACTGGAAGATAAGGTGGATCTTACCTTGGGTGATCACCTGAATTCAAAACCAACCATGCGCCACACCGATGAAGGTTTTGAAGAACAGTATGTAACTTTTTATGAGCAATTAATGTCTCAGGTGAACTGAAAACATTTTATTTGCATCGTGAAACCGGTATATATATGGCTCCTGTTCGTAGCAGGAGCTTTTTTTTCCTGTAAGAAACAGGACGGCAATATTGTCTTAGACGGCCAGGGAGATGGCTCTGAGTACGCTATTGCGCGAACAGATACGCTTACCCTTATTACCGGCACCGTTCCGGAGGATTCGCTTCCAGCCAATGGCCTGCCTTATACCCTTATTGGGAATATGACAGACCCCTTGCTCGGAAAAACTACAGCAAATGCGTTTGCAAGTTTGTTGTTGCTTGAACCCGCATCCGACTTTCCCAATACCGAAGAACCAGACTCGGCCGTATTGTTCATCCCCATGATTGAGGGCCTGAATTTTTATGGCGATAGACAGGCATCGCAGATATGGAAGGTATTTCCTATGAATACGGTGATCAAGAGCAGCTCGGTCTACTACCAAGGTTTTGAACCCGAGTATGATGAAACGCAACCCTCTGTGTTCAAAGGAAGGGTTTACAACAGCACCCCGGACTCTGTTCGCTACAAAAAGGGAAAGATTCAACAACGCGCTGGTGTGCAGATTAAACTGAGCATGGACATGGCTAAAAAACTGATGTCTTTGCCAAAAACTGCGTATCAAAGCGATGAAGGATTGTCTGCACAGCTTCCGGGCCTAGCCATTATCCCTCAGGACAATGATTTGCCAGCTGGATCTGGTGGCATTGGTGTATTTAGCTTCAGTGCTACTGGCAATTTGGGAGATAAAGCCCACATTCGATTGTATTACAGAGATACAGAAACCTTTGTATTTACTTTTGGCGGCGCTTCGCGCACGGTGACAAAAGGCAAACTGGGAAGCTACCCCGCGCAGGTGCAAGAGCAACTGTTGCAGCGCGGTAGTGACTTTACCACTACCTATGTGCAGAGCTTAAGTGGCCTCAAAACTTGGATTCAAATTCCGTATTTGCGCAACATCACCGGAGGTGAAAATGTGGCGATCAACAAGGCTGAAATTGTATTTTACCTAGATAAGAGTAAGAATACAGGAAGTTTCTTCGCACCCCCAAGGCTGAATTTGTTTCGCCCGATTCGCCCCAACAGTTTGAGAAACTTTGTGATATCGGATGCCCAATATCCGAGTTATGGTGGCGTCTATAACGAATTGGATGGATCGTATACCTTCCGCATTACACGCCATGTGCAAGATGTATTCAATGCTTGGTACCTCAAGGGTAACGATATAAATTACGGTTTGTTCTTGGCGGTACCTACTGCAGAGCCGGTGCTGTCTGGTCGCGCTGCAATAGATCAAACGCGAACGGAGATTCGTATTACCTATACAAAACTAAATTAACCCAAATTTGTTATAACAACAATGGAGAGCAGAAAGCCCTATCAGCTGGTTAGCCGCGAATGGAAACCTGAAAATACTGTTTTCGAACTCAATGGTGTCCGTATCGGCGAAGATCTTATGATGATTGCTGGTCCCTGCGCTGTTGAAAATGAAGAGCAAATTTTTACGATAAGCGAATTCATTTCTAAATTGGGTGTTCGCTTTCTGCGCGGTGGAGCTTACAAACCTCGCACAAGTCCTTACTCTTTTCAAGGACTGAAAACAGAAGGTTTGGTTATGATGCGCCAAGCGGCGGATAAGTACAATCTGTCGGTTGTAACTGAAATCATGAGCATAGATAGGCTTGATGAACTCTGTGAATATGCGGATGTTCTTCAAGTAGGAACGCGCAATATGCAAAATTACCCTCTCTTGCGCGCCCTGGGTAAGGCCAATAAACCTGTACTGCTTAAGCGTGGTATGAGCAGCACCATTGAAGAATGGCTCTTGGCTGCTGAATATATTTTGTCCGGCGGAAACAGCCGTATTATTCTTTGTGAACGCGGCATACGCACCTTTGAAAACGCTACGCGAAATACCTTGGACTTAAGTGCTGTGGCCATGGTAAAGCAAATTTGTCATCTTCCAGTTATTGTAGATCCAAGTCAAGCAACAGGGGTGCGTAATTTGGTGCCACCTATGTCTATGGCCGCAATAGCAGCGGGTGCAGATGGGCTTATTGTAGAAGTTCACAACCAGCCAGAAGAGGCATTAAGTGATGGAGATCAAAGCTTGTATTTGGATCAATTTAACAAACTCCTCGATCCTCTGCGCAAAACAGGAGCTGTGGTAAACCGTCATTTTGACTTTGATTTACCGAGAATTACACAATCTGAATTTGCGAATTAATTCGCGGGGCTGATTGCAATTATTCTATCAAATTCCAATCGGAATCCAAATTTTCACTGCGACTTGTGGGTTTTTGTTTGCCCTCTGAGAGTCTTTCCACTTCGCTAAATACATAGGCCTTAAGCTCATTGATGCTCACCGTGCTGTGTGATTTTAAATAATTCAATACGGCATAGGTAAAGTATCCATTTTTATAAGCGTCGCCTTCTAATGCGGCTTGGTCACCGCCTGCTGCCGAAATTATGGTGGCACCACATCCCTTAGAAACGTTTAAGAACAATTCCTGCATGAGTTCAAAGCTGTTCTTTAAACCCAGTGCGCTAGAATTCGCAGACACTACCCTGATTTTGCTGCCTTTTTCTTGATTATTTTGGGCCAATATAGCAGCCGTATCTTCCATTATTTTTACCTCCGCTTTGTCAATCTCTCCGCTGTGGCAGGCATCTATGAGCATGAGTTTCTTTCTTGCTGGAATGCTGTCTAAAAGCCATTCTAAATCGCTGTAAGGTATGCCTCCTTCTTGGGGTTGGTCAAAATTAACCTTGTAGGAAGAAAGAAAATAGTTGAAATTGCTGTCCAACAAACCATGGCCTGAATAAGAGATTATTACTTTGTCGTCTATCTGCGAGTTTGTGAGTTTCTTTTTTAATTCTAAAATATTCTCTCGTGTTACATGTTGATTGAAAAGGGTATCAATTTCAATGGCATTTCCATATTCCTTTTTCAATACAGTTGCCAAATCCCGAATGTCTTTTACCGAATATTTTAAATCTTTTCCAGCTTGCGCATAGTGGTCTATGCCTATACCGATGAAATACAGGTTGCTCTTGGGCTTATTTGTTGTAGACTGCTGAATCGGAATACTGATTCTGTATGATTCAGCGCCCTTTTGATTCATGCAAGAGAATTGTATTTTATTCTTCCCAGCAGATAGGGGAATGGCGCAGGAAATGGTATCTATGGTGGTGTTTTGCTGGCGCAATGAAACACCTTGAACGCCGTAAATAGGCACATTGTTTACCCAAATATTATATCGGTCTACAGGGTACTTACTGTCGCTTACAACAAAAGTAAAAGCCTGGCTGCCTGCATTGGTTTCTGCAGGTATGGTAGACAGCTGTAATACTTTTAATTCTGGCAAGTGAAAGTCAGCGTTGAGCATACTTTCATTGAAGCCCATTTTTTCAATTCTTTTGAGATAGGCTTTTTTATAGGCATCAATCAGACTCTGGCTAGCATATCCGAGCCTTTGTAATACAATATCAGGGCGGTTATAAAAGGGGTCAAATTGTTCTGGAAGGAAAAATTGTGTTCCCATTTTGAACCCAAAAGACTGCATGCGTTTGCTCGACAACATGTAGTAATTGTCAGGAGTAATGGCTACGTAGTCTTCAATCCCTACCGGAATTATCGTTACCTTTAATTTGGATGAAGCGGGGTCCCAAATGCGTATACTGCCATCTATGCTGCTAGAAATGAGTATGTTTTTAATAGGGCTATAGCAAATTTTAGTAACAGAATCCAAATGTCCAATGTGGGGAGGGCGAACCCAAATACTATCCCCACGCAGCGAGGCTGTGTAGATGTGGTTGTTTGCATCTGTAAAAGCAAATTCATTTTCACCTAGCGGGAAAATATTCTTCACCCCATTCCTAGAGGCAGTGTGCCATTCGCCATTGTGAATGTTATAGATACAAATTTCTTGCTTATTGTAGCCCGCAAGCATACTTGAATTGAAGTAAACAAAGGTTTCAATATCTCTTTCTAAGCGTATCTTTTTATAATATATGCGACGGATATTATTGTCGCGTATTTTCCAAATAACAAATTCTCGTGTATTCACGCTGCTGAGTAAAACACTGTCATTGAGAAAGAGTATGTTGGAATTTCCATCATGGTCTTTTACATACAGTTTAGGCGATAGTTTTATTCTATTGTTCTCTTTAATCTCAGCAATTCTTAAATATTTCGGAATGAATTTATTGCGAATTCCAAAGTAGGCAAAGCGATTTGAATTGCCATTGCCAGCGATATGATAATACTCGCTATACGGCGCCTGGTATAGGTTTAGGGTTTGGGTAAAGAATCTGTGAATGGGCGGTTTTGCACCGAATTTAATATTGCGTATGCATTCCACATCCTTGCCTTGTATTACCCTAAGTACATTGTCTTCTCCTGCAATGATGTGTTTGCTATCATTGAGTTCAACGATGTGATTTAAGGGATAAATGTATTGTCTTTGACTGCTGATTTTCAATTTGGATTCTGTAATTGAAAGTGATTTAAGATATCCAATTTCATCACCAAATAGCACTTGCGATCCCTTTGAATTTGTGGCAACACTGTACAGTGGAAAGTTGAGCCCCGTGTAGCGCGCTACTTGTTGGTAGGTGCTCAATTGCCACTTAATAATAGAACGATCCGCAGAAACGGAGAAGAGGTATTGTTGGTCGCTGCTGAGAGCAATCTCATTGGCTCCAGAATTGTGCCCTTTCAGCTGTTTTACGAGTTTGTAATTTGCATCGAAGACATAAATGTGTCCATCCTCGCAAGCGGCCAGGTACAGCTTATTTGCAGTAGAATACAGAATACTATTAAAAGGTTGGTCAAAGTAATCCGAAGTGCGTGTTTTCAGGATTTTGGCACTATTGGAGTCCTGCCAAGTGATTTTGGCTCCATCGATGCGGTATTGGATGCCATTGTGAAAGCCATTGGTTTTATTGGGTTGTCGGGGCCACATGGTGGGCGCTGAGTCTGAATAATTCATGGTAGCTATACTCAATGCTTTCTGCGTGTAATTCGCGCCGAGGTAGAGGTAGTTAGAATGCGCTGAGAATTGTAAATATTCTGGATAAAAATCAATATATTTAAATGCAATTTGACTCCCTGATTTATAGTCCCAAATAATAATTTTATAGTCTTTCCCGAAGGTGGCAATAAATCTGTTATCCGTGGATAGGGCTATGCGCATGATGTCCTTCGCATGGCCTTGTTGAAAGGCTACTTCCACTTTGTTGTTCTGCGCCTTTATTCCCGCATGAAAGGTGAGAAATAATATAAAAAGTAGTGCTATATTCTTAAGGGATTTGCACATAATAAGGGAGTAAATTATTTACCAATGCAGCGCCGTCCTCATCAAAATAGTTTATTTGAAAAGGGTCAAATGCAATGGCACCGGAATACCAATTGCCGTTAGACCGAACAATTCTTAAATGCAGGCGATAGACATAGTTGTTTTTGGATATGATTCTATGAATAGAACCCAGCATGGGTGTGCCTTTATCCATGATATCGCCATTGATTAAACGATACAGATCTGTATTGCCAATGATGTTCAAAAAGCCACCTGTTCTAGCAGCTATGGAAGCCACCGTTAGGTTGTAATAGCCTTCAAGAAATATAAGGTTGATTTTAATGCCCATTTGCTTCGCCCGATTGATGATTTGGGTAGTGGTTGCTTTGTTTGCATTGTCAGGCGTATTGCGCACTATGGCGGTTAAATATTTGACGCTATTCTGGTTGTTTTTATCAAGTTTATCCAGGTAAGCATAAAGGGCGTCCAACAGGTTGGAACTGGCGCCTTCATAGAAATAATATTGCATCAGAATTTTGCCAGATTCTTCGTAGGTTTGGTTAAATTCATCTCTACTTGAACCAAACCAAACATGCAGTGGATTGCCAATATCTCTATCAAATGCGCCCAGGGCAATTTTATTTGAGGGTTCTGATAAGGTTTCTAAGAGAGTTTTGTTCAAAGCGCGGGTGCGCAAATTCATGATATCTGCATCATTAAAGTAGTCGCTTTGGTCTATGACTAAGGCATTTGTATAATTGATGTTTTCAGAAAGCTGCACACGTTCTACACTGTCCACAATGATGGTGTTGTTGCCAATCACCATGCCCTTAAACGCGCTGTCAGGCAACCATTTAAGATCAATGTTGCTGCCGGTACCTACAGCCCCAACATCCATTTGTAGAAACAATTCATTTGCACTGAAGCTTTTATAGCTCACGGAGTGTACAAAGGCATTGAAACTGCCTATGCCTACCCGTTTGCGTTGGGTTGGTGGTTCCACTTTGCTGCAGGATATGATTGTAAAGCTTAAACCAAGCAATACAAGCAGCCATCTCTGCAGGGTGATTTGGAAATAATAATTTTTGCGGCGGTCCATCATTCTAAATAAATTTTATAGCCTTTACGCAATTTTTGGAAGTTCAACATTTTGGCCCATACCAAATCCAATTGATACATACGTGCGGTGGGTAGTTCACTGGCTGAGGCCAATATTCTCTGAGAATAACGCAGGCTCACATAGCGGTCATTCTTTTTCACTCCTATACCTACAATTGCCTTTTTATATAGGCTTTCCTCATTGTAAAGGGTTCCATACATCTCTTTTTTAGTGGCATAAAGTGTCATTAAAAAAGGATAATTATCATCATGAATTTCTGTGAATTGATTTTTGGAAAATTCAAAACCTGCAGTGGCAAAAGGACCGTTGGCTTTGGTGGTCAGCTTTACCAGTCCGATAAGTCCGAGGGAGATGGAGCCCTGCGAAACCGTCATGTCAAAATGATCTTCATCCAATGAACTGCCCAATGATGAAGGATAATACACAGGAATTTTGAGGCGTGTTGAAGCCACAAGCCACTCAGTGGTGAACATGAATCGCTTATAATCAATATTTACGTTTATACCCGTTGCAAATCCATTCAAATATTGGTTATGTATGGGTTTCCCATCTTTTTTATTGTTGCCTGCATAATAAATAAAATAGGAACTTTTTGGGAAAATATAGGGATCTGCTAAGGTGGTATTGTGAAAGGCAGTGGTTTGAAGATTGAAGCCCAGACTCAAACGCTGCGCCTGCATATGGCCAGCTGCAATCAAAAAAACCAAGAGAATACCTAGACGTTTCATACGCATTAGTGCACGATTTTGTAAGTGAGTTTGAAGTTATTAAAACCGTGGTCTAACAGGGTATAAGGTATTATCTTATCATACCACGACTGCAATCCCCACTTGAGTTCCCAATCGCGGTACTGCACATCCAAAAGGTATAAAATGGTGTGCATTTCCTTTTCTTTAAATGTGGTATTGTATGAAATATTCAACTCCCAACCTCCTAAAAAGGAACCCCGAATCGTGTTATTTCCAAGGGCGAGCAATTTGAAATCGGTCATAAGATTGAATTTGTAGAACCGATTGGGATAATATTCTGCTTTTAATCCTACACCTATATTTTGTGGTAAATCATCTACCCCAATTTTAAACATATAACCCAGTCCAATACCGCTATTGATGCCTCTTTTCACATTCCCCAGATCGCGTTCTTTGTGGTCCAAATCGTATACCAAATTTGAGGAAAAATGCAGTTCATGCCAATAGGTGAGCATGGGTGCAATGCGGTTTGGCCTATAGTAAGTAAACCCAGAATCTAGTGTTTGCGTATGGGCCACATTCAGTTGCCAGAAAACCATGAAACCAATGCTTAGAAATTTTAAATATTTCATGCTTTATTCTGGGGCAATTTCAAAAACCAAATCAAAGACGCTTCCATTGGCATTGCTAGTTTTCACAGAAAGGTTACTGCCTCTGTGCAGCTGTTTGCTGGTATGGGCGATATTTTCAAGTACGCCCAGATTTCCTCTAAAAGCTTCTGGATTTTTCATTGCAATAATATCTTCTAAATTCAGAATCTTTTTGGAGATAAAAATTTTATATATCTCGGTTCCATAGGGCTCACCCAAGCCAATTTCATAATCCGTGAATATGCGTGTTTCACCTGCTTCAATTTTTAAGTCGCGGTCATACACACCTGCTTCTCTGTTGGGTAGAATGGCCGACATTCGGCCATCGGGTTGCAGGTCAAGAATATTAATATATATAGGAAACTTGCTGGAGTTGCTTACTTTTAAGGTGAAGTAATCTTCTGTGGTGAAGGTGAGCACACCCGCGCGATAGTGTTCCATAATAACGGCCGTGTCGGGCATGCTGTTCCGAATGGGAACCAAGGCTACCTTTACTTTTATGGTGGAGTCAGGAATGCTGATGGCCCTAAGATATTTATACTGCACATATTGTGTAAGCAGCATTTTCAGTGATTCATAATATTGGGCATCATGCGGTATTCCTGCAAAATAGAGTCCATTATGTACCAAAAATAGAGAGTCTTTTTCTTTGCCTTTTTTCAATAGCAATTCACCGCTTCCTCGGTAAACAATTTGGGGAATTTGGGTAAGTGCTTGTTGTATCTCCTGAATTTCTTTTTGCTGAAAGCCGATATTTTTAAACTCTTTTTTATAGGCTTGAAAAAGCAATACAACAGAATCTATAGTATACACTGGTTCTAGCGGAAAAACCCAGGTATTGGTAGGTTGTGATTTGTACGTTTTTAGGGTTTGTATGGTTGCCTTATAAGAACTGGAGTTTACAACGATGCCAGTGTCCGCAGCTACAGCTTGTTGTGGATTTAGGGTTCCTGCGGGCATGAGCACCACTTTGGCTCCGGGGTTCAGCCCTAAAAAGCGTCCTCCTGAAATTTCAAAGAGGGTAGGGCTTAGGAATTTCTCTATTTCCACATAGGGTAGTTGAAGCTCAAACTTGCCTCCAAACAACTGACGGTCTATGCCATCGCCTTCCAATACGGGATGTTGCCCCTGAATTTTAGCATTAATTATAGATTGAATTTTGCTAAAAAAGCCCCTGTAAGTAATGCCACTTTCTAATTGTTCAATAGCCTTGCAAAAGGCATAGGAAAGCGAGCCCATGCTTTGATTGTCTTCTGTCAGTACTTCAAAGGCCAATTCTTCTGCTCTAGCTGCTGAAAAAACCACATACGGGGCCAGGTTATTGGCATCCACTTTTGCATCCCTGAAAACCTCAGGATTCGTGGTTTTTGAGGCAGGTTTTTTAAAGTTGGGGGAAACCAAGGGTTGCACACCTCCTCTGGTTTTGTTTTGCCCACGCGAGCCGGAGCCAGAGTGGCAGGCATCTATCACTACAATCAAATCACCTGTAGGTCCGAGTATTTCCCTTAGTTTTAGTACATGCTGTCCGAATATATCGTCGCGCAGATACTCGGCTGTATCGTTGGCGAAATTGCTGGCCTTAGCGGGTGCTACGCTGTGGTAGGTTACAATGGCCTCATCCAGTCCGTCGGGCTCATCATGGTTGTCGTCTTCTATTTGTTCCCCATGCGTAGAAAAGTGTATGAGCAGTACATCGCCAGGTTTGATGCTGCTGTATAAAGCCCTTAGGGTAGTTTCTATAGCGCTACGTGAAGCTTGGGAATCGATAAGGGTGTAGATTTGACTATCGTTAAAACCTTGATTGCGCAGGGCAGTTTGCAAAAAGGGCACATCTTTGTTTCCAGAAATACTGCCCCATCCACCCTCTTTGGGATAGTCGCCAATAGCCACAATAAGGGCATGCTTTGTTGAGGGCTTAGGCTGTGAAAATCCTGTTGTATAAAATACAGTGAAGGCAATACCCAGTATGAAGTGTTTAATCTTCAATCCTTAAGAAGTTTTAACAACTGGTTGGATCCTTCTTTTATAATTTCAGTTGAATTTTCTGCGAGCTTGGTTTTAATAAATTTTTCTTTGCCTGTTTCTTTAACAGAAACTTCGATGCGATAGCTGCCTTGGTTGTATATCTGTAACAGTTCTTTTTCTTCGTCAAAGGCAAATCCACAAGAACGCGGAATAAGAAAACTGTAGCCACCAACAGGATCGCCAGCTAGGGAATCATAATAGGACTTGTATTCTGCACTTTCTGGATTCAGGGGCATATTGCGTAGGTTTAAATTGAATTTCCCTACCAATACATTGTCATAAAAATTCCCAGATGCAGTAACATAGGATGTATAGAATCGGATTTCGAGATCCATATTCATTTTATCATCGATATTCTTGTTTCCCCAGGTCCATGGCACATACCATTTGGTGGTTGAGGCCTTTGCTTTTGAATACACAAGATGCAGGTCTTTAATGCGCAAACGAAACACAGAACTATTTAATATTTCGTATTTTTGGGTAGTATCAATTAAAAAAGTAGCACTCAATGCAGTGGTATCTTTTTTCCGAATTTTTATATCGCGTTTTATTTCTAAGCCTTTAAATTGTATTCCAGTTGGATCAAAATGTCCTGTATTTGAAATCTGATCATAGAAGTAGAGGTCGCTAACCGATTGGCCATAGCTTGCTGTGAACTGTGATTTGTCTATGGCGATAAGCTTGTCTACACCCATAGCAGCAAGCGACACCAATTCACCCACCCCGAATCCTCTAGAACTCGCGCCGCGCATGGCTAGGGTAGGGATTTGTTGGGTTTTAAGTGTGTGAAGACGCAAATATGAGGAATCTTCAATTACGCTAAGCCGCATGGTTTCGCCTTTGCGTTTATTGGAGTATTTTGAACCCACACAGCTATGCAAAGCTGCGCCGAGCAGTGCTATATAAATTGTGTTTTTGAGTGTGTTTACCATAGCAGATGATAAAGTCTATTTGTCTTCAATAATGGCTTCCAGGGTCTCAGGATCTCGTGCTACCCAAGCCTTGTTTTGTCCAACGATGATGGGTCTTTCGAGTAGTATGGGATGTTCTATAATCGCATCAATCCATTGATCATCAGAAAGGGATTTGCCGGCGTATAATTCCTTAAAAATATCTTCTTTTTTTCGAATCACTTCTAGGGGGTTTTTCCTGAGTAAAGTGAATACTTTTTTCAGGGTATTTTTATCTGGAACTGCTTTAAGATACTCAGTAATTTCACATGCTAAATGCGCGGATTCCAGTGCAGATTTTGCGGTTCTGCATTTGCCACATTTAGCATTGTAATAGATTATGTATACCTTATTCGGCATGCTTTTGATTCTTTTGTATAAACCAATAGATGGGTATTCCCAAGGCAACAATTCCCAGACCAATGGAGGCTGTAAGTGTTTTGAACCACAAGATATCTAAGCCCACATATAGGGCAATGGCTATAAAAAGAAGGGGAACCCAAGGATAGGCCAATACTTTGTATGGACGTTCAGCTTCAGGCTCTTTTTTGCGCAATACGATAAGCGCAGCAGCAGTAATGATATAGAAAATTAGGGCTGCAAAAATGCAGTAGTCAAGCAATTGGCCATAAGTACCCGAAAGGCAAAGCACAGAAGCCCAAACGCATTGAATCCACAAGGCGGAGGCGGGTACATTATTTTTGTTTAATTGTGCTGCTTTTTTGAAGAACAATCCATCGTCTGCCATAGCCTTGTAGAGTCTTGCACCTGCGAGAATAAGGCCATTGTTGCAGCCAAAAGTTGAAATCATAATGAGTGCAGCCATCAACAATTCACCGTTGCTGCCTAAGATCATTGACGCAGCTGCAGAGCCTACACGGTCATTTACGGCATGTGAAATGCCTTGTGCTTCAATACTTGGAAATATACCACCCTGAAGCGGTAACAGGCTCATATACGCCACATTGGCAAGTACATAAATTACGGTAACGATTAAGGTACCGGCAAACAAGCTTTTTGGAATGTTTTTCGAAGGGTTTTCGATATCACCAGCAATAAAGGTTACGTTATTCCAGGCGTCACTGCTGAACAGTGAACCCACCATAGCGATACCGAGAGCACCTGCAATGCCCCAGCCACCTATGGGTTGCCAGCTGCCTGTGGTAGCGTTCTCGGATGTTACGTATGTTGCGGCACTCCATGCCTCTTTCCAGTTGTTGCTGAAAAAATCAAATTGAGATGCGAAGTAAAAACCGCAGAGTATAAGACCGAAAAGGGCTAGCAATTTGGTAAATGTGAAAATCCTCTGAATCCATTTGGCTTCCTGCACTCCACGGCTATTTACCCATGTTAAAAACAGTACCAACAAAATGGCAACAATTTTACCGCGGGTAAAGTTGTAGGCATCAGCACCTGAACCTATGCTAAACAGGATGCCATCCTTGCCATCGCCTAGGGCGGGAACAAACACGCCTAGGTACTTGGCGAAAGCCATAGCTACAGCGGCAATTACACCGGTTTGAATAACGGTGAATACCGACCAACCATAGACAAATCCCGCGAGTTTCCCGAAGGCGCGTTGGATATACATGTATTGGCCACCTGCCTTTGGCATCATGCCTGCCAGTTCGCTGTATGTAAGTGCACCAAGCAGTGTGAAAAGTCCTGAGACAAGCCAAGCCACGAGCACCCATCCTGCAGAACCGAGCAATCGGCTCATATCGGCAGCTACGATAAAAATACCGCTGCCAATCATACTGCCAGACACAATTAAAGTTGCGTCTAGGGCAGTGAGTTTTTTATTCATAAAATTAGTCAGAGTTAAGTATGGTATGGTTTGGGTCAGAGGACTTTTGCATAATTCCCAAGGTAAGAATTACGACGCCTATGGCCGACCAAATGGACAATTCAAGCCAGACAGGGAAATGAACAAAATAGTTAATGCCGAGGGTAAGCGCAATCATGCTCACGCCTACCAAGAATGGTGTTTTATTCATTTTAAAATTGCTGGCATGGTGCAATTTACTTCTGTTAATACTGTAACCAAAATAAATCAAAAAGCCCAAATCAAGCCAAATTACCAAACGCAACCAGTTGGTCCAGCCCAATCCCAAGATCATGAGGAAACACACAACCATTCCGAGAATAGGCAACAAAGGAACCAAGGGGGTTTTGAATTTGCGTGGCAAATCAGGATCAGTTTTGCGCAGAATAATTACTGCTGCACACACAAGTATGAAGGCAAATAAGGTTCCAATACTGGTCATGTCACCTACGATATCACCAGGTACAAATGCAGCAAACAAACCTACAATGACCATGATAATTAGGTTCGCTTTGTATGGGGTTTTAAACTTAGGGTGAATGGCGCTAAAGAAGTTTGGCAATAAACCATCGTTACCCATACTGTAAAACACCCTAGATTGCCCCAAAAGCATAACCAAAATTACACTGCTGAAACCCGCAAGAATGGCTATAGTTACGAAATTGCCCAACCAATGAAAACCGGGCATGTATTTATTGATGGCAAAGGCTACAGAAGCTTCTTTACCTGTGGTTCTGAAATCTTCTACTGTGGCCACACCGGTAAGTACGTGTGCAAATAAAATGTAAAGAATGGTGCAAATACCTAGCGAGCCCAAAATGCCCCAAGGCATGTCTTTGCCTGGGTTTTTTGCCTCTTGTGCAGCAGTACTTACGGCATCAAATCCAATAAAGGCGAAGAATACCACACCGGCAGCACCTACTATGCCCCAAAATCCTCCAAAATGGTGTGAAATACCCTGGGGATCCACATAGGTAGTAGGCTCTGGTATATATGGGGTGTGGTTGGCAGGCTGCATAAAGCCCCAGCCAATACTGATGATGAGTAGTACAATAGCTACTTTCACCACAACAATGAGGTTGTTAAAGAAAGCCGACTCTTTGGTACCGCGAATCAACAGAAGACTCAACACGGTTACAATGCCAAAGGCAGGCAAATTCAAGATACCACGCACCCCGCCTGCAGATTTTTCGAATGGGCTATGGCACCATTCATATGCGACGGCTTTGACGTGAAAGACATTGACCAACAGGTTATTTAAGTATTCACTCCAAGCGATGCCCACAGTTGCGGCACCTACAGCATACTCCAAGACCAAGTCCCAACCAATAATCCATGCAAAAAGCTCACCCATTGTGGCATAGCTATAGGTGTATGCACTGCCCGCAATAGGAATTGAGGATGAAAGTTCGGCATAGCAAAGGCCGGCTAATGCACAACCAATGGCGGCCAATATAAAGCCATACGTAACAGAGGGGCCCGCATTCTGCGCAGCAGCAGCAGCGGTTCTAACGAACAATCCGGCACCAATAATGGCGCCAATACCTAAGCCAATAAGACTTCTGCGACTTAAGGTTTGTTTGAGTTGGTTGGTGCCGGCTACGGCATCCGCATACAGCGTGTGTATTGGTTTTTTAGTAAACAATCCCATAATTGATTTTCAGACGAATACGCAAAATGCATTATTTTTTCTCAATTACAAAATTCAAACAGAAATGAATGGAGAATTTTCATCTTGCAGGCTTTCTTACCCTAAGGGTTTTAACCTAAAATATTGTGGGGAAAATGATGAAAATACACTGACCAGAATTTTTGCTTACTGTCTGCGCTGCAGCAGTGTAACTTTGCCACCCGTCGACAATGGGGTACTTGCTACTTCTGCATATTCATTGCAGATTACGGTATCCAATCCACTATCTGTATACATTTCAGCCCAGTTCTCAGAACGGATTACATATTTGGGTTTATCAGCCATGAATTCTTGGACCATTTCGTCCAGTTGAAACTTGAACTTTTTACCTGGGATTCGAACCCAATGAAAGGGGTAGGGAATGGAATAGCGAAGTTTGGCATCTCCCCGGGCGCGCAGCAAATAGCCTCCGATATCTTTGCTGGCTATGGCTACATGGCGTGGGGTCTGGAATTCGTACGTATTTAAATATTCAACAACAGGATCTTTGTATTCTTTTTCTGGAATAAATTTAATATTTTCAAACGGATTTTTGGCGATGAATATATATATTAAAATAACGGCAGAAAACACATAGCTTAACACAGGCCTTTCGATTTTGGGGAAGCGAGCAGGAATAAGACATAATCCTGAAATTATGATGATTAAGGTGCTTGGAAAACCTTGTATATAATAATGAAAAAAATAGCTTCCTGACATGCCTTCTGCAACATAGTCAAAGAGTTGTTGTCCCAATAATAGCATTCCTATTATTCTAAATTTACGCTGTGATAACAGGGAAATAAGTGCGATACACCAAATGCCAAAAGCTACCCAATGATTTATCTGAAACGCACCAAAAAAGTATTTGAAATTATGGCCCATTTTAACTTCAAATGGGACATAATGCAATAAGGCCGCATAGTGCCTGCTATACTGGAGTTGCTCTTTATATCCAGGCCAGCTCCCTGTCAGTGCCAATGCATTGCATATGAACAGGGCTGGGACCAAAAAAGACAAGGAATAGGCAATAAAACCGCGCCACTCACTTTTATTCTTGATGGATAGAGCCAATAGGTATATGCCTAGCGGAACAGCTGAAAAAATAAAAGGTTCTTTAAACCAAATAGAAATTCCTGAAAGTATACCAGAGCCTACTACGAATCGAATATCTTTAGTAGATATATATTGTATAAAAAATAACAAACTAGCACTACTGAATAAAACCCCGTATTGCTCGGTATAGTTACCACTTCCAAGTAGAAACACAGAAAAAAATGTGCAAATAAATAAAGCAGTACCTGTAAATGAGGCGATAATATCGTGTGTAATTTTTTTAAGGATAAAAAATACTACTGCTGTTTGCAAGAGAGTAAAAAACAAACTCCCATAAGCGATGGCATTTTCTGTAGGCCCAAATAAGGTGATGAATGCCAAATTTAGGTAATAAATAAGTGGGGGTTTATGGTCCCATATTTCAGCATACAGCGTTTTCCCTTGCTGCATTTGCCAAGCAAAAGATTGGAATAAGCCTGGGTCTGGGTCTGTAACCCTAGAGATTAAACCCGAAACCCGCAACCAGGTAAACAAGAGCAAAACAAGCAGCGCTATCGCGTCAATCCACTTGTTTTTTTGAAGCATACTTTAAGAGATAATATTGAGTTCTCTTGCTACTTTGGCAAACGCAGCAACAGCCTTATCAATATGTTCGGGTTCATGTGCTGCTGAAAGTTGCACACGAATACGCGCTTGACCTTTAGGCACTACCGGGTAGTAGAAACCAATCACGTAGATGCCCTCATCAAGGAGTTTTTCTGCCATAACTTGGCTTAATTTGGCATCGTACAGCATAATCGGAACGATGGCACTTTCGCCGTCTTTATAATCCAATCCTGCAGCTTTAACACCTGCTTTGAAGCGTTTTACATTGTCTTCCAGTTTGTCGCGCAGGGCGGTGGTTTCGGTGAGCATTTTAAATACTTCCAAACTTGCACCCACAATACTTGGAGCCAAAGAGTTGGAGAAAAGGTAGGGTCTGCTGCGTTGGCGAAGCATGTCAATGATTTCTTTTCTGCCTGTGGTATAGCCTCCCATAGCGCCGCCTAGGGCCTTGCCCAAGGTGCCGGTAATAATATCTACACGGCCCATAACATCGCAATATTCTGGAACACCACGGCCTGTTTTACCTATAAATCCTGCTGCGTGGCATTCATCGGTCATCACCATGGCATTGTATTTATCTGCAAGGTCGCAGATTTTATCCAATTGGGCTACATAGCCGTCCATGCTGAATACGCCATCGGTAACAATAAGTTTAAACCGCGCACCAGCTTGATCTGCTGCCTGCAATTGGGCCTCAAGGTCAGCCATATCATTATTGCCGTAGCGGTAGCGCATCGCCTTGCACAGGCGCACCCCATCAATAATAGAGGCGTGGTTTAGGGAATCGCTAATGATGGCATCTTGCTCACCCAGCAGGGGTTCAAATACGCCGCCGTTGGCATCAAAGGCTGCTGCATAGAGAATGGTATCTTCAGTGCCGTAGAATTCGGCAATTTTGGCTTCAAGCTCTTTATGAATATCTTGGGTACCGCAGATAAAACGCACGGAGCTCATGCCAAAACCATGGGTGTCTATGGCGCGTTTTGCCGCATCCACGATGCGCGGGTGGCTGCTCAATCCAAGGTAGTTGTTGGCACAGAAGTTTATCACTTCGCTACCGTCACTAAGCCGAATAACGGCATCTTGAGGGGTGGTAATAATGCGTTCGCGCTTATAGAGTCCTGCTTCTTCAATCGACTCTAGTTCTGATTTAAGGAACTGCTTAAATTCTCCGTACATGCCGCGAAGATAGCAAATAGAAAATATATTCTCTCCGCGTCAGGCAGAGGTGGTGATGCTTATCTATTACACGGTAGCAAATGCTAGAAAGAGCAAGGCTAAGAGAATGATACCCAAAATTAAGATTACTATGGGTATTACAATCGCCGCAATGGCTTTGCCACGGCCTCTGTATTTCCCGGGATTCTTTTTAATATTGCTTAGGCCAATGATGCCCAATACAAAGCCCGCAATCATTGCAAATCCAGCCAATATATTTACATAGGGTAGGAAACTGCCAATCAAACTGCCAATTACCATCCAAAAACCAATATTTGCATTCTTCTCTATGGGGAGTTGGTCGGGTTGGGGCGCGGCGGGCGTATCTGTGTATTTGCGCTGGGGAATGGCTTGTAGAAAAGACTTTCTAACTTTCTTATTCGGCTGAACTGCAGGGGTCTCTGTCACGATTGGGGCAGAGGGTGTTTCTGCTTTATTCTCATCCACATTGTTGTTGTCCAAGGTTTGCGGAGCTTCTTGGGTCTGAACCTGAACCTTAGGCTTAGAACTGGTTTTTTCAGGGAAGTTGCCTCCATAAGAAGGAGTATTCACATAAGTGCGGCAACCCACAGCAAGGATTGAGGTCAACGCAAGGCATAAAAATAGTTTTGTATTCGTTTGCTTCATAGTTCAAAGAAAGGGAATTTTGAGTCTATTTTCAAAATGAAAATGGTCGTACAAGTATTAAATGTGATTTGTTTTAAGGGTTGAGACGGCTACATTTTGGAAAATTTCCAATTTTTATGTGAGATGTGAAGAAAATGTGTATCTTTGCAGCCCATTTGACGAAATACCATGCAACTGACTGCAGAAAGTAAGAAAGACATATTTAAGAAATTCGGTGGATCTGAGAAGAACACTGGTAGCACTGAGGCTCAGGTAGCCATGTTTACCCAGCGCATCAACCACATCAGCGGACACTTGAAAGAGCAGCGCAAAGATAAAAGCGCAGAACTTTCTTTGATTAAGCTGGTAGGTAAGCGTCGCAGCCTGTTGAACTATCTTGCAAAGCAGGATATTTTCAAATACCGTGCTTTGATTAAAGAACTTGGACTGAGAAAGTAAGTTTCTCTATCCTTTACGGATATTATAAAGAAAAGCCCCGTTCCTCTTGTAGCAATGCAAGAAGAAACGGGGTTTTTTGCTTAAAAGAAATTTAAAAATGACACAGATATATAAAACCACCATTGACACCGGCAATGGTCAACTCATTGAGATTGAAACCGGTAAGTTGGCGCGTCAAGCCCATGGCTCATGCGTTGTAAAAGTGGGTAAAACCATGTTGTTGGCGACCGTAGTAAGTAACTATGACGCTAGAGAAGGTATTGATTTTCTTCCCCTTAGTGTAGATTACCAAGAGAAATTCGCAGCTGTAGGCCGCATCCCTGGTAGCTTTTTGCGCCGTGAAGCAAGATTGAGTGATTACGAAATCTTGATCAGCCGTTTGGTGGATCGCTGCTTGCGCCCCTTGTTCCCTGAAGATTATCATGCGGATACCCAAGTGATGATTACCCTTATCAGCAGTGATGAGAATATTTTGCCAGATTCTTATGTTGGATTGGCCGCTTCTACTGCCTTGATGCTTTCTGATATTCCTTTCTTAGGACCTATCAGTGAAGTGCGCGTGGCACGTGTAGATGGTGCGTTTGTGATTAACCCAACTAAAGAACAATTGGACCGTGCAGACATCGATATGATGGTAGGTGGCACAGCGCATGACTTGAACATGGTAGAAGGTGAAATGGCTGAAATCAGTGAAGCTGAATTCTTGGAAGCCATTAAGTTTGGTCATGAAGCCATTAAAAAGCAGTGTGCTGCACAATTGGCATTCCTAGAGCAAATGGGCGGCCGCAAGCCAGTGCGTGAGTATAACCACGAAGACAATGATGCTGAACTGCGTGAGAAAGTGATTGCCGACAACTCAGCTGCCATTCGCGCAGTATGTGAAAGCGGCAGCAGCAAAAAAGAACGCACCGATGCATTCAAAGCCATCATTTCTGAATACGTAAAACAGTTTGAAGGACAAGAAGACAAAGATCGTTTGACGCGTTTGGCGAAAAAATACTACCACGAGGCGGAGTATAACCAAATGCGTGAAATGATTCTTGAAAGTGCAAAACGCCTCGACGGCCGCGCGACCAATCAAGTACGTCAAATCAATTGCGATATTGATTATCTCCCAGTAGCACACGGTTCAGCGGTGTTTACCCGTGGTGAAACCCAATCATTGACCACAGTTACTTTGGGTGGTAAATTGGACGAGCAACTCCTGGATGCACCTATGTTGCATGGATATAGCCGTTTGATGTTGCACTACAACTTCCCTGCATTTAGCACAGGTGAATCTAGACCCAACCGTGGTCCAGGACGCCGTGAAATCGGGCATGGTAACTTGGCATTGCGTGGTTTGAAAGCCATGTTACCAAAGGATGTGCCGTATGTAATCCGTATTGTATCTGATATCTTAGAATCAAATGGTTCTAGCTCTATGGCTACGGTGTGCGCAGGTTCTATGGCATTGATGGATAGCGGTATCAAATTGATAAAGCCAGTAGGCGGTATTGCTATGGGTTTGATTACCGATGAGAATACAGGCAAATACACAGTATTAAGTGATATTTTGGGCGATGAAGATCACCTTGGGGATATGGACTTTAAAGTAGTAGGTACCAAGGATGGAATTACTGCCTGCCAAATGGACATTAAGATCAATGGTCTGAAGTGGGAAATGGTAGAAAAGGCCTTGGCCCAAGCTAGAGAAGGCAGATTACATATTTTGGGAGAAATGGACAAAGCCATTACCCAACCCGCTGCTGATTTGAAGCCACATGCTCCACGTGTAGAGGTGATTGTTATTGATAAAGAGTTTATTGGCGCGGTAATCGGACCGGGTGGTAAAATCATTCAAGACATTCAAGCAAGAACAGGCACTACGATTAGCATTGAAGAACGCGAAGGCAAAGGTTTTGTAGAAATCTTGTCGGCCAATGGAGATAGCATGCAGCAGGCTGTGAATATTGTAAAAGGTATTGTTCAGGTTCCTGAAGAGGGTTCTGTTTACAAGGGTAAAGTGAAAAACATTATGGATTTCGGTGCCTTTGTTGAGTTTCTGCCAGGCAAAGATGGATTGTTGCACATCAGCGAAATTTCTTACGACCGTGTGAACAGCATGGAAGGTGTATTCACCGAAGGACAAGAGTTGGAAGTAAAGCTTATCGAGGTTGACAAGAAGACGGGCAAATACCGTTTGAGCCGCAAAGCTTTATTGCCAAAGCCTGAGGGTTATGTAGAACCTGAAAAGCGTGAAAGACGTGAAGGTGGAGACCGTGGTGGCCGCGAAAACCGTGGTCCAAGAGACAACCGCGGGGGCGACAGAGGTCCACGTAACTAATAAATTGTAATCCATAAAAAACCCGGCCTAGGTCGGGTTTTTTTATTGATTATAACAGTTGCTCAAGCTTCACATTCCTGAAGTAACTTGAAAAGAAAGCAGAGAAAGAGCAAAAAAGCAAAGGTTTTGATTTGAGATCTTTAAAAACACTTTTTGTATTTGCAAATAAGAGGGTTGAGGTAAAATAGCACATTTGATTTTGTGTAAATTTGCTTTTTTGATTTATTTTGTTATCTTGCATTTGCAAAATATTTACCCAAAATATGAAAATCATGAATCCACAATCAGTTCCAACTTGGAACAACAGTTGCAAGGGATGGCTTTTGCTGTCTATTGCCATTTTAAGTTGTGTGACTTCCTTAAAAGCTTGGAATAAGGTGTGGGAAAGCACTGGTACCAATGAGGAGGGCACCTGCCGAAGCCCAATAATTTGCCGTAATTTGACAAATGATGGTATTGTTACCGCCAGTTATTGGCTTTGTCCGAATTTGACTTCATTTAATAAATATGAAATGAAATTCCTTGAAACGGATGATAATGGGAATGATGTTAATCGTAGTGAACATTATTTCGAATATGGAAATTCATCGCCTGCGCCATTTAATAATTATGTTCAGCGTTTTGAGCTTCATCGCATTATAGCGGATGGAGCCAATGATCGTTATTTGGTATTGGCAACTGCACACAATCCAGCCAATGTAAGCATGGTTTCTTCTTATATTATAGAATTGGACAACGCTTTGGCCTTTGTTTCCGTTCACTTGTTAAGTGGTTATTATCAATACTGGGATATGGCCATTGCGCCTCTAAGTGGAGACATTATTACCTGCGGTTTTAACAGTTCCAATTTAGGACTAACTTGCAGTACACGAGTGGCCGTAATTATGGTGATGAATAGTTCATTTACTGCTCAAAATACCTATGAATTTCCTGCTTCTGTCCCTTCAGCAGGCAATGTGCCTCGTTTTGACAATGCAAAATGCCTTAAAATATGGGATGATGGAACTAATGAATATGTAGCAGTTGCTGGAAATTTAACCGCAGAAATAAACAGAATGCCAGGTTTGGAATATTACCCTAAGGTTTTTATGGCAAGGTTTACACTCAGTTCTGGCGCTTTAACGCAAACATGGATGAAACAATTGGATGCCAGTACGACCGAGCAAATGATACCTGCAGATTTATTAATCGACGTAAATGAAGAATTAATCACAACCGTAGGCAGTTCGTCTACCGATTTAAGTGCAGAGGAGGCCCGAATATGGCAAGTTGATTTTAGTGGAAATGGGGTATTAGAAGGCACTTGGGAAGGAATAGGCATTACTTATCCCTATACATTTAAAGTGCACAATGTAAGGCCCTATTCAATAGCTATATTAAACAACGGAAATTATAGAATTACAGGCTGGGCAGATAATTATTATTTTACTTCACCTGGCGTAAGCAACAGATACAATTTTTTTTCTGTTGATTTTGATCCTGTGAACCAAACCTTTGGAGATATAGATGTTTATTTGGGCAATAGCAACGGTTATTCAACTATATTTGGAACTGGATTTTATGCAGTAGATGCGCAGCTTAGCTATTATTATAATTCCACTACTTGTTACTTAGCGTCTTACCATACGCCCCAATTTCATGTAACATGGTATGATGGTGAGAATCAGCAGAGTGCTTGGGCATGGCCACAAATCCCGAATCCTTCTACAAACAATAATCAACATCAACTTAGAATACGATGTACCATAGCTGGTACCGGCGATGGCAGCAATTGTGATGCTTTTGCCTCAGAAACGGACATTAGTTTGAATACGAATCCAAATACTTCTAACCCGGGCAATTGGGGTTCAGTGGATAACCAAGCGATTGGAGTGCCTAGAGACGACGTGCATAATAGACCAATGACTGGAAGTGCTTGCAGTGGGTCTTATAACTAAGGGTAATTCGGGCTTGATTTAATATTACAAGATTTTTAGAAATGGGAAATAACATTTTTGTATTTGTTTTATTGAGTGTTATTTCATTTCATAAACTCGTGGGGCAATATGTTTACTCTGTATCTTATCCAAGCCTTAATACTATTGTTCCATCTGGTAACGGTGAACAGAAAAGTGTACAAGTTTATCTTTATATTTCTGGAAAAGCAAATACTGCTTATAAATTATACTACAGCGGTTCCAAGGATACTTTTATTGGGAAATTAAGCAGCAAGGGGTGCGATACAATTACTATAGATTCTGCCACAAAAATGACTTCCTTTGTGTATGTAAAGCCAAATATTCCTGCGAGTTTTACAAATTATCTCCCAAATAGAGTCCTGTGTTTTAATTCTGCAGCACCTGCAAATGTTCAGGGCTTTTTAGAGTATCAGACAGAACCGTGGGATGGTGGTAAAAATAGTTTGAAAAGTAGAGTTCAACAGTTAGAGTTGAGTGGCTACGCAAATTGCAATAATAATTTTAGCCCAAATTACCATGGCAGTGTGTTTCCATGTTTTGCCGGAAATGCCCTAACATTAAAATTTAAGAAACACACATTTCTCTCGGTTAATTCATATACTCCAATACTATTTAAGAATTATCCATGGTGGTTTTATGGCAGTCGTCAAATACTGCAGGTAATCTGCAACAGCGATTCGGCAATTGTGGAAATTACAGGAAGTGTTGATTTGCTAAATGGACAAGCGAAGGGTAAGCCGGATACGCAGATTATTAAGAAGGGGCAGATGCTATACTTGGGTGCCGACAAAGGCAATATGAGTGGTACCCAAGTGCGCACCCTGAATTGCTCGGATGTGCGTGTGTACAGTGGAGCCTATCATAGCCCCAGAGAAATGCTATGGGAGAAACAGTATAACAAGCCGGATTCTCCATATACAGAGTCGGATGCCATGCTCCAAGCCATTTATTATTCCGAAATTAGACCTTCAACAGAATACGGGTATAGGTACCTAATACCCCAATATAAAGTTATGGGTGATACACTTGCATGGTGGTACATGAATATGGCTAAAGACCTAGGGCAACCCAAATGGGGTTTGGATGGGATAAAACCGGGGTATTCCAGTGTGCAGGTAATGGCCTTGCAAAACAATACAAAGGTTAAGATTAATGGGCGCAACCGCACCTTAAAGAACAAGGGTGATTTCTTTGGAGATAGTGTGCAATGGGTGGGTTACATAGAATCTGACAAGCCCGTAAATGCAGTGTGGTACTGCGCGCCCATGTGCGGGCATGGTAGTTATATGCTGCCCGCATTGGATATAGATCGAATATCCAAAGATACCCAGTCATTGCCGTGCTTTTGGGGTTACAACAGCAAAATACGCAGACCTTGGAAGGGGCCTGTAGCCTACGTATTTGCACCAGGCTCTGGAAAGCCGGAGGTTTGGATCAATGGCCGTAAAAAAAAGTTAGAACAACGCTGCCCATGGATGGGTGAACAATGGTATTTTGATACCATTGTGTTGTTGCATAATTTCAACAACCGCATACACAGCAAAAATGGTTGTATGGGGGTATACTCCTTTGAGTTTTACGGATTGAACTCGCAGCGGGCTTTTGTATTCGGCACCGATGCAGAAACGCCGCAACTGCGTCTGCGCATCAATGGGCAGTGGAATATGAGCCCTTTAGAGCCCATGCAATTATGCCAAAATACAGCAGCAAAGTTAGAAGCGGTTACTGCCTGGTATACTCCCAAAACTGTTCAATGGCTGCTACCGGGCGGCAAAACAGATACGGGCAGCACAATAAACTTTATTTTTAGAGATACGGGTTTACAAACCATTACCATTATCAGTGAAAGTCCGGCAGCGGATTGTGATATACAGCGCCATTATGACACACTTCATGGTAAGGTGTATGTTTATAGTATACCCAAATTTTCATTGGGCACAGACACCACCCTTTGCCAAGGCACAGCCATAACACTGTACAGCAGCCGCAGCGAGCTGCCTCGTCCAGTGTGGCGCGAAAAGGATAGTTTATTATGCCAAAGTTGTGATAGCTTAAAAATACAAGCCACTAGGACAAGAACGATAACGGGCAGTGTAAGCAAGGTAGGTTGTGCAGTGCAGCGCGATACGATAGTGGTGCGGACATTGGATAGTTTGCAAATTAAAATAGACTTGCCACAAGGCTTTGAATACTGTTTTGGCCAAGTCGTGCAAGCCAAGCTGCTTATAAACAATACGACCAATATAGAAGGCTTGTACCATGTGAATTGGAACTTGGCCGCTGGCTCAGATTCGGGCTTGCTCACCCATGCAGATAGCAGCAAATGGCTGAGAGTAGAAGTATCAGACCGCTGTGGCACGATTTATAAAGACAGTGCTTATATCAAGGTGTATGCACCCTTGTCTCTATTTTTAAATACGGATACAACACTGTGTTACAACAGCAAATACAAACCCCAATTTGCAGTGTTTGGTGGGCACTTAGACAGCATTTACACGCTGAGTTGGAACGGGAAGCCGGGTATCCCTGACTTTGAAACTCAGAGAGATACCCAAATACTGGCTATATTGACAGATGGATGCAGCGTTGCAGACACTCAACGTATAGCGATAAAGGTACACCCAAAGCTGGAAATAGCGCTAAAAACGCTTCCAGATACTTGGTGCTATAGGCAATCGCTGCCAATAATAGCCACGGCCATGGGTGGAGATACAAATCAGTACGCTTGGTCCTTGTATAGCAGCCTTGCGAAACTAGACACAACAACAGGCCCCGCCTTTGCAACAACCCAAACGAGCAAGAATGCAGGGTATTATACCTTAAAACTTTACAACCGCTGTGGCAGCGCAGATACAACAGTCAAAAGTCAATGGCTCAAATACATTCACATCAGCCTGCAACACGGGGATACACTTTGTCCGGGAATAGCAGATACATTGCAGGGAGATTTGGGTGCTTCTGGAACCTTATACGCCAAGCGAGGGGGTTTTGTAGATAGCCTAAAAACCGCTGATGGTAAGTTTAGGATTGCAGTGCCTTCGGGCAGTTCGGCAATTGAATTGATAGCAACAGATGGATGTAGCATACCCGATACCGTGAGTATGAACCCTCCAAAGGCAAGTGTTTTGCGATTGCTGTTGCCGGATAGTGTTCAGGCTTGCAGTGGAAGCGTGCTGCAAATTCCAATTTTGAGCCAAGGAGGTATACAGAGTATGGCATCTTACGCCACTCGATATAAGGGTTTAGTTGAAACGGGATCCCAGCCTACTTTTAAGGCCACAACCTCAGGCTACGCAACAGTAGCGGTGACTGATGGTTGCACCCAAGTTACAGACAGTGTGTATGTGCAAAGTATAAGCAGCACCCAAGGTGCGTTGTTTGCCGATACCACAGGTTGCACAGTGTTGCAAACCCAAGTAGTATTGCCTGCCCAAAGCTTAGTAGGAGCCTACTGGAACATAGATGCCGGTGATGGGAGGGTTGTGCAGCAGAAACCAGCCAAGCTGGGGGTTGCAGACACAGTATTTACCCTCTACCCGATGTCGGGCAATTACATACAAGAGGTTAAATTGCAAGTAGGCAACCTTTTGTGTCCACTAGGAAATGCTAAAATTACGGTTTACGCCAGTCCCAAGGCAGATTTTATTTTCATACCTGAGGCGGTTGATGTGAGCTCGCCAGATGTAATTGTTCGCAACCAAAGCACGGGAGCCAACCAGTACCAATGGCAACTGCCCGATGGAAGCCTGCGAAGCGGATCGGAATTTGGATGGAAGTTTACAGATTCAGGCCAATACGGCTTTGTATTGATTGCAAAGAATGCACAAGGCTGTAGTGATACGCAAAAGAAGGAAATAACAGTTTATGGGAAGCTGGTGGTGTATATGCCAACAGCCTTCAGGCCAGCCGGTGTTAACAACAGTTTTATGCCTGTGGTGGTTAATGGCAGACTCAAAGAATACCGCCTGTACAACCGGTGGGGCGAGAAACTCTACGAAGGCGTGGAACCATACCAGCCTCGGGATGGCAGCTCTGAGCAAATACTGATATGCATAGTAATAGCCGAGAGTCCAACGGGTAAAGAAGTGAAAGTAAAGGGTACAGTGGTGGTATTGCGATGAAGGAAATTAAACCACAAGAGTAGCTGAGGAAAGCCAACGGGAATAGAGATAATCTCTTGGGTAGTAGCGGTAGAGAAGCTATTAGAAATCCTTAGAATAAAGTAGAATTCTAGCCTTCCTGGTAATAGAGAACTTTGTGTGTTATATGTTTGGTTTTTTTAAATTCTTATCGTAATATTGCGATACGATATTTATGGGAATTTCAAAATCTGAAGAGTTTAGTGTGCGGGATAACAAGGTGGCAGATTATGCAAAAGCCCTGTCACATCCCGCTAGAGTGGCTATATTGCGATTGCTCATGGCCAAGCAAAGTTGTGTGTGCGGCGAAATCGTAGATGAATTGCCTTTATCGCAAAGTACCGTTAGCCAACACCTGAAAGAACTAAAACAAGCGGGTGTGATTAAAGGGGAAATTGATGGACCCAGAATTTGCTATTGCATCGACGATAAAGCGTGGGAAACCATGAAGGAGTTATTTTCCCAATTCTGCAATTCTTATGTTCCCATTTCAGGGAACTGCTGCTAAAAATCAAAATACATAGTAACTATGAAAACACATATTGATTTAAAAGACTTGGTAAAATCCAAATACAGTGAAATAGCGTTGCAAGACAAAGCCAGCAATGCTGCTAGCTGCTGTGGTGCAGGAAGCTGCAGTACAGAGGTGTATAATATCATGACAGATGATTACGAGGGATTGCAGGGTTATAATCCCGAGGCAGACTTGGCATTGGGTTGTGGCTTGCCCACCCAATTTGCAGGAATCAAAGCCGGAGATACCGTGCTCGATTTGGGCAGTGGTGCTGGAAATGATTGTTTTGTAGCCCGCCATGAAACGGGGGAAACAGGAAAAGTAATTGGGGTGGATTTTACCCCAGCTATGATAGAAAAAGCCAGAAAAAATGCAGCGAATTTGGGGTATACCAATGTGGAATTTATTGAAGGCGATATTGAAGAATTGCCCGTAGCAAATGACACGGTGGATGTGGTTGTGAGCAACTGCGTTCTCAATTTGGTTCCCGATAAAGAAAAAGCCTTTGCTGAAATGTTTCGTGTAATCAAGCCGGGCGGACACTTTTCTGTTTCTGATGTGGTGCTCAAAGGGGAATTGCCTGTGGCCTTGAAATCAGCGGCGGAGATGTATGCAGGTTGCGTTTCTGGTGCCATTCAAAAAGACAAGTATCTCAATCATATTTTTATGGCGGGATTTCAAAAATTATCCATTCAAAAAGAAAAGGAAATTGTGTTGCCCGACGATATTTTATCTGACTATTTAACGCCTTCAGAAATAGCAACGTACCGAAACAGTGGAAACGGGATTTATAGTGTTACCGTATCGGCAGAGAAGCCAGGTGAATGCTGTGCTCCAGGTTGTGGTTGTAAATAAAGTAGCCCATGAAAAAAACAACGATATTGGTCTTGTGTACTGGCAATTCTTGCCGCAGTCAAATTGCCCACGGCTACCTCGCACATTTCGGGGGTGAGGCAGTGCATATGTATAGCGCAGGTGTGGAAACGCACGGTGTAAATCCCAAGGCCATACAGGTAATGGCTGAGGATGGGTTGGATATATCTAGTCATACCTCCAACAATGTGAATGAATACACTGATGTGGAATTTGATTGGGTAATTACGGTATGCGACAATGCTAAAGAACGCTGTCCTTGGTTCCCTTCTAATGCCCAAAAGGTGCATTATAATTTTCCTGACCCAGCAAAAGCTACGGGCATGGAGGAAGAAGTGATGGATGAATTCCGCAGGGTTAGGGACATGATAAAAGATTTTTGTAGGGAGTTTATTTCTAATAGAGAATTACAATAAATTATTAGATAAAACCAAAGAGAATACAGAGAAAGCTTCTGCGTCCTTTGCGGAAAAAGAATACAATAACCACAGAGAACACAGAGAAGACACAGAGAAAGCCTCTGCAACCACTGCGGTAAATAAATACAAAACCACAGAGAACACAGAGAAGACACAGAGATAACAGAGAGCTCCTCTGCGCCCTCCGTGGTAAAGAGTTCAAAACCTCTTGTAGATGAAGAAGCCTCTGCGCACTCTGTGGTTAAAAAAACAAGAGTAACCACAGAGAACACAGAGAAGACAAAGAGATAACAGAGAGCCCCTCTGCGCCCTCTGTGGTAAAGTACTCAGAGCCTTATGTAAACAAAGAAAGCCTCTGCGCACTCTGCGGTTAAAAAACAAGAGTAACCACAGAGAACACAGAGAAGACACAGAGATAACAGAGAGCCCCTCTGCGCCTTCCGTGGTAAAGTACTCAGAACCTCATGTTGATAGAGAAAGCCTCTGTGCACTCTGTGGTTAAAAAAAATATGAGTAACCGAAGAGAACACAGAGAATACACAGAGAACACAGAGAAAGGCTCTGTGGTCAAAAAGAAATGAATCAAAGTAAAAAAAGAAAAATAGAAAAAATAAAATGAAAAAAAGACTACAATTTTTGGATCAATATCTCACGCTATGGATTTTTTTGGCCATGGCATTGGGCGTGGCATTGGGGTATTTCATTCCCGCATTGGCAGAGGGCATACAACAGCTGGGAACTGGCACCACAAATGTGCCTTTGGCTATAGGTCTTATTTTAATGATGTACCCGCCCTTGGCTAAGGTGAATTACAGTAAAATAAGCAGCGTATTTCACAATATTAAATTATTTTCTGCTGCTATGTTTATTACATGGATTGTTGGTCCATTTTTAATGTTTTTACTGAGTATTACATTATTGCGCGACTACCCTGAATACATGTCTGGCTTGATTTTGATTGGGATTGCACCCTGCATTGCTATGGTTATTGTGTGGAATGAATTGGCAGGTGGAAATCGCGAATATGTAGCTGGATTGGTAGGAATTAACAGCATTATGCAGGTGCTGTTTTTTAGTATATACGCATGGTTTTATTTAAAAATAATACCGGAGTGGTTTCACATCGAGGGAGTGGACATACAAATTACCATGTTGCAAATTGCCGAAACCGTGGGATTGTATTTGGGGATTCCCTTTTTGTTGGGCATCAGCAGCCGTTATTTTCTTATCCGTTGGAAAGGAGAAACCTGGTTTCAAACGCGATTTATTCCTAAGATTTCACCCATTACCTTAATTGCGCTGCTGTTCACCATTGTGGTTATGTTCTCGTTGAAGGGTTCGTACATTGTGTCTCTACCACTGGATGTATTACGCGTAGCCTTGCCATTGGTTTTATTTTTTGGGATGATGTTTATCCTTTCCTTTTTTGTGGCGAAAGCCATGGGGGCAGACTACAAAACCAACGCGTCAATTTCTTTTACAGCATCGGGTAATAATTTTGAATTGGCCATTGCAGTCGCTATCGGTGTATTCGGATTGAATAGCGGACAGGCCTTTGCGGGCGTTATTGGTCCTTTGGTAGAAGTGCCTGCCCTAATTACAATGGTGAGGGTGGCTGCTTGGCTTCGGAAGAAATACTACCCTTCAGAAGCTCAATAATGGCCACAGCCCATGCGAGTATGCAGGGAAACACCTTGAGTTGCCAATCAATTACGATCAGTTGTCTCCATGCTGGAGGATATAGGTCTGAAGGTCCAAAGCATGTAAATGCAAGCACAAATACGAGTACAGTAAGTTTGATGTACTTTGGAAATTGACTATAGAAAAACCACAGCAGCACGCCTACCACGGCGATTACAAATGTGGCACTTTCTGCCATATGGTTAAAAATAACCATCCAAATAAGCCAAGTACCTGCGAGGATGGCCCTGCTCGCATACTGGGTATTTTTAAGGCTTATATACACTGTAATTGCCAATTGCAGTAACAGTCCGCTGATTACTACTAGGTTTTTATTGGGCTGTAGCCCAAACCAAGATTGTAACCAACCCATTACGGAGTATTTTACAAACGTATTGTGGTCGTTGGCCAATAGATCCATATAGCCTTGAAGTTGCATGGTAAAGCCACGAATACCTCCTGAAATAGCAGGGAGGAGAAGCATGCCAGTGCAAATAACCAAGGCGGGCACAATGCCGCGATACCATTTGGGATAACACAGAAATAGTGCAAAAAAGAGTATGCCAAAGAGCTTAATAAAAACAGTTGCACTGATAAAAAATGCAGCCTGCCACCATTTGTCTTTTTCCAAGGAAGTAAACGCCAGTATGAGCAGTCCTGCAATTAAGGCATTGCTTTGGCTGTTGATACCTGCGGTAATGGTTTCTTGAATCAACAGCAGGCCAAAGGCCAAGAGCTGCGCGGGTTGGAGTTTTAGTTTTTGAAGGGCGTAAGCCAGCACAGAGAAATTGAGTAAGTTCCACAACAACAGGCCTAGTTTAGGAGGCAACCAGGCGAAGGCGCCAAAACACATGGCGAAAAACGGACTGTATTTAAAAAGGTCGTATTGTTCGGTAGGATAACTGATGTAAAGATTTTTCACTTCCCACCAGTGGTAGAATGCATTTTGGAAAATGATATAGTTGTTAAAATGTCCAAAAGGCCCATCTGATGGCATCAACACATTTCGCAAGGTTACTGCAATACCGGCACAAAAGAATAGCAACCAAACCCAAAGGGAACGGTCTTTTCGCATTTCAGAAAGGGTATGGAGGAGTGCAGACATCGGTGCAAAATAACCATAAATGCGCAGACCGAAAAAGCAAAGTAGACTTAGGTCTATGGTAGAGCTCATTTTGAAAGATCATGCGCCGAGACCCAATAGGGTGTAAAACAACAAAGTCCGGAAATTACTCCGGACCTTGCTGGCTATGAAAACTTAAATCTACCCCAACGAGATAAACGAAGAAAGCAGCAAAAGGTTGTGCGTTTAGAGAAAAAAACTGCAGGGCTAGCGGGGTTTTTCGTTCAAATTGCAGAATATCATAGAATTAAATAATTGTCATTTTTTTGTAAGTCGTTTACAAGAATAAATTTTCTCCAAAATATTGATTCTTTTGGAAGTAATAAAAGTGATGATTATGCTTGGAAGCTAAATGTCAGCTAAGTTATACTGAAATGGGCATTTCTTAAAAATCAACAAGGCCGAAGAAACTTCGGCCCTGCTGGCTATGAAAACTTAAATCTACCCGCTGCAAATCTATGGTCTTTTACAGCATAATATTTAAGAAAATTTAACAATTTGGCAAAAATTTACAAATGCAAACAAATAGCTTATGAAACTGCATTATTAATTGTCAAAAGTAAAAAATAGCATAAGTGTAATTACTTACATTTAAATGATTTAGCCAGTCAAAATATGAAAAATGAATAAACTTTTGTTCGAAAAAGGGCTACTTGGGAAGAAGAACAGATATTTGTAAGCTCGTTGTGAAAGAACTACTCTCCTTAAACGTATACTTTAAATATTACCGCAAGCCCATTGCGCTTGGTTTGTTTTTTGTGCTCTTATCGAACATTGCTGGGGTATATATACCTGTGCTGGTGCGTCAAGGGCTAGACGAAGCGGTATTTGCCTCCAAATTGAGTGCAGTGCTTGAGGGTACGGGCAATGCGGGCAGTATCGCCATGGTTTTTGGACTGCTCATAATTGTGGCAAGTCTCATTAAGGGATTATTTATGTACTTGATGCGACAAAAGATTGTAGTGGTGTCGAGGCACATTGAGTATGATTTGAAGAACGACCTATACAAGCATTACCAGCAGCTGGATGTGGCCTTCTACAGGCGCAATTTTACAGGAGATATGATGGCACGCATCGGAGAAGACGTTTCCAATGTGCGCATGTACACCGGCCCTGCGGTAATGTACTTTGCCAATATTCTATTTGTTTTTATAACGGTAATATTTCAAATGGTGAATGTGAATGCACAGATGTCACTGTATATCTTACTGCCATTGCCACTGCTGAGTTTCAGTATTTATCGGGTAAGCACCATCATAAACAACCGCACAGGAGAGATACAGCGACAATTGTCGGCGATTACCACCTACGCACAAGAAACCTTTGCAGGCATTCGAGTGCTCAAGAGTTTTGGTGCGGAAGGGTTTTTCGAAGAGGGGTTTGAGAGGGAGAGCAAGGAATACCGGGCGCGCAGTTTAAAGCTGGCTAAGGTCAACAGTTTGTTTTTTCCCTTGATGTTGTTGCTCATTGGCTTTTCTAACCTATTGGTATTATACCTAGGCGGTTTGGAAGTGGCAAAAGGGAATTTCAGTACTGGGAATATGGCAGAGTTTCTATTGTATTTGAATATGTTGATATGGCCGGTAGCTAGTTTGGGCTGGACTACTGCCTTGGTGCAGAAAGCGGCAGCGAGTCAAAAAAGGATTAATGAATTTTTGCAAACCCCTGCCATTCAAGAGGCGGAGGATGCGCTTCCTTTTCAATTTGAAAAAGAGTTGCGCTTTGAAAATGTGGGTTTCACCTATGAGGGAAAGCAAAGTCCTGCGGTACAACATGTCAATTTCGTGCTTCGTAAAGGAGAGATTCTGGGTATAACGGGACCTACAGGTTCTGGAAAGAGCACATTGGCGCATTTTATAATGCGACAATACGCACCGAGCAAGGGCAGCATAACCTTTGACACCATAGATGTGAATCGTATGCGCAGGGCCGCCTACAGTCAGGCTATTGCCTATGTTCCTCAAGATGTATTTTTATTCAGCGATACCATTTATGAGAATATCGCGTTTGGAGCTCCAAACGAAGTAAGCGCCGCGGATGTGGAACGGGCAGCTGCCATGGCTTGTTTGCTACCGGATATACAAGGTTTTCCTGCAGCTATGAATACCATGCTGGGGGAAAGGGGTGTAACCTTAAGTGGAGGCCAAAAACAGCGCTTGTCTTTAGCACGCGCTTTGTTGCGCAAGGCTGATTTGTATGTGTTGGATGATTGTTTGAGTGCGGTAGACTTAGAAACAGAAAAGCAAATTATTGCCAATTTGAAGGCAACATTGAATGGCAATACTGCAATTATCATATCCCACCGTGTGGCACCATTGTCGTTTGCGAATGAAATTCTTGTACTAGATCAGGGTGTAATTGTGGAACACGGCAGCATGTCAGCATTGCTTCATGCCAAAGGTGCTTTTGCCGGATTGTATGAAAGACAGGCAGGTGAATTTGGCATTCCCAGCTGAAACTTTCACAAATTTTTGGTTTTTTCGCTGTAAACCATAGTTTTGTAATTGCGATAAAACAATGAATCTGATGAACGAGGACATGCACAACGGACAGGAAGAGATCTTTTCAAAGCGGATACGTGCAGGAAAGCGCACTTATTTTTTTGATGTAAAAGCAACTAGAAATAGTGATTTCTATGTTACCATTACCGAAAGTAAGCGCAGTAAATTTGATGATGGGAACTTCATAAAAACAAAGATTCATTTGTACAAAGAGGATTTCAACAAATTCTCTGACGCCTTACAGGAAACCATCTCCCATGTGAAGAGCAACCTGCTGCCAGAATACGATTTTGATGAATATGCGCGACGTGACGAGTCCGCAGAAAGTCACTAATTCACGGGGTTTCTGACAAAAGCGTTCCCCAAACCCTGCTTTGGGTTATTTTTGCGCCATGTTTAAAAAGATTGCAGTTTACGGATTGGCCTTTGGCTCTTTATCGGCCTCCATGGTACTCATACAATTTATTAACGGATTGTACCGAGAAAGAACCATTGTAACTGCGATTCCTGTATTGGCAAACATTGTGTTTCCTGCATTGGGTGTGTTTTTGTTCATCAAGGCCATCAGCCGATTGCAAACAGATAAGCCCATAAATCTTGGGGGTGCATTGTTTGGTTCATTGCTGGTATCCACCGTGATTGCACTGTGTAATATCGCTGCCTATCACCATGTGATGTTTAACCGCACCGATATCATTAAAGACTATAAAGGCAGAAATTATAATTCGATAGAGGTGTATTACAAAGCGGATACTGCCTTAACAGCAACCGTGCGCACTGAGAAAATCCAGGAGGCCAAGAACAATTTTGATAAGAATATTGGCACCGGTACTTGGGCAAGAACCCAATTTATGTTGTGCTTAAGCACGGGATTGGTAGTGTCACTTCTCACCTTTATTTCGGTCACAAGAAAGTATTCATGAGCAAGATTGCAGGTCGACTTTGGGTAGCCTGGGGAGGATTTTGGTTCGCCCTAATTTTTCTTTCCTTGTATCCCTTGTTTTTGCTGTGGTTGTCGCATCCTAAGCTGTATAGAATAGCTCATTTTCAGCGGCGAGTGTGGGGTTTTTTATCCTGTATTCCAACTGGCTTTATTCCCTTTGTTTCCCAAGAGGGGAGCATACCCAAAGGACGCAGGGTGGTGTTTTGTCCCAATCACTCTTCTTATCTTGATATTCTTACAGCGGGCACCTACTTGCCAGGTTTTAACTTCTTCATGGCAAAAATGGAGTTGAGCAAAGTGCCTTTGTTTAATATTTGGTTTAGAACCATTGATATTCCTGTGAAAAGAGAAAGCATGCGCCAGTCGCACAGGGCATTTATAGATGCAGCAGAACAGTTTGATAAGGGAATCGACATGATTATATTTCCGGAAGGAAAGATTCCATCCTACACACCGGCCTTACATCCACTGAAAATTGGTGCTTTCCGCTTGGCGATTGAGAAGGGAGCCTTAATTGTTCCGGTGACCATGCCAGACAACCATAAAAGACTAGACATCCATGCTTGGGTAGGAAGTCCAGGGAAGATGCGCATGCATATTCATCGTCCTATAGATACTGCCGGACTAAAAATTGAAGATGCAGAGCAGCTGAAAGACGATGTATATCGTATACTTGAAGACCAATTGGTGGCATTTGGTGTAGACATTTCAAAAAAATGAAAATTACAGATAATAAAGTAGAGGCGTTGGCTCAACTCTCAAGGCTGTCTTTTGAAGGAGATGCCAAAGAAGTTATGCGCCAAGATTTGGAGAAAATATTGGAGATGTGTGAAAAGCTTAATGAAGTAGACACAGAGGGTGTAGAGCCTCTGATTTACATGTCTGACAATGAGAATGTGCTGCGTGAAGACGAGGTAGTGCAATCCATATCCCATGAAGATGCATTAAAAAATGCTCCGAAAAAAGACAGTGATTTCTTTAGAGTACCTAAGGTCATAGGATAATGGCGTCCCAAACTCCTCTCATTCAACTTTCCAACATTAGCCGCCTGTATAAGTTAGGGGACCAGGTTGTGCATGCGCTGCGCAAAATTGATTTGGAAATCTTTAGAGGGGATTACATCGCCCTTATGGGCCCCAGTGGTTCTGGTAAATCCACCTTGATGAATATTATTGGTTGTTTGGATACGCCTACAACTGGAACCTATATTCTCAACAACAAGGAAGTGAGTGATATGGGTGATGATGAATTGTCTAGTATTCGCAATGAAGAGATTGGGTTTATTTTCCAAACCTTTAACCTTTTGCCACGCATTACAGCGCAAGAAAATGTGGCTTTGCCCCTCATATATGCGGGAGTGAGTAAAAAAGACCGCTTGGAACGTGCAGCTAAGGCCTTGCAAGACGTAGGCTTGGCAGACAGAATGCACCATAAACCCAACGAATTGAGTGGGGGGCAGCGCCAACGTGTGGCAGTGGCAAGAGCACTGATCAACAATCCTTCAATATTGCTGGCGGATGAGCCTACGGGTAATTTGGATTCAAAGACCTCCATAGAAATTATGGCCCTATTTGAAGAGCTGCACAAGAAGGGGAACACCATTATTCTGGTAACCCATGAAGAAGATATCGCCAGACATGCCAGACATGTGATTCGCATGCGCGACGGCCTCATTGATACTGGCGCCGCAGCTTAATTTTAGCTCGCGTTTTGCGATGCGCAAGGAATGCATTTAATTTGGAATTCTGAGCCAAAAAAATCTCATCCTGTTTTATAACCCCAAGAGTGGGAGATTTTCACCCTCTGAGCTGAATGCACTGTATACTTCTTTTCAGCGCCACTTCCCTCATTGTCAAAAGATTCATAACCCAGAGCAGTTGAGCGCGTTGAAAGAAACGCATGTGGTTTCCATTGGGGGTGATGGCACCTTTCATGTGTTAATCAACCATTTGGATTTGGCAACAAATACGGTTTCTGTATGGAAAATGGGCAGTGGAAATGACTTCGTTTCCAATTGGAAAAAGCCATCTGTACCCAGTTTATCTGCGGCAATCGATCAAGGGAAAATACAGACAATAGACCTCATTCAGGTGGGTGCAGAGGTGAAGGTACATACCGTGTGGGGTGTGGGCTTTGATGCCTTTGTGACGCAAAAGGCCCATGCATGGAATTTGGGGATTCCAGTGTTGAAATACATTCTGCCTATTGCGCGGTATTTGTTTTTCTTCAAACCTATAGGTGTACGGATAGAAAGTGAAAGCTACAACTATACCGGACCTGCATTTATGGTATCAATAGGCAATGGTCCGCGCGCAGGTGGCGGATTTCAATTGTTTCCCACTGCGGTTATGGATGATGGGAAGATGAATCTCTTGTTGATTAAACCACCGGGATTTTTCCAAAAGTTGGCTTATGTATGGTTGGTGTCTTTTGGTAAGCACAACCGACTGAAGATGGTAGAAATTGCAAGCATGCCACACTGCAAGATTACCTTGGAATCACCTGGAATTATGGGTTGCGATGGGGAGGTGTATCCTTGCCAAACAATAGATATGAAGGTATTGCCGGGGGCGTTACAATTGATACAATAAAAAAATCCGGGACAGCTCAAACCCCGGATTTTCAAATAAAAGAGCAAAGCTCCTTTACGGTCTTATTCTCATTGCCTTTTGGCAAGTGAATTTCAAAAGCATATTGCCCTGGGCTTAAGGAGTTGAATTGAACTTGATTAATCCCTGCGGGTAAACTCTCCCAATTGTCATGCGAATCCACCAGTCGATACAATAGACTCAATCCTTTTCCGGATGTAAAGTTGGGACTTGAGAATTCAATTATAAAGGTATTTTGATTGTAATTTAATTTAAAACCATGAATCAATGCGATTGGTCCATCTTTACCAATAATGCGGTCGATATATACCCGATTTGAGTATTTATTGGCTATGGTAATATTGTATTTTAATTTATACAAACCACTATTTGCGGCAATGGATAGCCAGGCCCTATTTATGTGAACATTAGGAATATCCGAACTGCTGATTCCAGATGACTCATTCAAGATTTCGGCATGATTCATGAGTTTCGAAATCCTGGCAATTCCCATATCTGTGAGGCCAAAGAGATAGTCGGCGTTGGAAATGATTTTTTGAAAATTGGTGATCTCTTGATTTAATTCGGTGAATGGAATAAATTCGGGTCAAGTCATCGAATCTTTATTGTCGCGTTCCCAAGTCATTATAAAATCATTCATAAAATAACCATCACCAATATCAAAATCTGCTACTTCTGAAATATAAAAACCACATTTAAAATAGAAGTTAATGGCTTTAAAGTTTTGTCTGTTTACCTGTAGTTTCCAAGAAGTAATTTGAGGTAGCATATCACACAGTGAAAGAAAAGCTTCAGAACCTACCTGTTTTCCATGGTGCTCGGATAGTATGTAGAACTTATGAATAAAACCTTCTTCTTGCGAAGTACTTACACTCATAAATCCTACCTGTTCTTGCCGCCATTCTATGTAATAAAACTGTTGGCCTTGGCCTACCTGTTGTTGAAGAGATGCGGTACTGTAATTTTTATTCAGCATGTAGGCTACTTGCTCTACCCCAATAATAGCGGGGTAGTGCTCATGCCAAATCTCAGCAGCGAGCTGTTGTATTTTAGGAATGTCGGAAACTTCTGCAGGGATAAGTTGTGCAATCACCACTCAAAAATCACATTTTTGTAGCAGATTTCTATGTTCACCTGTCAGGATTTATATATTGGCTATTCACAAAGCCCCTCCGAGGATTGCCCGATAGTGGATTTGCATTTGAAATTGGACGCGGGCTCGGTTACACTGCTTGCAGGCACCAATGGCGCTGGGAAATCCAGTTTGTTACGCACCTTGGCAGGCTTACAAGAGGCCGTTTCTGGAGAAGTGGCCTATGCAGGCCATGCCATACGCGCAGGTGCTGCAGAAACCAATGCACAACACATTTCCATTATGTTTTCAACGCCACCCGCCTTGGAGTATAGTTTGGTACAAGAGGTGGTGCTTTCTGGAATGTCGCGTTTTTTAAATCCCTGGCAGTGGAACTACAGCGATATAGCGGAAATCGCAGATCGGGCGCTGGCCCAAACGGGTGCTGAGGCCTTTGGTTTAAAACAGTTTGCCGCCTTAAGCGATGGAGAGAAACAAAAGGTAATGCTCGCCCGCTGCTTGGCGCAAAACACGCCTGTCATCCTATTGGATGAACCCCTGGCATTTTTAGATTATCCAAGCCGATTAGACATGCTGAAATTGCTTCAGAAAATTGCCCGTGAATCTCAAAAAATCATCCTTTTTTCGAGCCACGATATCGAAATTGGACTGCCATTCTCAGACAATCTTTTGTTTTTGAAGGGGAAAGGTCCTTGGTATTTAACCCAAGGCCGCCAGGCCTTGGATGCTATTGTTCCAAGCACATTGTTTACTTGAGGTGAAAGAACGCGGTAATTTTTCTTTTAAGTCATTTACGGTGCAGCAAGAAACTGCTGCTATGCCGGTCACAACGGATGCTTGTATATTGGGTGCAGTTGCTGAATTTCGAGCAGAAATCGGCAGTATTTTAGACATAGGTACTGGTACTGGTTTGTTGGCTTTGATGCTTGCACAACGCTATGTAAATGCCCAGGTTACGGGTATAGATATTCAAGAAGAAAGTATGCGGTTGGCAGAGAAAAACTTCAGGGCTTCGCCTTGGCCGCAGCGATTGCTTGCGCATCATTGCGATTTACAAGATTTCGAACCTGTACAGCTTTTTGATGGGATTATTTGTAACCCGCCATTCTTTGAAAATCAATTGGTATCTGCACAAGTGGGCAAGAGGATTTCCCGGCACACAGTGAGCCTTTCTTATGATGCCTTATTCAAGTATAGTTATCGCCTGCTTGCCCCTGAGGGTGTTGCATGGTATCTGCTTCCAACGTTGCATGGGCAGAGAATAGTTGAGGCATTAAATACCGTTGGACTCTTTCCATTTCGACGGATATTTCTGCATGCAAATGCTACAAAGGATGCGCATTTAGTGCTGGTAGCCTGTCGGAAAACTGTTGCAGTATGTGAGGATGATAGGCTATTTACCTATGAGGAAGGCGGGAAGCTAACACAACGAATAAGCGCTATACTTCAACCCTTTTACTTGCATTTGTAGGCCAAATGGTATTAACTTCGCTATTTATGTCATGGATTAAATACAACATAGAGAAGTCGGCCTTCGGAGTTTGCGCCTATTTGGGTGATAAAATGGGTATTTCCACGGCACGAATTCGCATGTTTTTTATTTATGCTTCATGCTTGACCCTGGGTTCACCCGTGATTTTTTACCTTGTTGTAGCTTTTTGGCTGAATATTAAGCGCTACACAGTGGAAAAAAGAACCTCAGTTTGGGATTTGTAAATCCCTACAACTTCCAAACTTAGAAATTACTGCTGACTGTAAATCGAACCCCTGAGAAAGCAGGTTCCACGCGGCAGATACCCCCACTACAGTTCACCCCTTGTTGTTGTTTTACATAGGCTAGTGTGAACATGGTATTTCCCGCTAGGTAACTGGTAAAGAAGGTGGGATAGTGCAGGATTTCATCGGCAATTACCATATTCTCGTAGCGGTGAGGTTTTATGTTTACCATATCTCCTACAGAGAATGAGATATTTGGAGTAAGGTAGAATTCAATCATGCCATTGGCGAATGAACCCTGATCCTGTTTTGTAGATAGGTACTGAAATTCCAAGCGCAAGCTTCTGTGATTGGGCAGTTTTACCAGAATCTCACCGAAAGGCGTAAAGGTGTGTACATTCTCATATTCAGGCTCTTGTTCATAGCGGCCTTGATTGTAAATAATGCTTTGCAGCCCTAGTTTCAGCTTTGTTTTTTTCCCTATATTTTGAATAACTTCTCCATACAATTCTCTAAAGAGCAAAATAGCCTTGTCGTTTTCTCCATTCGATGCAAGCGACTGAACATAGCTTCCGTTAAGGGTGATTTGAGTTCCTTTTCTGGGTTTGAAATCGATTTCACCTTGAATGCCATTTTCACCCAATTCTTGGGCTGGGGCATTATAACGCGCCATGAGCCTGTAACTGTTTTGACGGGTGAGAGAAGGCAGGTAGCTGATAAGTCCGTTGAGGAGCAAATCGGCAGGTGAACTGCGCAAGGCGAAATTCTCTACATGGCGCCCTTGCAAATTGATACCAATTGACGCCTTTTGCTTGAAAAGTGAAAAATTACTCTTTCCCCAACTCAGCGAAGTGTAGGCAACTTGGCCGTCGTGGAGCTGGTATTTGTTGTTTACTCCTTTTATGGCCTCAGCTGTTTTGTAATTGTATTCTGCATTCCACATGAGGTTGCCGATGCTGTAGGAAAAATAGGCATTGTAGCCGTATACATTGTAAGTAGGGATGAACCTCTCTGAAACGGGATAGCTATTTATTTCTGCTACTACAGCGGACATGGTTGGTTTATCCAGGGTCCGATTGAGAATGCTGCTTCCTAAAGTGAGGTTGCCCAATGCGCCATCCTTGCCCACGTTGAGATTGCCTTCAGCATTGGCTCCAGCGATTACTTGGGGTGCAAAACCAAAACGGTTGTCTGGATTGCCTTTTTGGTTTCCGCCAAAGGCTTTAATCTTAAGGTTGGGCGTAAGATCATAGGCCAATCGCACCCCTTGAATGGCGTAATCGATACCCAATTGGCGTTGTTCATATGCCCTGAATAATACTCCAGAACCGAGTTGGTCATAAAAGCTGCCAATGGTGATATCCAATTTGTCAATGGCTTTGTGGGCTTGCCAATAGCCAATACCGTGGTTTGTATAACTGCCTTGAGGATTGAGTAATGGAGAGTTGAAAAAACCATCATAGCGCACGGTAAAGTCATAACCTTTTATTCTGTAGTTCATAAACAACCAAGCGTCTACGCTACTTGAGTTTTCGCGGTAAACTTTGGTTATGGCACCTATTTTATCATCTCTGAGGTATTTCTGGTAGGTGAGTATCAGGTTGCCCGAGAATTGGCCTTTATCTTCAGAGTTTTGAGCATGCAGCGCGGATGAAAAACCAGCAAGGGTAATGCCGATGATTAGCAATCTTCTCATTATTGCTGCAAGTTTAAGAAAATAGGCTGAGTTGTACACTTTTTCATAGGGATATCCCACATCATTTCTTTCCAATAAGCGGCAGAGCTCTTTGCAATTTGTGCGTGTTCTTACCAAAATCATGCGCAAAGGAAAGGAGAAGAAAAGGGTCATTTGTCCGCGCTTGCCGTATCTTTGCAGAACAATTATGGAAAGTCTTATCCGCACAGAACCCAGCCGCCGTAAATTGTATATTGAAAGTTATGGCTGTGCCATGAATTTTTCAGACAGCGAAATTATAGCGAGCATTATGGGGGAACATGGTTTTGCAACGACTACGGATGAGTACGATGCAGATGTGATTTTTCTAAATACCTGCGCCATACGGGAAAATGCAGAACAAAAAATCCGTGACCGACTCAAGCACTTGCGAAACAACAAGCGTAAAAATTCAGACTTGATTATCGGTGTGCTGGGCTGCATGGCAGAAAGGTTGAAGGATAAGTTATTGGAAGAAGAGAAATTGGTAGATGTGGTAGCCGGTCCTGATAGTTACCGTGAATTGCCCAAATTGGTGGCAGAGGTGGATGATGGAGCCCGGGCAATAAATGTGCTGTTAAGCCGAGAAGAAACTTATGGCGACCTCAATCCAGTGCGTTTGAACTCCAACGGGGTTTCTGCTTTTGTAAGTATCATGCGGGGCTGCGACAATATGTGCAGTTTTTGCGTGGTTCCCTTTACACGGGGCAGGGAACGCAGCCGTGATCCCGAAAGTATTGTGCGCGAGTGTAAGGAGTTGGAGGCTTCTGGATACAAGGAAATTACCCTTTTGGGACAAAACGTAAACAGTTATTTGTGGTTTGGTGGTGGTCCGAAAAAGGAGTTTAAGACCCTTACAGATGAAGAAAAACAACAGGCAGTAGATTTTGCTGACTTATTGGAGAAAGTAGCTGAAGCAGTGCCGCACATGCGCGTGCGCTACAGCACTAGCCACCCTAGAGATATAGATGAAAAAGTGGTGAAGACGATGGCGCGGTTCAGAAATATCTGCAATAATATACATCTGCCGGCGCAAAGCGGGAACACCCGTGTGCTGGATATTATGAGTCGCAATTACAGCAGAGAGTGGTTTATGGAAAAAGTAAACATGATTCGCAGTATTATTCCCCATTGCGGGATTAGCAGCGATATCATCGCAGGTTTTTGCAGCGAAACGGAAGAAGAACACCAAGATACCTTATCCCTAATTCAAGGAGTGCAGTTTGATTTTTCCTATATGTACATGTACAGTGAACGCCCCGGCACACCTGCGGCTAAGAAGCTTGAAGATGATGTAGATGAGAAGACCAAGGGTCGCCGTTTACAAGAGATTATTGCCACACAAAATGCTGTTTCTTTGGAAAAGAACAAGCAATACATTGGTCAAATTGTAGAAGTGCTGGTAGAGGGTGAAAGTAAGAAAAGCAAAGACGAATGGAAGGGGAGGAATGATGAAAATGTAATGACCATTTTTCCTAAAGAGTCCTACAATCCAGGCGATATTGTAAAAGTGCTTGTAGAAGCGGTAACAGTTACCTCGCTAAAAGGCAAAGCCGTTGGCTTGGGAAGTTTATAATCGCTTTATTTCGCCTCAGAATACTGCTTTCTGAGGTTCAGCAGCATGTCTTCGGTCATTTTATCCAAGTCAAAATCGGGCTTCCAACCCCAATCCTCGCGTGCGCTGCTATCATCGATAACTGCTGGCCATGAGTCTGCAATTGCCTGACGGTAGTCAGCTTGGTATTCTGTAGTAAAGTCTGGAATGTGTTTTTGGATGGCTGCGGTGATTTCTTCTGGACCGAAACTCATGCCAGCAAGGTTATAACTGCTGCGAATTTTAACCTTTTCAGCGGGCGCATGCATGATGTCTAAGGTAGCTTTTAAAGCATCTGGCATGTAGAGCATAGGTAACACAGTACCTGGATTTAAAAAGCAATGGTGTTTTCCGGTAGTAAGCGCATCGTGGTAGATAGATACTGCGTAATCGGTAGTTCCACCACCGGGTGCAGATTTGTAACCGATAAGGCCAGGATAGCGCAAGCTGCGCGTATCTACACCCCAGCGGTTAAAGTAGTACTGGGCATACAATTCGCCGGCAAGTTTGGAAATGCCATACACGGTTGTAGGATCCATGGGGCCATACTGTGGGGTGTTGTAGCGCGGGGTATTTGGACCAAATGCTGCGATAGAACTAGGCCAATATACTTTTTGAACAATACCCATGTCTCTCGTGGCATCCAGCAGATGAAACAAACCATCCATATTGAGTTTCCAAGCAAATTCAGGCATTTTCTCAGCCGTAGCGCTAAGCAAGGCTGCCAAGTGATAGACTTGAGTAGGTTTATAACTTTTGAGTATCTCTTCCAATTTTGGCTTGTCAAGAATGTCTAAAACCACAAATGGACCGGCTTCAAACACGGGATTGTCACTCTTTTTTACATCACTGGCAACCACATTGGTATCACCATAAATCCCGCGTAGTGCCTCAACTAATTCCGTGCCCAGTTGGCCGCAAGCGCCAATAACCAGTATTTTTTCTGCCGTCATATAATCATGCAAAGATTTCACTTTGTATGAAATAAACAAAATGGACACTCATACAAACATGGTATTTCTCAAGGATTTTTGACTGTACCTTTGCAACTATGAGCTCTGTTCACAGTGCCAACAAAGCGTTTAAGAGTCTGAAACAGCTATTAAATCGGGAGCAGCGATTGCGCACCCGATTTATTTCATGGTTTTCAGCATTGATTGCCATGGCAGATATCGTGGGTTTGAGCAGTATGGTTCCTGTATTAATGTTGGCAATTGACCATAGTTTTCTAGAAAAGAGCAGCAAGTTGAGGGCCTTGTATACCTTTTTTCATTTTCAATCAGAGCCTGAATTTTTAAAGGCGCTTATCGCCATTATCATTTTGTTTTTCTTAGTAAAAAATGTGGCTGCCATTTGGCTCATGCGGTATGTGCGCAAAACAGCCATAGAGATAGCGTCTACACTTTCATCAAAAAGCTATCAATACGCCTTTCGCAACAACAGTTATGGCCAAGTAGCTTCAGATGGTTTGGGGTTTAATGATACCGTGCTTTTTACCCCATTTTATTATGTTTCGGGAATCTATTTGCCCTTGTTGAATATTATCAGTGAAAGTGCGGTTGTGCTCATGTTGGTGGCAGTATTTACCATTTATAAACCTATACTATTTTTACTGATTGCAGGTTTATTGGGCATTGGTTTCTTTTTAGTAAACAGATATACCCGAAAAAAAATAACCCAGTTGGGAGAGCAGGGGAGCCAAATGCGCGAAGCTGCCTTGAAGGACTTGAATTTTGGAGTCTCAGGATTTACCGATATCAGAATCCATGGAGTTGAGGATTTTTTTAGAGATAAATTTTTGGTGCATTTTACTGGCTTTGCAAAAAATGGGGTGAAGGCTATTAGTTATCAGCTCATCCCTGCGAGAATTAACGAATTTGTGGCCTTGATAGGCATTGTAGCCTTGGTGATATATGGGTATTTTTACAGTCAGGAGAACTTGGGCCAAGTGCGTGTGCTGGCTGCCTTATTTGCTATCAGTGTATTTCGTTTAATCCCTGCGGCAAATCGCTTATTGCAAGCCTTGATGCATTTAAAACTCAATGGATATACCATTGATAAGTTGATGCCAGTTGCTGTTGAGGCGCCTGTTAAAGCGCAAGCATCCCCAACATTTAGCGATAATTTAGAATTGAGGCAGGTTTGTTATGGATATGAAAATGCCCATCATACTGTGTTGGAGAATGTGAATTTGCACATTGCCAAGGGCAGTATTATAGGGCTAAGTGGAGCCTCTGGCGCAGGTAAAAGTACCTTAGTCAAGATATTAATGGGGATGTATGCACCGAGTAACGGCGAGGTGCTCTTGGACGGCGCCAGGGTTGAGAATCAAGAGCAGGTAATGTCCCTTTTTGGCTTTATGGGACAAGACCCCTACTTGTTGAATGCAACCGTTCGCGAAAATGTGGCCTTTGGCATTTCGAAGGACAACATAGAAGATACAAGAGTAATACAGTGTATAGAACAAGCCTCACTGCATATCGAGGGCGTGTCGGATATACTTGAACTCACTGTGGGAGAAGGTGCCGCCATGCTATCTGAAGGCCAGAAGCAGCGGTTGGTGCTGGCACGGGAGCTATATCGCAATGTGCCCATATTGGTGCTGGATGAGCCCACCAGTGCTTTGGATGCTACAACCGAATCTGAGGTAATGGAAACATTCTTAAATTTATCAAAAGCTGGGAAAACATTAATAATCGTTGCACATAGCCCTAGAATTATTAATCTTTGCACTTCCGTGTATCAGCTCAGCGGAAAGACACTTACAAAAATAGACAGATGACCGTAAAATTTGCAGTCGTGGGTGCGGGCCATATTGGCAAGCGTCATGCGGAAATGGTATTTAGAAATGAAGAAGCGGAATTGGTAGCAGTTACTGATATTCGTCCGGAAGCCTCCTCAGAAGTTGCCCACTATAACGTTCCTGTGTTTACAGATCTCGACACCATGTTGGAGTCAGGTCCTGAGTTTGATGTGCTGTGTGTGGCCACCCCTAACGGTCTTCATGCTTCCCATGCTTTGAAAGGGCTAAATGCGAAAAAACATGTAGTGATAGAAAAGCCAATGGCACTCACAAAAGTGGATTGTGAAAGGGTAATTCACCAAGCGATGGCCGCGCATAGAATGGTGTTTTGTGTAATGCAGAACAGGTATTCACCACCGTCTGACTGGATAAAGCAAATCATGCTGGATGGCACCTTAGGCAGAATATTTATGGTGCAGGTAAACTGTTATTGGAACCGCGATGACCGCTACTACAAATCGGGCGGATGGAAAGGCACGCAAGACCTAGATGGGGGTACCTTGTTTACCCAGTTTTCGCACTTCATCGATATTATGTATTGGCTTTTTGGTGACATTACAGATATCAAAGCAAGCTTCGCGGATTTCAACCACGCAAATACTACAGAATTTGAAGACAGCGGAACGGTGAATTTCAGATTCTTAAACGGTGGTTTGGGCTGCATCAACTACTCTACCGGCGTTTGGGATCGCAATTTTGAAAGCTCAATCACCATTATTGCAGAGAACGGTACTGTAAAAATTGGCGGCCAGTATATGAATGAAGTGGAATACTGCCACATCAAGGATTACGAAATGCCGGTATTGCCGCCTGCCAATCCTGCCAATGATTATGGGCCTTACAAAGGCAGTGCAGCCAATCACAATTTCATATTTGACAACGTAATAGAGGCGATTAAACGCGGTGGAATGCCTACGACAAATGCCATGGAAGGCCTAAAAGTGGTGGAAATCATAGAAAACGTATACAAGCAAAATCAGTTTTTCCGCGAAAAACGTGGGGTTTTGACCGCTTCACAGGCGCAATAGAAAAATATTTTCTTTTTTTTTGGGGGGTGGGGGTGCAAGTGTTGTATTGTAGTGGACGCAGTACGTACAATGAAAGAGCAACTCGAATCCAATTTATTGACTAAATACGCCGCAGGGCTTACTACTTCTGAAGAATTGAGAAGTATTGAAGAGTGGTTAAAAAAGAACCCACAATTCAGAATGACCCTTGCAGTGATCAAGCAAAATGTGGATGCTATGGTGGGAACCTTAGCGCCGAATAGATGGTAAGGAAGAGAAGGAATCGTGAACATGAACCACAACGAAAAAGAACCACAAGAATTCGATAAAGATCTCAAATCTATTTGGGATTTAACAGCTTCCTACACCTATGAGGAGGCGAAAACCAATGATACAGCTTGGACTGCATTTAAGGCAGCTGCAGAAGCTCCAAAACCTGCATTGCGTGTTACTTGGATTCAAAGAAACTACCGATCTATTGCCGCATCTGTAGCCATTTTGTTGGCCGCAGGTCTGGGATTGTGGTATGCAAGCAGACCACTAGAAACTGAGAATACCGTAGCCGTAGAACACTATAAAACCAAGTCTGGTGAAATCCTAAAACTAGATTTGGGAGATGGCAGCAGAATTGTATTGAATAGCAATTCAGAACTTACGGTTGATGCAGGATTTGGCGAAACTTCACGCAATATTACCTTGCTAGGTGAGGCGGATTTCGAAGTGGCTAAAAACCCAAATCTACCTTTTGTAGTATCTGCACTAGGTTCCACAACTACCGTGTTGGGTACAGGATTCAATATTTCTGCGTATCCGCAAGACAAGCAAGTGCAAATCTTGGTTTCACACGGAAAAGTGCGCTTTGGAAAAGCAAATAATGTGCTTGTATTGGTGAAAGACCAAGCTGCAGTATTGCCCGCAGAGGCTAAT
>JBEIRK010000004.1:0-49666 GCA_040376005.1 Flavobacteriales bacterium
GGATTGGGTGTGGTGTAAATGATGTTTTCCAAATGGTTCTCCACAATCATGAGAACCACCACCTGCGGCTTAAATATGTTCACCCACTGCTTGTTGATGCCATATTGCCAAGCATCGAAAATGAAGAGACTCTCTCCCGTGCTTTCCGCCAAATCATCTATCATGTCGGTGCCATACGAGTCGCGCACAAAGAGTACTTTGGCCAAACTGCTATCGCGGTTTTTAAATCGGTATTGGTATTCCCAAGAATTTCCAAATTGAGGCACAATGCAGTCATAGTTGTCAAGGCGTTCTATGCCGCGCTGGTAGCGGGCAGATAAGATGTAGCGCGTTTCAGATGCGGTGCCTGTAAGCCCTGTGAATTGAGCCAAATTGCCTGAGTAGTTTAGAATGCTGTCTAACTTGTACTCTTGCTCCTTATGGGTCTTGACGTTAACACCGTATTTTTTCAAACCCTGAACAATAGCCTCGTGTGCATACCAGGCACCCATTGGATTCCAGTGGTTGTCAGTCTTGCAGAAAACCTGACGAGGCGCTTGCTTGATGCGGGCCGCTTTGATGGCCTCACGGGTGTCAATGATTTTTAAATCAGGTAGGGTGCTTCTCAAATGCTGTAGCAGGATGTCGGTGCGGTTGGGTACTTTCTTCAATGCCACCAAGTCCTCGGGCTGTTTGTCGCCATAGATGGTTTGCTTGCACGGAATAACCACCATGTAATATTGAATGTTCTGCTGCTTGTAATAGTCCAAGCGGTAACGGAATTTCTGACGAAAGGTATCCAATTCTGCAGCGCTAAACTTGCTTGAACCATCCCAAGAACCCAACTCGTTATACGTGTAAAACATCCACCCCTCTTTGCCAAAGTATACGGTCTGTGGCAAGGGCGATTTTTTAAAAATGTGCAGGTTCAATTTGCCATATTGCTGCATCAAGGGGGTGCGGAATCCAAAGTGATCGCTGATATAGCCGTTGAATTCCAATGCAAAGGAATCGGGTGCCGAAGTCTTGAATGCAGGAAATGACTGGTACTGTCGGTTTTCGAGGTTTGGGTTTTTTAAGAAGCCAAGCCACTGATTCAGCCAAGGCAAGGCTATGGAAAGACACAACAATGGCAACAGTGCGATATGGGTGAATCCTTTTTTCATTAGAACCTGAAATAGATAAAAGGACTATACGAACCTGAAATGATATACATGGTACATAGCCAAAAAATAGCAGTGTAGTAGAGTGTTTCTGCAATTTGAAACAAACCGCGCTGCTGCAGTTGCGTCCAATAGGCCTGCAGTTTTATGCCCAAACCAAAAGAGAATAAGAGTCCCAAGGCGGCCAAGGTGTAAAACTCAGGATTCAACACATTGGATTGCATGTATACATAGTAGTGGTCAAGAGGTGCTTGCCCCATGCCCGCCAATTTGCTGTAAAAGGCGAGGGTCTGCTCAAGCGTGTCTGCGCGGAAAGGTACCCATGCCAACATGACCAAGAAGAAGGTAAATCCAAGGCGCAGGAGCTTGGGCAATTTGCCCAATGCGGGAACCAGCCGTTCTATTGTAAGGTAAAGGCCGTGAATGACGCCCCACAATACAAAATTCCAACTGGCACCATGCCAAAAGCCGGTGCAGAGAAACACAATCCATAGGTTGAGCAAGGTGCGCGCTGTGCCGCGTTTGTTGCCGCCGAGTGGGATATAGAGGTAGTCGCGAAACCAGCTGCTCAGAGAAATGTGCCAACGGCTCCAAAAGTCTTTAAAGCCTGTGGCTAAATAAGGGAAATTGAAGTTCTCAGGGAAATGAAATCCCACCATGCGCGCCAAGCCTATAGCCATGTCGCTGTAGGCGGAAAAGTCTATGTAAATCTGGAAGGTGTAGGCCAACAGTGCCAACCACGCAGTTTGTGTGGCCATGTCCTGCACCTGTATGCCCCATAAGGAGTCGGCAGCATAAGCAAAACTGTTGGCGACGAGTACCTTTTTGGCAAGTCCCGTAAGAAAGATCTTTAATCCAACCACAAGGTCGCTATACTGCGCACTGCGGTCTTTGATCTGCGCCGCAATTTGGTTGTAGCGCACAATGGGACCCGCGATGAGCTGCGGGAAAAAGGTTTTGTAGAGCAGCAGGTCAAAGAAGTTGCGCTGTGCCTTTACGGAACCGCGGTACACGTCTATCTGATAACTCATGCCGTGGAAGGTGTAAAAGGAGATACCTATGGGCAGTATGATGTCGGGTATAGCCTGGCTAGTACCACTGAAAAAGGTTGCAAGCACGTTGTAATTCTCAACGAAGAAGCCTGCGTATTTGTAATAAATGAGGATGCCTAAGTTGACCAATACGCCCAGCACCAACCAAAGTTTTTTGCGTGTTTGCACTGTTGCGGCCAATAAACCAAAGGCATAGTTTATCAGTGTGCTTACAAGTAGCAATAGAGTATAGGGTATGGATCCCCAAGCAAAGAAAACAAGACTGGAAATGGTGAGGTGTATATTCCGAAATGCTTTAGGCAAGGCGAAATAAATACCGATGCAAAGCGGTAAAAAGAGAAATAAGAATACCGGGGAGTTAAACAGCATCAGTACAAATATAAGGTGGTTACATTACCCTGCACGATGCCCAAATGGTGATTAGAGTTTGCCTATCATGGCTTTCCAACGCAATTCAATCACGCCAAACAGCGCTTCTCTGAAGATGCGGGTACTCATTTTACTGGTGCCCAAGGTGCGGTCAGTGAAAATGATGGGAACTTCTACCAGCTTGAAACCTTTGCGCACGGTGCGGAATTTCATCTCAATTTGGAAGGCATAGCCTTTGAAACGGATTTTGTCGATGCCCACAGTTTCCAATACTTTGCGGCGGTAACAGATAAATCCTGCAGTCGCATCTGCCACTTTAAGGCCAGTAACAATGCGCACGTATTTGCTGGCGTAATAACTCATAAGCACGCGACCCATGGGCCAGTTTACTACGTTTACCACACCACCCACATAGCGGCTTCCTACAGTAGCGTCTGCGCCGTCTTTGCAACTTTGAATCAATTTGTTCAAATCGTCAGGGTTGTGCGAGAAGTCGCAGTCCATTTCGCAGATATACTCATAGTGGCGTTCCAAACACCAGTGAAATCCTGCAATATAAGCGGTTCCCAATCCGTTTTTTCCCTGTCGCTTCATCAAATGGAGCCTGCCTTCATACTGGGCTTGCAAGGTTTCCACAACTGCAGCCGTACCGTCGGGTGAGTTGTCATCTACAATAAGCAGGTCTAATGCGGGTTCTAAGCCCATAACTTTCGTGACCATCGCTTGGATGTTCTCGATCTCATTGTAGGTGGGTATAATTACTATGCTGTGATTCAAAACAGAATGCGCAAAATTACTTTATTTCGCTGCAATGCAAAACATAGATTCACAAAAGGCTGTTTTTCTCGATAGAGATGGGGTCGTAAATCGCGAAAGAGGCGATTATACTTGGAGGTCTGAAGATTTTGAAATCTTGCCCGGCGTGCTTGATTCTATGGCGGCATGGAAGGAAAGGGGCTATAAACTGGCAGTAGTGACCAACCAAGGCGGTGTGGCCAAGGGCTTGTATTCTGAAGATGATGTGCATGCCTTGCACCAGTATCTCCAAGGCCAATGCCTGCTCAAGGGTTTTGCTATCGATGCGTTTTATTTCTGTCCACACCACCCCGAGTACAGCGGAAAATGCCTGTGCAGAAAACCCGGTAGCCTGATGCTAGAAAAAGCCATGCATGCCTTGGGTGTGTTGCCCGAAAATGCGGTCTTTATTGGAGATGCTACCCGCGATATGCAGGCCGCAGATAGGGTGGGTGTGAAAGGAATTTTGCGCGAAGCAAATAATGGTCTATCCCCCGAAATATTGCCCTGGGAGGAATAAACATTAGTTTTGCCTATGGCAATGCAGGTAAAGAACCACAATTGCACAAAACCAAACCCAAATTAATTTGTTTGAACAAATATGAAATCCATTTTTCACCCAGCAGCGGATAGGGGACACAATGTCTTCTCTTGGCTCGACAGTTACCACAGTTTTAGTTTCGGTCAATTCTATGATGAGAATAAGATCCACTTTGGCGCACTGCGGGTGTTAAACGACGATACGGTTGCAGCAGGTATGGGTTTTGGAGCACATCCTCATGATAATATGGAAATTGTGAGTATTCCCTTGTCTGGGGCGCTAGAACACCGCGATTCTATGGGCAATGATGGGGTAATTTATGCCAATGATGTGCAAATTATGAGTGCAGGAAAGGGAATTCAGCATTCGGAGTTTAACCACTCTAAGACAGAAGAAGTGAAGTTTTTGCAGATTTGGGTATTCCCACGCGAACGGCAGATAGAGCCGCGCTATGACCAAAAAACATTTGATCCCGAAACCTATAAGAATCAATGGCAAATCCTGGTTGACCCGCAAGGCGTGGTAGGGGTGCGCATTGCGCAAGAAGCTTGGTTTTCCGTAGCCAATATTGATGCGGGTACTGCGCTTTCTTACGATGTAAAGCGCCAAGGAAATGGCACCTACTTTTTTGTGTTGGACGGTAAGGTTTCTATTGAGGAAAAGGAATTGGCCAACCGCGATGCCTTGGGCATTTGGGAGGTGGGGTCTGTAGCAATATCCGCCCTCGAGTCAGCCAGGGTGCTGGCGATTGAGGTACCTATGGCATTATAATTTACTCGCTTGCCAATTCGGGCCGGCTGTTAACTACTGAGTCGGCGGATTTGGGGAATTTTACAATTACTTCTGTGCCTACATCAAGTGTGCTGTTTACAGCGATTTTTGCATGGTATAGGTCCGCAAAATGTTTGACAATACCCATTCCCAAGCCAGTGCCTTTGATAAAGTTTACATTGGACGCCCTAAAGAATGAGGTAAATAGATGGGGCAATTCAAGTTTGGGTATACCAATTCCAAAGTCATTAATTCGCAATTCGCAAGTGTTTTTTGAAAAGTGCACTTCAATTTCCGGTGATGGTTTGTCTTGAGAATATTTCATAGCATTCCCAATAAGGTTTCCTGCAATATTCTCCAAATGCAGTGGATCTATGTTTAGCAAAAAGGGTTTGCCAGTAGTCGTGAATTTTAACATACGACCATCTGAGGAAAGTCGGTTGTATTTGTTGCACAATTGCTGAATAAAATCCACCATTTTGATGGGTTCCACTTTGCTGTTGATTTTGCCATTTTCCACCTTGCCCCAGAATAGGATATTATCAATTAAGTCGTTTAATCGATCTGTTTCCGTTTTGATGATTTTAAACTGTCTGTTAAAAGTATCAATAGAAATATCATGGATTTGCGCATATTTTTCCATGATCTCAACTCCCGCATAAATAGAGGTCATGGGTGTTTTCATTTCGTGTGAAACGATGGATATAAATTTACTCTTGATTTGACTTACTTCTTGTTCATGTTTCAGTGCGGCAATTATCGCCTGTTCTGCCCGTATTCTATCCTCAATTATTCGTGAACTGGTAACAACACCTAAGGGAATATTATTCGCGTCATAGGTCTTTCTCATAGAGGATTCCATCCACAACCAATCTCCATTTTTTGTGAGGATTCTGTGTTGGATTAGGCGCAGATCATTGCCGTTCATTGATGCGCTTCGCAGCTCTGCAATAGCCCTAACATCTTCTGGGTGCGCATAATTAATCACTGATTTTCCTACCAATTCTTGAGGTGTATATCCAGCGACTGTTTTTATACTGGGTGAAACATACTGGAATTTACCATTCACGTTGATGATACATACCATATCGCTGATGTTGTTGGCCAGGAGTTCATACTTCTGAAAGTTCTCTTTTTCCGCAGTAATATCACGCAAGGTGCCTGTAGTTCCTGTTGAATTGTTTTCTTTGTCTAAAGTAAGAACCGCATAAACCACGATCCACTTAATAGCGCCGTCTTTGGCTACATATCTTATTTCATGCGTGCAGTATGATTTTTCTTGATTGATTAATGGCGCGAAGAGTTCTTGGTTTTTTTGCACGTCATCAGGATGCAAATAGGTGAAAAACAATTGACCTATTGATTCATCCACGGTGAATCCCATGATTTCTTCCCAAGCCTTATTTAAAAATGTCCATTTTCCTCCCGCATCTATCTGAAAAATAATATCGTGTACATTGTCAACAACTTTCTGATATTGCTCTTTGCTATCTTGCAATTCAAGATTCACTTTGGCCGAATCTTCCAGTGATTTCTTGGTGGCCTGCATTAAAAACAGATGCTCTGCTATGTTTTCATGTTGGGCAAAATCAGAGATTGATAAATTAAAACGCGCAGGATCAAAACCTGTATCTATGATGGGGCTTCCAGTCAGTAAAACACAGTCGTTATTTAGCTTTACAGACTGCATTTTAAGCCGCAACCCGCAATTTTGCGCTTCTAAAAGCAAGGGTGAGGCATTCTCGAAAAGTGTTTCAGTATTTAATACCGGGGATGGGTAAATAGAAGTAAAAACTTGCGTGATATCAACATGAGATTCTTTTAATTGAATTGCCTGAGAAAGACTATGGCTAAGTCTCTCAATCTTACCATCCTTTGATACGATTACGTGGAATGGCAAAAGCGCATGCAGTTGCTCGGTTTGAAGTTCTATTTTCATATTACCATTGGACAATAAAGTCTATGGCCTGATCCAATGTGGGGTTCTTGCCAAGTTCCTTGATTTCACATGGGGAACCAAGTATTTTTCCCAAACCTTTAATCAGTCCTAATACCATAGGCGACAATCCTTTTCTTTCGCTAATATAGGTTAAAGTTAGGCTATTTTCTGTGACATTTGATACCTGAAATGTTGGAGGCACCAAATGCGGCATCATGTTTCCAATGCGAAAATGCAGCATGTTCAAATTGCTTAAGTATTCTGGAAAGGTTTTACCACCTAATTTTAACATTTCACCATAGCCTTCTTTTGCCGTAAACATGATAAAATACTCGCCAAATGACTCCAATAATTTGTCAACTGGGGTTTCCAATATTTCGGATGCTGCGCCTACCAAGTTGTAAGTGATGGCGTCATCATAGGATTCCATATTCACAAAGTGAGAAACAGTAACTCCAGCTTTCTTTTTGATGTGATTCCATTTTTCTGTTCCGTAATTCTCACAAATGAGCTGCTCCACAGCCAAGTTTACCATTCCGTACATAGGTTGTAGTGTTTATGTTGGTTTCTTGTGCAAGTATAGTTCAGGATTGGTGACAAAAGCAGCATGAAGAGTATATCGAGCCGAACAAAAGTTCGATTTTAGGAAAGGGTTTCAGTACGAAAACCTTATAAAAGTGCTTTAGCGTTTCTTCTTGTAGCTGCTCTTCCGCGCGTAAGATTTACTCTTGCTTTTGCTCTTGTAGCTGTACTTATAAGACTTCTTATAATACACCTGCGGTGGAGGCACTGAAAAGGAATTGGTATCAAAAACCAAGGTGTCTATCACCAAAGAATCTTGCTGAAAATCAATGAGATTTTGCGGATTAAATGCTTTACCCATGTAGCGGGTTTCGAAGTGCAAATGAGGTCCTGTGCTGTGTCCAGTGCTGCCACCTAAGCCAATTTCTTGTCCGGCATTTACCAAGTCGCCCGCATTCACCATGCGTTTGCTCAAGTGACCGTATAGCGTTTCTAATCCGTTGTGATGACGTATTACCACACAGTTGCCATAGCCATAGTACCACATGCTCATGCGCACTACACCATCGAATGCTGCCAAAACCGTGTCTCCTGTTTTTAACTGAAGGTCTATGCCCGCATGCTGCCTGCCCCAACGCGGTCCAAAAGGTGAGGTCATGCTACCCGCTACAGGCAAGGCAAAACCACAGTCACTCTCAAGCACAGGCAATTCTACAATGCCACCTAAGGTTTTGAAATCAAAATTGTAGGGATCTAAATGGGCTGTGTCCCAATAGCTGTAAATATCGAAAAAAGGATAGAACCCTGGAATGAATGCGCTGGCCATAGCCGTGTTTTCAATCCCATCGGTATCGTGAAAAAAACGGGTGTCCTCAGTGTCTATAGCCTCCAATTGTACACCATAACCCACACACAAAGCAAGGACAAGCAACAGCTTACATGCTGCTGAGAACCGCTTCTGCAGCGGATACATCCTTTTTGATTTGTGTAGTAAGTGCCTCAATATTTTCGAACTTCTCTTCGTATCTCAAAAACTGTACCATTTCTAGCTCAATCTCTTCATTATAAATGTCATCGGAGAAATTGAGGATATGCACTTCTATAGAAAATCCCTTGTCATTGATGGTGGGGTTCCAGCCAATATTGGCAGCCCCATTGTATGTTTTACCATGAATATGCACTCGCACGGCATACACACCGCCACCTGGCACCAATTTATATGGATCGCGCATGCCTATGTTGGCCGTTGGAAAACCCAAGGTGCGTCCCAATTTTCGCCCATGAATTACCACCCCACTAAAGCGGTAGTTGCGCCCCAGCAAGGCGTTGGCCTGAGCCAAATTACCCGAAAGTAGGGCTTTGCGTATTCTAGTGCTGCTGATGGCAATGTCTTCAATTTCAGAAGCATGAATTTCCGCTACCTGAAAACCAAACATCTCACTCATTTCCTGCAACTGCGTGAAATCGCCCTCCCTGTTCCTGCCAAAGCGGTGGTCATAGCCAACGACCATGGTTTTTACGGCTAGTTTTTGAAACAGAATATTTCGCACGAATTCCAAGGGAGAAAGCTTCGCAATCTGATCCGTAAATTGTAAAACCAACATATGGTCTATTCCCGTAGAGGCTACCAAATCTGCTTTCTCGTCAATTGAGCTCAACAATCGCAGGTTGTTGTCGTTGGGGTACAGCACCAGTCTAGGATGCGGATAGAAGGTGAGAAGCATGCTTTCTCCACCCGCTTCTTTTGCGGTTTTTACCACATGTCGCAGCACTTTTTCATGCCCCAAATGCACCCCATCAAATGTGCCCTGGGTGAGCACTAGGTTTGAGATTTGAGGCACTTCGTCTAAACTGTGGTATACGCGCATCGTGGGGCAAATTTCGTATTTCTGTATCAAAAATCCGCCTTTATTTCTGTTGTCAATTTTTTGTCAGCCTTTTTCCCAAGGGCACGTTCTCCGGCAATTCGTCGTTTATCAATGGCTGAAACCCTTATTTTTGTTGCGTTGAAAAAGTCTATTTGTACCTTGCTTGTTGCTGCTGCGGCGCAACTCACGCTGGCCCAAGCCGGTGGCAAGGGCGCTTTTTCTATTCTCAAATTGCCCGCAAATGCCCGAGCCTCAGCCTGGGGTGGAAGCAGTCCTGCTTACAAAAATGCAGATGCGAGTTTTCTCATGATAAACCCAGCCCTGCTGGGGCCTGCGGCCCATAAAACAGTGGTGTCTAACTTCAATACCCAATTTCCCGGTGTGTGGAGTGGCAATGCCGCCTATGCCATGCAGTACAAAAACAAAGGCTACTTCGGTGCTGCAGTTTCTTTTATCAATTACGGCACGATGAAGGCCTATGATGAAGGAGGGAATGAGCAAGGTATGATATCCGCAAATGAAACTGCGGTTACCCTCGCTTGGGCCAAGCCAATGGACGAACGAATTTCATTTGGAATGTCGGTAAAAGGCGTATACAGCGTGTTGGCGGGTTTTGTGGCCAACGGCGCAGCTCTCGATGCTGGCGCAGTATACACCAGCGAGGATAGCGTGTTTTCTGCAGCTATGGTCTTTAGAAATGCCGGGTTTCAGTTTCAGCATTACCTCAATGGAAGCCGCGAAGGCATGCCTTTTCAAGCAGAATTGGGCCTGAATTTCAAGCCTAAACACATGCCGTTTCGTTTCAATATTGTGGCCCATGACTTGCAACAACCTGATCTTACGTACAACCAATACCTGCAAGGAAATGTACTCGACCTCAGCGGTAAAACCGTGGCTTCAAAACCTGCGGGTTTTGGTGAGAAAGTAATGCGTCATATGAGTTTTGGTACCGAATTGGTGCTCGGTAAAGGCATAGGTGTTTTGGTGGGTTACAACCACCAGCGCCGCAAGGAATTGGCCCCTGAGGCCCTAACCCGGGTAACAGGTTATTCTTGGGGACTCTATGTAAAATTGGGTAAATTCCATTTGACCTACAGCAGTGCGGCCTATTTCCCCGGATATAACATGAATCTATTTAGCTTTTCCGCCCGCTTGTCAGATTTTCAGAAGAAATCTGCATCTTCGCAGCCGTAAGTGCAAACCGCAACCATTAACATTGCCATCGACGGATACAGTTCCTGTGGAAAAGGAACCTTGGCCAAGTTTTTAGCCAAGCATCTGGGATATAAATTCATTGATTCTGGCGCCATGTATCGCGCAGTGACGCTGCACGCCATGCGCAGTGGTGCCGATGTAGAGCAGGCCGAGCAGGTGGTGCAATTGCTGCACGATATTCACATTGATTTTATTAAAAATATACAAACGGGCCGTTTTGATATTGCCTTGAATCATGAAAATGTGGAGTCGGAAATTAGAACCCTAGAAGTAGCTTCAAAGGTGAGTCAGGTGGCTCGCATTCCAGAGGTGCGTCGTTTTCTTGTGGCAATGCAACAGCAGATTGCAGCCAATAAAGGCGTGGTAATGGATGGCAGAGATATTGGCACTGTAGTGTTGCCCGATGCGGAGCTGAAAATATTCATGACCGCCAGTCCTGAAGTTCGCGCAGAACGCCGCCTTCAAGAGCTCTTGTCATCTGGTGCTTCCACTACTTTTGATGAAGTGTTGGACAACTTAAAAAGCCGCGACCATATCGACAGCACCCGCGCGGACAGTCCGCTTACCCTTACCGATTCGTATAGGGTTATCGATAACTCGGCTATGGGTATTGCGGAACAAAATGCCCTTGCCCTGCAATGGGTTGATGCGCTTCGCTTATCCAATTAATCATTCTGTACAAGAAGGTGCGTATCTTGTAGGTAAATTATTCTTAATCATAAGATAATTTTACTGAATTTTGCACCTGTTTATGACCCGTAGAAAAGTAGTAGCAGGAAACTGGAAAATGCACAAAACACTGGAAGAAAGTCAGGCGTTAATTACAGAAATCCGCGGCATTGTTCGCGATGAAATTAGAAATAATACTGAGGTGATTGTATGTCCACCATACGTCGCACTCGCAGCAGCCACGCGCTTGCTCGAAGGCACCGATATAGGACTGGGTGCCCAAAATTGTCACTTTGAAGATCAAGGTGCATTCACCGGAGAAATCTCCGCCAGCATGGTAAAGAGCACTGGTGCCCAATATGTGATTATTGGCCACAGTGAACGCCGCCAATACTTTGGTGAAACCAATGAAATTACCGCGTTGAAAGCGAAAACCGCCATCCGCCATGGGCTGAATGTGATTTTTTGCATAGGCGAAACATTGGAACAACGTGAAGACAAAAGTTATTTCCGCGTGGTAGAATCCCAATTGCAAGAAGGACTATTCGCCCTTGACCGCAAAGAATTTTCACATGTGGTTATTGCCTATGAACCTGTTTGGGCTATTGGCACGGGCCTTACTGCAAGTCCAGAACAAGCGCAAGAAATGCACGCCTACATACGTAAAGTGGTAGGAACGCACTACAATGAAGAAATTGCCAATGAAACTTCCATTCTATATGGTGGTAGTGTGAAACCCGATAACGCCGTTACGCTATTTGGTCAAGCAGATATCGACGGTGGGTTAATAGGTGGCGCCGCACTCAAAGCCCGCGATTTCGTCGATATTGTCAAAGCCATGCAATAGACCCGCACTTTTGGTACGGTTTTTATGCAATATTTATTCTGAATGCCCGTTTCTTTTATGTCTATGCGTTTTATCCACTGTGCTATCCTATCGCTAATTGCGATGCTTGCCCTGCCATTGTCGGCACAAACACAGAGTTTTAGCACAGAACCTGCTGTGTTTATTGAAGAATTTGAAAAATTCATTCAATCCGGTGGAGATAAAAAACTCAATGAGGACATGAAAGTCCTTAAAGAAAACTGGAACCTAGGTAAGTTCTCACCGCTGCAACAAAAATCCATTATGCGTATTAGCAATGACATGCTTATGGAGAAAATGACAGTGCAGCCTTACTTCGGTTTGATGATTACTTCGCTTGCTAACATTATCGAAAAAAACCTGCCCGAAAAGTTACTGCAACAATGGCAAAAAGTAACAGAATCCCTAATTGGTCAAAGCAATGATGAATACTTAGAGTTTCTAAAAATGACTTCAAGATTATTCGCAGAAAATATAATTTATGAAGACAATTCTAAAAAATGGTATGCTTCCAATGGGGATTATGATATCGCATTTGAACGCGGTAAAATTGTTGTGAAATTCAAAGCCCTGGATCTCACCTGCCAAGGCCCTTTAGATAAATTGCTCATTTATGAAACCTCTGGTTTCTATGTGCCTTCAGATAAATCTTGGTATGGTTACAGCGGAAAGTCAAATTTCGACAGAGTAATGCCAGGTGAAAATGTTGAAGTAAGCTATAATAAATTCAAAATTCAGCTGGATGAATCTGAGTATTCTATTGACAGTGCAAAACTGAAATTTAATAAGTATTTTGGTACGGAGGTTGTTGGTAAATTTACAGACAAAATAACATTCGCTACCGATTCCGCATCCCTGAAATTTTCCACTTTTCCTAAGTTTTCTAGCTATGCAAATACGCTACAAATCAAAGGTATTGTTGGCCCCAATGCCACATTTAAAGGCGGTCTCACCGTAATTGGGAATGAGATAAATACCCAAACCGCAAATGGGGAACCTACGGAAATAAATATTCTGTACCAAGGGAAAGTGAAATGTACCCTGCGTTCTAAAGCTTTTAAAATCAGCAAAGGCATTGCTGTTGGCTCTGAAGCGTATTTTGTGATGTACTTGGATAGTGCAAATATTTACCATCCCAATGCGCATGTGAATTTTCTTTTTAATGAAAATAAATTGGTAATTACCCGCGGAGAAGATGGTTTGCAGCGCGTGCCCTTTACAGATGATTACCACCGCGTAGATTTAGATATTCAAGAAATACGTTGGAAAATTGATGAGCCTTTTGTCGATTTTGATAACGTAAATAATGATAAAGAAGCAAAAATAGCTTCGGCAGATTTCTTTAGAGAAATTATCTATGCCCGCGTTCAAGGCGCCTTGGCGTTTAATCCGCTTGAAGCCATTCAGTCCTATTACGTAAAGGAGTTGCGCAAAGAAAAGCGCCTAAAATTTGCAGTTGCAGATTATGCGCGCTTCATGAAAACCCAACCAGAATATCTGAAGAACACCTTCATTGACTTGCACGATGGAGGCTACCTAACCTATTTCCCTTCCCAAGATTCTGCATTGATTAAACCTAAATTGTTTAATTATGTGATTTCTCACCAAGGCAATCGCGATTATGATGTAATACGTTTGTCTTCTCTAATCGCTGCAAGGCCCAACGCAACCTTGAATCTGCTGAGCAATGAATTGACGGTAGAAGGGGTACTAAAATTCTATTTCTCTGATAGCCAAAACGTGGTGGTGCTTCCTACCGATCAAAAGGTTATTCTCAAGAAAAATAGACGCATTGCCTTCGGAGGAATGATTCGCGCCGGTCGCTTTGATTTCTTTGGTCAAAAATTTGAATTTGATTATTCTAATTTTCAAGTTGGGTATTCCAATATCGATAGCATGCGTTTGTACTTCCCCGACACCACAGGTAGGTCGGTACTGCCCATAAAAAGTGTATTGAGAAATATCTATGGTACACTGTATATCGATAAACCCAATAATAAATCAGGACTGGTAAACTATCCGGAATATCCTATATTCAAGTCGAGTAAAGGTTCTGAGGTGCTCTATGATAAGCCATCGATCCACGGAGGCGCCTATGCAGGTGACAAATTTAGATTTGAGGTAGATCCATTTACAATTGACTCCCTCGATAACTTTACCATAGCCGGCCTGCAATTCGACGGAACCTTTTACAGCGATGGTATTTTCCCGGATTTCAAGCACCATGTAACCATTCAAAAAGATTATTCGCTTGGTTTTATTAAGCCTACACCCGGTGGGGGCTATCCCATGTACCGCGGCAAAGGACATGGTGAAATGGTGATGTCACTCAGTGAAGAAGGCTTTTACGGACTGTCTGGAAATATTGGCTATAATGGCAGTACCACCAATTTTAAAAAGATGCTCCTACTGCCCAATAAAGCAATGGGTACTGCAGACAGTTATGAATTGCCGCAAGGTGCAGCATATCCGCTAGTGTATGCAGCAAATGCACCCGTGGAGTGGAAGCCCTACGACGATGAATTCCATGTGGCACAGGGACCTACACCCATTAAAGTGTTTAAAATGGGCTATGATTTTTACGGCAGCGTAACCCAAACACCGTCTAAGTTGCTCGGTGATGGCACACTGGCTTGGGAACAAGCCCGCTTTAGAAGTAAGGACATGACCTTTGGCCCGAACAAGGCATCAGCCCAGGTGGCCGACTTGCGCATCTATGCCGCTGATTCTACCAAAATTGCCTTTGAAACCAATAATATCAATGGTAAGATGGACTTTGATACCCGCTTAGGGACCTTTGCTACCAACCAAAAAGACGCCATGACCAATTTCCCATTCAATATGTACACCACCAATTTGAATGACTACAAATGGAACATGGATGCCAAAACCATTGAGGCAAATATTGGGGGAAATCTTGCAGGAACGAAACCCCTGTTCCTAAGTACGAATTTGAAACAAGACAGTTTGCAATTTGAAGCCAAGCATGCCTTATATAACTTGAATGATTATACTTTAACCATTGATCAAATTCCGCATATAGACCTGGCCGATAGCCGTCTCTTCTTACATGATGGTATGGTAACGATTCGCGAAAATGCGGAAATGGATATCGTGGATACCGCAAAAATAGTAGCCAATAGAATCAACCAATTCCACAATATTTATGGTGTACGGGCCAAAATATATGGACGCTATAAAATGCGCGGCAGTGGCAAGTATCAATATGTAAATGTACTTGGTACACGACAAGAATTTAAATTGGATAGCCTTATTGTAAATGCCGATAAGAAAGTAGAAGGGGTAGGTTGGATTACAGAAACCAATGACTTTACCCTAGATACAAAAATTGGTTATAAAGGCTTTGCACAAGTGCTGAGCACAGAAATGAATATCCTCTTTACAGGTTATGTAAAACCCTTGCATACCTTCCCAAATATTCTACCCTCCGCCTGGATTCGCTTTAATGATAGGGTTGATCCAAAGAATGTCATCATCAATATGATGGATCCGCGGGATAAGGACAACAAAAAGCAATATGTGGGATTGTTTATCGCTGGAGATTCTAGCCATGTATATCCCTTGTTATTCAGCTGGAAACGCCGCTATTCTGACCCCGATGTAACAAACGATACCGGAGTCTTATTCTATGACCACAAAACCGATTGCTTTATGGCGGGGAACCGCGAAAAGTTGCTAGAAGGCTCATTGAAGGGGTCCTACATGCAGTTAAATGAAAAAACACATGCAATTCATGCGGAAGGTCCCTTGGATTTCGGTATGGAAAGTGCCCACATTAAATTTAAAAACGCAGGTACAGCTGATTTGCCAGTGGGCGATTCTTCTTTCAACTTTAACCTAGCCATGATGCTTGACTTCCCGCTGCATAAAGATGTGGTAAGTTATTTGAAAGAAAAACTCACAGCTACAAGTGGAAGTGCCAATGTCAATACCGAGTTCTTCAAAAAAGCGTTGGGCGAAATGATTGAAGATAATAAAGTTGCCGCCAATGCAATTAAAAATCTTGAGAAAACAGGACAGCTTACAGGTAAAGACGAGGTGAATTACAAATTGGTGTTAAGTGATGCCACATTCCGCTGGGATAGCCGCCGACGTGGTATGTACTGCAAAGATGCGGTGGATATGGCCTCTTTCGCCGGCACGCCCATTAACAAATCTGTAGACGCGGTTTTCCTTCTTGAACAGAAGCGAAGCGGCGAGAATATGTATATCTATCTGGAGTTTGGTAATAACGATTGGTTCTATATCAACCTGCAGAAAAATGTGTGTTACGCCATTTCCAGCGATCCTAAGCTCAATGAACTGCTAGTGAATACTGCAGATAAGATTGGAATCGATGATTTCTATATGCGCACAGCTTCGCAGCGCCAAGTAGATAAGTTCCTCGCTAAGTTTGAATAAGCGCCCGAATTACAGGCCTTCTTTCTACATTAAAAGAGTATAGGATAGCTTACATCCGTCAGGAATAAGCCATGCGCTGGAACAGAGTTCCCCGCTTCTTTGCGTGTTCCCATTTCAATAAGCTGACAAAATTCGTCATGACTTATTTTGTCCGTACCTATTTCCATTAAGGTGCCAACAATAGCGCGCACCATATTGCGCAAAAAACGGTTGGCACGAATCACAAAGACCGCATGGTCCTCGTGTACCTGCCATTCCGCCGTGTAGATTCTACAATTGAAATTGTCCGTAGGTGCGGGTCCCTTACAAAAGCATTCAAAGGAATGAACGCCCAATAAGGCCTGCGCAGCGCGGTTCATCGCCTCAAAATCATATTGCTTGGGTCGCTGCCAACTGTTGTCAATTTTAAACGGATTTTTGGCAAAATGGATATGGTAAGCATATTCGCGCGCCGTGGCATCGAAGCGGGCGTGGAAGTCATCGGAAACAGCTGCGATTTTGTGAACAGCAATATCAGCGGGCAACATGCCATTCAGCCGGTATTCCGCATCGGATACTAAGGGATTGTTCAGGTCTACATGCGCTACATAATACGAAGCATGCACTCCCGTATCGGTGCGGCCACATCCGGTAATTTCAGCGCTTTCACGGCTTAAGATAGCCAACTTTTCCTCCAATAGCTGTTGCACGGTAATGGCATTGTTTTGTCGCTGCCAGCCGTGATATGCGGTGCCCTTGTAAGAAAGTATCAGCGCATAGCGCATGGATTAAAGCCTTTCAAAAATGATGGCACAACCTTGACCTACTCCAATACACATGGAAGCCAATCCGTATTTTACTTCGGGACGTTTCTGCATTTCGTGGAGCAGGGTGGTGGATATACGTGCCCCACTAGCACCCAATGGATGCCCAATGGCAATGCTGCCGCCGTTTACATTCACAATGTCGCGTGGTATCTGAAGTTCCCGCATACTCGCCAATACCTGCACTGCAAAGGCCTCGTTGAGTTCGGCCAATCCCAAATCTGAGGCATTCAGATTTGCGTTTTTCAAGGCTTTTTGTGTCGCCGGTACAGGACCTATGCCCATAATATCAGGGTGCACCCCTGCAGCTCCGATACTGGTGATTTTTGCAATCGGCTTGATGTTATACTTCTTCACATACGCCTCAGATACCAATATTAAACAGGCCGCGCCATCATTGATGCCGCTTGAGTTGCCTGCGGTTACGCTGCCGCCTTTGCGGAATGCAGGTTTCAGGGTGCCCAATACATCGGTAGTGCTGAGTCTGGGGTGCTCGTCTGTATCAAAGACTTTCGCTTCGCCTTTCTTTTGAGGTATGGCTACAGGTGCAATTTCATTGCTGAATTTTCCAGCTGCCTGTGCTTCTTGCCATTTCAATTGGGTTTCATAGGCAAATAGATCCTGCGCTTCACGGCTGATGCCGTATTTCTCTGCGACGTTCTCGGCAGTTTCTCCCATGGTAAACGGATGGTACATCTCTGCAAGGGCAGGATTCGTAAACCTCCAGCCAATGGTCGTGTCATGTATTTCTACGTTGCGCTGAAAGGCTTGCTCCGCTTTCGCCATAACAAACGGCGCACGGGTCATACTTTCGGTTCCGCCAGCCAATATCATGTCTGCTTGTCCGCTGCGAATGGCCATAAAACCATTCATAATGCTTTGCAAGCCTGAGGCGCACAAGCGGTTTACGGTGTAACCTGGAATTTCAACACGCAATCCCGCCATAAGCGAGGCCATACGCGCTACATTTCGGTTGTCTTCTCCCGCCTGATTGGCAGCACCGAAAATAACCTCGTCGGTGTCGTTCAAGTCTATGTGTGGGTTTCTAGAGGCCAAACTGCGAATCACATGGGCCGCCAAATCATCGGGTCTGATTCCTGCAAGGCTACCGCCAAATTTCCCAACCGGAGTGCGGACCGCATCCGCTACATAAACTTCGTTGAACATGCTGCAAAGTTAATCATGATTTGACTTTTCATGTTTTTTTCAGAGAATATTATCTCTTCGTGTAACGTTTTATATAAAGCAGGGTCAAATGAAAGCGGAGGCACACTTTTATGGCACAGTTCAAAGGAATAGTATTCACTTTACGCACATTCATGCTGGCAGGCATGATAGCTGCAATAGACATTTTAAATGCCCAAACAGAATTTATCATCACCGCAGGTAGCAGTCACTTCTTGGGTGATTTAGGGGGCAAACCAAGTATCGGTGCCAATAACCTTTCCGATGTTGATTGGGAATCTACCCGATACATGGGAGGACTTGGCATTCGCCAAAATCTAGGAAAACGCTTCGCCATTCGCGCAACTGCCTATTATGCCCGCCTCGCGGCGAATGACAAATTCACGTCCAATACAGAGAGGCATATGCGAAATCTCAATTTCTTCACCCCGGTGGGTGGCGCAGATGCGGTAGTTGAATGGAAGTGGGGCAAGGGCAGTGCTGCATATGATGGCCGCAACTGGTATTTCTTTGCAGGTTTGGGATATTTTCGCTTCGATCCACGCACAACCTATAACGGTGCTGCGGTTCGCTTGCAACCGCTAGGAACAGAAGGCCAGTATTTTATGAATGGTAGAAATCCATACAAACTGGGTGCATGGAGCATTCCCTTTGGAATTGGGTATAAGATTAAAGCCACCCGTTTTGGCTACCTTAGCTTTCAGGTGGATGCCCGCAAAACCTTTACAGACTATATCGATGATGTGTCTACCACTTTTGTAGATAAAACATCCCTCTTGGTAAGCAATGGCGCAACCGCAGTAGCCCTGTCTGATCGCAGCAATCCCGATGGCAGAATCATTGGATTCAGCGACCCAGGCGCAATTAGAGGCAATCCCCGCAATAACGATAATTTCTTTTTCCTGTCTGTTCAATACAATATTGTTTTGGGTGGAAATAACCGTTCTGCAGGCTTTAGCCGCGCAGGCCACAGAGGCTTGAGACGCAAGTCTGGAAATGGGTGTTATTCCTTCTAAAAGAATAATTATCTTTGCAGAAGTGAACAATCCCTTTGGATGATATGTTGAGAATTTTCATTCAGTTACGCCTTATTCCTTTTCTCGGTCTTTTGGCATGCAGTGCAATTTCCCATGGGCAAATTCAACTCAATGCGGGCTTGGGAATTACAAACTATTCTGGTGACTTAGGTGGTAGCTTTAGCAAGGATAATCCAGCCTTTTCTGAACTGAATTTGAAAAGTACAAAAACAGCTGTGCAGTTTGGCATGAAAGGATTTTTAACCCCGTCAATTGCCTTGCGCGGTCAACTATTCGCAGGACGCGTGGCAGGGGATGATGCCAATACCGACAATGTAGAACGCTTGAACCGAAACCTTAATTTCTTTTCGCCTATTTACGGCGCTGGAGTAGCTATAGAGTGGAATTTTAAAATTGGTTCTAATGCCTTTCGCCGATTTGGTCTGATGGCAGGTGTCGAATACTTTACCTTCAATCCCAAAACCAGCTACCAAGGAAACGTGGTAGAGCTTCAACCACTTGGCACGGAAGGTCAATATTATATGAATGATAGACTTCCTTACAGTCTCAATGCTACTTCACTGGTCCTAGGGTTTTCATACCAATTTCTGGTACTCCCTCGCGGCGGACTCGCCCTTGAATTCCAGTATAAATATACCAATACCGATTATTTGGACGATGTATCTACTTCCTATGTAGATAAAACCGCCCTTGCCGCCAGTAACGGACAAATCGCAGCGGATCTCTCTGATAGGAGTTTGGGTATTCTGCCTGGAAATACTGCGCCCGGCGCAATACGAGGGAATCCCAATAGCAAGGATACCTATGGATTCCTCATGATCACTTGGAGCTATTGGCTTGGGGATAAACGGAATTTTAAAGCCGCTAGCTCAGGCAGTGGCAATGGCATCGGGGGCAACAAACGCCGGTGTTTCAATTTTTAGCCATTTTATTCTTTAGCCTTAGCATCGCATTGCATCTGTACATACATTTGCGGCATGAAATCCTTCAATAAGCGCATCACAGCCTCCGCCATGGCGCTGCTTTTTGCAGGGATTCCACTCCTGTTCTTTATTACGCTAGGTGCCCATAAATACTATGTTACGCAATTTGGGAAAAAGGGACTCAAATATTTTGATAAGAATCATATCGAAAGATTGATACTGCCCGTAGCGAAGTATGCCCATCTTAAAAAAGGGATAGAAATCAATCTTAATGATTCTCGCTATGATATTTTGGAAGTAAGGCAAGTAGGTGAGACCCTATTTATTACTGCTTTTAACGATACCCACGAGAAAAAACTAAATGAAGGTATTGGGAAGTTTCACGGCCCGGTGAAACAGTCAGGTATCAAGTTTAACCTGCCCGATTGGGTGCCTCCCCTTGAGGAATGTGTGTCCGTGATGGACTCCTATATCTGTATTTACCCAAATACAGCAGACCAATGGGTTCAGCCTTTGTTAGAAGTTGATTTTCCTCCGCCAGAAAGTGCTTCATGCACTGAATCTGCCAACGGATAATTTAGGAATAAATCAATCAAACTCGCTAAGACGGGCGTTTTGGGGTTTCCCCATTTCCTGTTTTTGCGTTTTTGACAACTTCAAACAACAACAAAAAAACCTACATGAAAAAAATGACACTTGCAGTCCTATCAGGATTGCTATACTTATCTGCGAATGCGCAGGAATTAGAAACAGATACTGCAGAGATTGAATCGATTGATGAAGTGCTTATATCAGCCCAGCGCTTGGGCGAAAAGCGCATAAACTCCAGCCGACAAATTGAGGTGATTTCCTCACGCCAGATGGAATTGGCACAACAACCCACCATGGGTGAAGTACTCGGCCAAACAGGTCAAGTGTTTGTGCAAAAAAGCCAATTGGGCGGCGGTAGTCCTGTAATCCGAGGCTTCGAAGCCAGCAGGAATTTGCTGGTTATCGATGGGGTTCGAATGAATAATGCCACCTACCGCGCGGGTCACTTGCAAGATATTATCACCGTCGATGCGTTTATGCTTGACCGCGCTGAAATCTATTTTGGCAGCGGTTCCACCCTCTATGGCAGTGATGCCTTGGGTGGGGTAGTTTATATGAAAACAAAACAAGCCCGTTTTACGGATAAGTTTACATTCACACCTTCGGCTCTCGTGCGTTACGCAAGCGCCGGTAACAACCTTACAGGAAATATTGGCTGGAATATGGGTTCCAAAAATGTCGCATGGCTGTTTAACTATACCTATAATAAGTTTGGCGATTTGACCATGGGTCGTGGTAAAAACTACAGCGGAATTGATACATTCGGTCTGCGTAAACACTATGCAGTGCGAGAAAATGGCGCGGATGTGATAAAAACCAACCCAGATCCATATATCCAAAAAAACAGCGGTTATGACCAATCCGATATCAGCACCAAAGTGAGTGTAAACCACGGTAAGCTGATTTCAACGGTAAACTTCCAAGCTTCCATGAATAATGGAATGCCTCGTTATGACCGGCTCACCCAAACCCGCAATGGCCTGCTCCGCTTCGGCGAGTGGTCGTATACTCCTCAAAATCGCTATTTCACTTCCTACACTGCAACCTATACACCGTCTAAAAAAGCATCACACCGTCTTATTCTGTCTCACCAACATACAGAAGTGGGCCGCGCTACCCGTCAGCTAGATAGTGTTGAATTGCTCACCCAATTGGATAAAGTCAATGTGTATGCGGTAAACTATGATTTTCAATTTCAATTGAGTGATAAACTGAAATTCATCTCCGGTGCAGAATGGGTTTACAATAAAGTGAATAGCGACGCGTTTTTGGATTCTGTAAATAATGGAATTCGAATTCCCTCAGGTGAATCGCGCTATGCAGATAGCTTTGCCAATACCAACGCTGTTTCTATTTTTACCAACTTGGTGTATGAAATCAAACCCAATGACTTTAGTGTCAATGCTGGAATTCGTGTAAGCAACTATGCCGCCAACGCCGCATTTACCCAGAATAACTTTTGGAAATTGAATTATTCTGAGGCTCAAGTGCGCAATACAGCGCCTGTATTTAATCTGGGTGCTGTGAAGAAAGTCTTTAAAGGACTTTTTGCAACCGTAAACCTCAGTACCGGTTTTAGAAATCCCAATATTGATGATTTAACCAAATTGTTTGAAAGTGCACCCGGGCTAAAATATATTGTTCCCAATTCTGACCTTCTGCCGGAACAAACCCGCACATTGGATTTGGGTATTCGTTATGCCATAAAGGATGTCATTAACATCGAAGCGGGTGTCTACCGCACCGATATTTCCAATTTACTTATCGATATGCCTTCCACTTTAGATGGCCAAGACTCAGTAAATTACAAAGGGCAACTTACCCCCGTGTACCAAATGAAAAATGCGGCATCAGGATTTGTTCGCGGCGCGTATGTGGGCGGAAAAGTCAAAATCATGGATCACCTGTATTCGGACTTTTACTACGCCACAACCTATGGAAGATATAAGGCAAATGAGAATGCAACAGAACAACCGCTAGATCATATTGCACCAGACCATGGACGCCTTGGCCTGAGATATGCCAAGAGCAATCTTCAAATAGAAGCATTTATGCTGTTCAATGGCTGGAAACTGGCCAAAGATTACAGCCCCAGCGGTGAAGACAATGCCAACTTTGCCCCTCAAGGCAGAACCCCAGCCTGGGAAACCTACAATATTCGCGCTGCCTATGCATTGAACAAGCATTTTAACTTCACGCTTGCTGTGGAAAATATCCTTGATCTCAATTACAGGGTCTTTGCCTCTGGTATCAGTGCTCCTGGTAGAAATATTGTGGCTTCGGTGCGTGTGAATCTTTGAAGACTTGCATTTATCAAGGAATCCGGTATTTTTGTTTAACTTTAAAACACACAAACTATGAAATTCAATCTTCTTGTTACCGGTCTTGCTGCACTGGTTCCCACGGTCCTCGGTTTTATCTGGTATCACCCAAAAGTGCTAGGCACAGTATGGCAAAAAGTCGCTGGTGTTTCGGATGATCAAATCAAAAATGCCAATATGCTGGTCATCTTTGTGGTTTCCCTCATCTTGAGCATTATGCTTGCCTTGCAAATCAATATTCTAACCATTCACCAGTTTTCACTGGGCTCTATTGTGCAGGCAAAAGCAGACTCAGAGGTTGCCAAGCAATTTGTGAAAATGGGTATGGATAATTTTGGCACGGATTTCAGAACATTCAAACACGGTATGCTTCACGGAGCTATTGCAGGTCTATTCTTTATGTTGCCTATTTTGGCTACCAATGCCATGTTCGAACGCAAAGGTTTCAAATACATTGCAGTGAATGCCGGCTACTGGATTCTAACCCTTATGATTATGGGTGGTGTTATCTGCCAATTCACATAATCAAAACAGAAACGCATAAAAAAGGCTGCCCTATCAGGTGGCCTTTTTTGCTTGTAAAGCGATGTCGCCTTCAATAATGGCATACATCTGCATCTATTTTCAAGCTTTTCCGCCTTTTTGCAGCAATTCCCTTTTTGGAGTATGATGTTACTCTGTATTTTTGCAACACTTTTATGGGACGCATATTTGAAAAACGCAAGCATACCATGTTCGCCCGTTTTGACCGCATGGCGAAACAGTTTACCCGCATTGGAAAAGAAATTGCTATCGCAGTTAGACAAGCGGGTCCGAATCCGGATTACAACCCTAGACTTCGTGTAGCCATTCGGAATGCGAAAAGCGTAAATATGCCCAAAGACCGCATTGATGCGGCCATAAAAAGAGCCAGCGATAAGGACACTGCAGGCTACGAAGAAATTAAATACGAGGGCTATGCACCCCATGGAGTGGCTGTTCTTATAGAAGCAGCTACTGATAACAATACACGCACCGTGGCCAACGTGCGCAGTCACTTCAATAAAGGCGGTGGCGCCATGGGAAAAACAGGTTCTCTAGATTTTATCTTCAATAGAAAAGGAGTATTCAAAATCCACAAAACGTCCTTGGCGGGAAAAGATTTGGATGAGTTTGAACTCGAACTTATCGATTTTGGTTATGAAGACATGGCCGTGGATGACGAGGACGTGTATATCTACACCGGTTTCACAGAATTCGGTCAAATGCAAAAAGGTTTAGAAGATTTAGGTATTGAAGTAGCCAATGCCGAATTGCAGTATTTGCCCAACACTTGGGTAGATCTCGACGCTGAACAAGCCAAAGAAGTTCTCGATCTCATCGACCGCCTCGAAGGAGATGATGATGTGCAGGCTGTGCACCACAACTTGCGCTAAGATAATACGCATGTATATCCTCTGAAAATGAGGAGCCCAATCTTAATGACAGGTAGGGCAGTGGTATACCTTTTCAGGCATTTTTGCCTTCACGTATAAATACATTTCAGGCTTTGTGGGATCATTGCTTACCACCCAAATACTTTGACTCGCCTGTCCCTTTTTGGATTTGGTATCATACATCACTTGAACCTTCATGCTCTCTCCAGGCTTCAAAACCGATTTGTCAAACTTCACCGTGATACAACTGCATTCTGGGTAAATCTCATGCAATACCAAGTCGCTTTTCCCTTGATTGGTAACCGTGTACACGGTATTGTGAATCGAACCCGTTTCTGTTTCGCCAAAGTCATGGACCTCTTTGTCCCATATAATTTTAGGTGCCTTTTTTAACTCCTTGGCACTCATTTTTGGGAAATACTGCTTCAACTTATACGTCACAAACAACCCCAATCCCTGGTTCATTGGGTTGTCATGGATCAGCGGAATCTGAAACGCATTAAAACCGTATTTCTTGAGTTTGCGCCCGTCCAATATTACCGTAAGTCTTACGGTCTCATTGGGCTCTAGTGATTTGGGCATGCCTATTATTGTACAATAGTCAGGCAATCCACTTAATGGCTCAAAATTGGTGGTAAATATGGTTCCGTTGATCAATCTAACCGTCAAGGTGTCCGGTGCATTGTCATACAATACTTCCAAAGAAATGGTTTGCTCGTCAAAGTAAATTTTCCCGTAATCGGGAATCTGCATGTCGTTATTCGCTACCTCTTCCCGAAATACCTCTCCGAAAATATCAAGATGCACGAAAGGAGAGTTCACCGCATTGGTATACACACTTACCGTTTTGCGAAAGCTCCCAATACGGTTTATGGTTTCATACTTGGCTTCTACATATCCGCTGTCGCCCGGCAGAATGCTATCGCGCGTCCAATCAGGTGTGGTACAACCACACGAGGTTTGCACGCTGCTGACTAAAATGGGCTTGTTGCCTATGTTTACAAACATGAACCTGCACTTGGCATAATTGATATTCTCATTGATTTTGCCAAAATCATGGCTGGTCTTCAAAAATCGAATTTCTTGTCCATATGCGCTGCCGGCTAAAAGTAGCAGCAGCGCAGTAACCCATTGTCTCATTATTATTCATTTAATCAAATACTGTACCTAAAAGACGATGTTTCTTTAAAATGGTTGTTTATCTCTTTGATTTTATTGCATTCTCCGCAGACCATTGGTTTTTGCGCATGCGCCAACTATATTCCTGTAATGATGCCTGCAACCATTGTTTGAGTTCCTTGAACTTCTCACCCTCGCGTTTCAAGTGGCTCACGACGTGCGCATTTCTCTGTCGTGAATAATAATCCGTTACCTCACCTTTGTCATTCATTCCCAAGACATAAGGATATTGTACGATGTAGGTGATCTGATTGTCGCGGTGCAATGAGTAACCCTTGTAACCGTCTTCAAAAGCACAATATCCTAGTCCCCAAAAGTCTGATTCTATTCCTGCAAGATGGGCCACCGTGGGCATAATGTCGCACTGAGAAATGGTTTTATCTATGCGCATATACGCTGGCTTGGCAGGCATGTATATGAGAACAGGTATCTCATAATGGCCCGTCTCGCTATAGAAATAAGCATTCTTACTGTAACTCGTATGGTCTGCAGTAATAACAAAAATGGTGTTTTTATACCAAGCGGTTTTCGCGGCCGCTTCAAAAAATTGCTTCAAGGAATAATCCGTATAAGCAATAGACTCATGTATAGGCAGTTCCCCCTTGGGAAATGTGTTTTTCATCTGAGGTGGAATGGCATAAGGATGGTGAGAGGATAAGGTAAATACAGCATTTAAAAAGGGCTGCCTCATGGTATCTGTGCATTTGAGGAAGTACTGTAGGTAAGGTTCATCATAGATACCCCAGTTGCCGTCGTGGTCTTTTGCTTTCAAGGCGTTTGGATACTCATCCATCCCAAAATAAGAACTCATACCTGTTTGGGCTAGAAAGGATTGAAAACGCATGGTTCCATTTTGTCCTCCATGAAAAAAAGAGGTGTGATACCCTTGCTTCGCAAATAATGTATAGGCATTTTTAATGCGGTTCCCTGCAAAACTTGAATTCACAAAATGGCTGTTTTGTATGCCCGGTATGCCACAAAATAGGCTGGGCACCATATCTATGCTTTTTGCACCATTGGCAAAGCAGTAGGGGAAAACAATGCACTTTTTGCTCAAGCTATCTAGAAATGGCGTGTAGGGCTTTCCATTGAGGAATCCGGTATAGTCCCGTCCCAGACTTTCTGCGATGATAAACACAATGTTAGGTTTCGTGTTGGGCGAATCCACATGGCAGGGAACCTGCAGCAGCGAATGGGCCACCTGGGGATCGAGGAATTGGTATTCCGGCAGCGCGGCGCTGCCTTGGGTACTTATAATCTGCAGCGGTGTGCTTACTGTGAGTGGCACCAATGCAGAGGGAACGAACTCTGCGGCATCAAGCGCAGCAAGAGGTTTCATGCGCCATCCACCCCGTGCAGCAGCCAACCAAAGGATGCAAAAAAGGAGGGTTGAAAGCATTCCTTTTCTCAGAAAATCGCGTTTGCTATATATATATAATGTGTGACCATTGACCGGACAAAAGCGGAAAATGAGGTAAAACCAAATGATCAAACCAATCATGGGTATGCCATAATCGTAGAAATAGGGAAGGAGTGAATTGCCTTCATCATCGATCATTTCAAATAGTTCTACGCCACTGCGCCGTGCTGTAATTCTGGAATAGGCGGTATCGATACTATTTAAAACAAGCACAATGGCGCTGCTGAGCACAAAAAGAATTCGTGTAATGAAGGTTTTTTCGGCGGCTTTTGCAGGAAAAAGGAATAACCACAGCCAAACTGGAAAATAAAAATAGGCAATTACGGGCAGGTCAAAATAGACGCCATATAAAAAAGAAGAAAGTACAGCAGACGGCTCCGAATTGCCGAGCCAAAATTGGTTGGAAATGTACCAAATCAGCCGTGACAGGGACAGAATAAGGGTTGCAAAGCCAAACAGTTTCACAATTGTGAGCTTAAAAAAAGCTTTTACAAATACTTTAAAATCCGCTGTGAGTGCCATTTCTGAAGCAATTTTACACCAACATTTCGATACTATTTGCTCAAGTAGCAGAAAATTTTCAAAACCCTGTTGATTTTCAGGAAAAATAGGTGTAATTTTGCCGTCCTTTTTGGGAAAGATATGCCTACCATACAACAATTGATTAGAAAAGGCCGACAGGAAACGGTTTTCAAGAGCAAATCACCAGCTCTAGACTCTTGTCCTCAACGCAGAGGTGTTTGCACCCGTGTATATACCACGACTCCAAAGAAGCCAAACTCGGCTTTGAGAAAGGTAGCTCGTGTGCGTTTGACAAACGGAAAAGAGGTGAACGCCTACATCCCGGGTGAGGGACACAACTTGCAGGAGCACAGTATCGTGTTGGTGCGCGGTGGAAGAGTAAAAGATCTTCCAGGCGTACGTTATCACATCGTACGTGGTGCATTGGATACTGCAGGTGTTGAAGGAAGAAATCAACGCAGATCGAAATACGGCACTAAGAAGCCCAAGAAAAAATAATTTGAAGCACTGAAACAATGAGAAAGTCACGTCCTAAGAAGCGCCTTTTGTTGCCAGATCCAAAGTTTAACGAAACTCTCGTTACACGTTTTGTAAATGGTATGATGTACGACGGTAAAAAATCGTTGGCATATAAAATTTTCTACGATGCCTTGGCATTGGTAGAAAAGAAAGCAACTGAAGAGCCAGGTTTGGAAACTTGGAGAAAAGCGTTGAACAATGTAATGCCAACTGTGGAAGTAAAAGCACGCCGCGTGGGTGGTTCTACCTTCCAAATCCCAACTGAAGTCCCTGCAGCGCGCCGTTTGGCAGTAGGTATTAAGTGGATGGTGGGTTATGCTAGAAAGCGTAACGAAAAGTCAATGGCAGAGAAGTTGGCAGGTGAAATTCTTGCTGCTGCACGTGGTGAAGGTGCTAGCGTTAAGAAGAAGGAAGACGTTCACAAAATGGCAGAAGCCAACAAGGCATTCTCTCACTTCAGAGTATAATAGATAGAAAAAAGATTCAATGTCACGCGACTTACGATATACAAGAAACATCGGGATTGCTGCTCACATCGACGCAGGCAAAACCACCACCACTGAACGTATTCTCTACTATGCGGGTGTAAACCACAAAATTGGAGAAGTTCACGATGGTGCTGCTACTATGGACTGGATGGTGCAGGAGCAAGAGAGAGGTATTACCATTACTTCAGCTGCTACAACTGTTACCTGGAACTACCCAATGGTAGACGGCAAACCCGTTGCAGATACCAAACCTTACCACATTAACATCATTGATACTCCAGGTCACGTTGACTTTACGGTTGAAGTAAACCGTTCATTGCGTGTATTGGATGGTCTTGTGTTCTTGTTTAGCGCCGTTGACGGTGTTGAACCTCAGTCTGAAACCAACTGGCGCCTTGCAAACAACTATAATGTTGCACGTATTGGTTTCGTAAACAAGATGGACCGCGCAGGTGCGGATTTCTTGAATGTGGTTAAGCAAGTGCGTGAAATGCTCGGTAGCAATGCAATTCCTTTGCAATTGCCTATCGGTGCTGAAGATAACTTTAAAGGGGTTGTGGATTTGATCAACAACCGCGGTATGATTTGGAATGAAACTGATAAAGGTATGACCTATCAGGTAGTTCCAATTCCTGCTGATATGGAAGCAGAAGCTGCTGAATGGCGCGAGAAATTGCTCGAAGCGGTTTCTGAATATGATGATTCTTTGATGGAGAAATTCTTCGAAGATCCAGCTTCTATTTCAGAACGCGAAATCCTTGATGCCTTGCGCAAAGCTACCTTGGACATGAAAATCGTTCCAATGGTTTGCGGTTCAAGTTTCAAAAACAAAGGGGTTCAAACCATGCTTGACTTGGTTATGGAATTGATGCCTTCTCCTTTAGATCGTGAAAGCATTAAAGGTACTGACCCTGATACTGAAAAAGAAATTTCTCGTAAGCCTGACTATAACGAACCGTTTTCAGCGCTTGCGTTTAAAATTGCTACTGACCCTTATGTAGGTCGCTTGGCTTTCATGCGTGCTTACAGCGGTAAGTTGGATGCAGGTTCTTACGTGTTGAATACCCGCAGTGGCAACAAAGAACGTATTAGCCGTATTTTCCAAATGCACGCAAACAAACAGAACCCTATCGAAAGCTTGGGTGCTGGTGACATCGGGGCTGCGGTAGGATTTAAAGATATCAAAACTGGTGATACGTTGTGCGATGAGAAGAACCCAATTATTCTAGAAGCTATGGTATTCCCAGAACCCGTTATTGGTTTGGCTATCGAGCCTAAAACTCAGGCTGACACCGATCGTTTGGGTACTTCATTGGCCAAATTGGCAGAAGAAGATCCTACCTTCCGCGTACAAACCGACCAAGACACCGGACAAACAATCATTTCAGGTATGGGCGAACTTCACTTGGAAGTTATCGTTGACCGCCTGAAGCGTGAGTTTAAAGTAGAATGTAACCAAGGTGCGCCTCAGGTTGCATATAAAGAAGCAATTACTAAGAACTACACCCACCGTGAGGTTTATAAGAAACAAACAGGTGGTCGTGGTAAGTTTGCAGATATTCAGTTTGAAATCGGACCTGCCGACGAATCTTTCGTGGGTGATGGGCTCCAATTCCAAAATGATGTAGTAGGTGGTAACATTCCTCGTGAATTTATCCCTTCAGTTGAAAAAGGGTTTAAAGCATCTATGAACAATGGTGTTTTGGCAGGATATCCTATCAGCCGCATGAAAGTGCGTTTGTTTGACGGATCTTACCACAACGTCGATTCTGACTCATTGTCGTTTGAAGTTGCAGCGAAAAGCGGTTTCCGCGAAGCAGCAAGAAACTGCGGCCCTGTGTTGCTAGAACCAATCATGAAGCTTGAAGTTGTATGTCCAGCAGAAGCTACCGGTGATGTTATGGGAGACCTTAACCGTCGTCGTGGCCAAATGGAAGGTATCGACGAACGCGCTGGTTCTCAGGTTGTTAAGGCCAAAGTTCCACTAAGTGAGATGTTTGGTTATGTGACTACCTTGCGTACCATCACATCAGGAAGAGCAAGTTCTACTATGGAATTCAGCCACTTTGCTGAAACCCCAAGAAACATTGCAGAAGAAGTATTGAAAAAAGTTAACGGAGTAGCCTCTAAATAAGAAAAAATGGTAAGCCAGAAAATTCGCATAAAGCTGAAATCCTTCGATCACAATCTGTTAGATAAGTCTGCAGAGAAAATCGTTAAGGCTGTGCGCACAACCGGGGTTGTAGTAAGTGGGCCAGTTCCCCTGCCTACCCGCAAGAAAATATTTACCGTGTTGCGTTCACCCCACGTAAATAAAAAGGCAAGGGAGCAGTTCCAATATTGCACCTATCAGCGCCTGATCGACATCTACAATGGATCCACTAAGACTGTAGATGCATTAATGAAAATTGAATTGCCAAGCGGCGTTGAAGTAGAAATAAAATTGTAATCGACCATGGAAGGTTTAATTGGAAAAAAACTAGGCATGACCAGCATCTTTGATGCAAATGGTAGAAAAGTTGCCTGCACGGTTATTCAAGCCGGACCTTGTGTTGTAACACAAGTAAAAACTGACGCTACCGATGGTTACAAAGCCATACAAATGGCTTGGGGCGATAAGAAAGACAAACATAGCTCTGCGGCTATTAAAGGCCACTGTGCTAAAGCAAATACAGGTGCTAAGTCTCACTTTGTAGAGTTCCGCAACCCTGATGAAGCTGAAGAAGGTGCAAAAATTGGTGACACATTCGATGTGAACATTTTTGAAATCGGTCAGTATGTCGATGTTATCGGCAAATCAAAAGGTAAAGGTTTCCAAGGTGTAGTAAAGCGTCACGGCTTTGCGGGTGTGGGTGAAGCTACCCACGGTCAGCATAACCGTTTGCGTGCGCCAGGTTCTATCGGTGCTTGTTCTTTCCCTGCGCGTGTATTCAAAGGCATACGCATGGCAGGACGTACAGGTGGTGACCGCGTAATGGCTGTAAATCTAGAAGTGTTGCAAATCGTACCTGATCAGCATTTGCTTATCGTTAAAGGCAGCATCCCTGGTCATAATGGTTCTGTAGTAGTAGTAGAAAGATAAAAGATGAAGCTGAAAGTATTAAATAAAGAAGGTGCCGATACAGGAAGAACCATAACCCTCTCTGCAGAGGTGTTTGGTATCGAACCTAATGACCACGCGATTTACCTCGACGTGAAACAGTTCATGGCCAATCAGCGTCAGGGAACTCACAAAAGCAAAGACCGTTCTGAGATCGATCGCAGTACCCGTAAGGTGTTTCGCCAAAAAGGTACCGGTGGAGCCCGACACGGTAGCTTGAAATCTGGTATCTATGTGGGTGGTGGTCGTATTCATGGTCCACGTCCAAGAGATTACTCTTTCAAATTGAACAAGAAGCTGAAAAGACTTGCACGTCTTTCTGCTCTTAGTTATAAAGCAAAAGGAGAGAGCATCGTTGTAATCGAAGACTTCGACTTCTCAACACCTAAAACTTCTGAGTTTGTAGGCATGTTGAAGGCGTTGAATGTTACCGGTCGCAGCCTGTTCATCACTCCAGAAACAAACAAAAATGTATACCTCAGTGGCCGTAACGTACCTGGTAATCAGGTGATGCGCGCAGCTGACATCAACACTTATGAAGTAATGAAAGCAGGCAAACTGATCATTACCGAAAAGGCAGTTACATCAATTCAGGAAAACGCATAAAAATGATACTGAAGAAGCCGTTGATTACCGAGAAAATGACCGCTATCATGGACAAACGTGGCCAGTATGGTTTCGTGGTTGACAAAAAAGCAACCAAAGACGAAATCAAAAAAGCTATCGAAGATTTCTATGGAGTGGAAGTTCAATCGGTAAACACCATGATTGCACGGGGGAAAGCACGTCGTAACAGACGTACAGGCCAAATCTCCGGTTATACCAACGCGTATAAGAAGGCTATTGTGACTTTAAAAGAAGGATTTAACATTGATTTTTACGAGAACATCTAAATCATGGCAGTTAAAAGATTAAAACCGACAACCCCGGGTCAACGCTTCAGAGTTGCGAATGCTTTCGCAGAGTTGACAACCAGCACCCCGGAGAAATCTCTGTTGGCGCCACTTCACAAATCAGGTGGTCGTAACAACCAGGGTCGCGTTACTGCGCATTACCGTGGTGGTGGACACAAACGCCGTTACCGTATCATTGACTTCAAAAGAAATAACTTCGGTATTTCTGGTGAAGTAAAGACAGTAGAATACGATCCAAACCGCACCAGCTGGATTAGCTTGGTGGAGTTTGAAGGTGGTGAAAAACGTTATATCATTGCTCCTAACGGAATTAAAGTTGGTCAAAAGATCAACCAAGGTAGTGGCGCTGCTCCTGAAGTAGGAAATGCATTGCCATTGTCTGAAATTCCTTTTGGTTCACTTATTCATAACATTGAACTTCAGCCTGGTCAAGGTGGTAAAATATGCCGCAGCGCAGGTTCTTATGCTCAGTTGTTGGGTAGAGAAGGAGGATATGCTTCAGTGAAGCTTCCTTCAGGTGAGTCTCGCCGCGTATTGGCAACTTGCATGGCAACTATCGGTTCTGTGTCAAACAGTGACCATAGCTTGGAAGTGAAAGGTAAAGCGGGTCGCAGTCGTTGGTTGGGCATTCGTCCGCACAACAGACCTTCCGCTAGAAACCCTGTGGATCACCCAATGGGTGGTGGTGAAGGCCGTAACAAAGGTGGTCAACCAAGATCTCGTAACTTGATCTACTCACAAGGTCAGAAAACCAGATCTCCAAAGAAGGCCAGCAATCGCATGATTATCGAAAGAAGAAAAAGTATCAGGAATAAATAATAGCAGAGGAACATGGCAAGATCGATAAAAAAAGGACCTTTCGTTGATTTCAAACTTCAGCGCAAAGTCGATACGTTGAATGAAGCAAGCAAAAAATCGGTGATCAAAACTTGGTCGCGCAGAAGCTTGATCATTCCGGATATGGTTGGACACACCTTTGCTGTGCACAATGGAAATAAATTTATTCCAGTGTACGTAACTGAGAACATGGTGGGCCATAAATTGGGAGAATTTGCTCCTACTAGAACATTTAAAGGTCACTCTAAATAATACAGGAAAGAAGCATGGAAGCTAAAGCAATATTGAGAAACTGTCCTTTTCCTCCAAGGAAAATGAGACTCCTCGCTGATCAAGTGCGTGGCCAAAAAGTAGAACGCGCCTTGAACATACTTCAGTGGAATCAGCGCCCTGCATATGCGATTTATTTGAGCAAGCTCATTCGCAGTGCAATCGCAAACTGGAGCCAAGCAAACAGCGGTGAGAGAATCGAAGACAGCAACCTGTACGTTAAGACCATTATGGTAGACGGCGGATTGACTATCAAACGCCTTCGTACTGCTCCCCAAGGTCGTGGCTACCGTCAGGTAAAACGCACCAATCACGTAACCGTGATCGTGGATAGCATGAAATCTAAAGAAACCTCTAACGCAGAAGAAAACTAATAATGGGACAAAAAGTAAACCCTATAGGATTAAGACTTGGAATTATCCGCGGCTGGGACTCTAACTGGTACGGCGGTAAAGACTACGGAGATAAACTTCAGGAGGATGCTAAAATTCGCAAATACTTGCGCGTTCGTATCCCCAAAGGTGGCATTGCGAAAGTGATGATTGAGAGAACCTTGAAAAGAATCACAATCACTATTTTCACATCTCGTCCAGGTATCGTAATCGGAAAAGGCGGTCAAGAGGTTGATACCATCCGTGAGGAAATCAAAAAGATTACCGGTAAGGATGTTCAAATCAACATTAACGAGATCAAACGCCCAGAATTGGATGCGTATTTGGTAGCGGAAAATGTAGCGCAGCAGATTGAGAACCGTTTCTCTTACAAGCGCGCTGTGAAAAATGCAATTCAAGGTACCATGAAAATGGGTGCTGAAGGAATCAAAGTTCGTGTGAGTGGTCGTTTGAATGGTAAAGAAATTGCCCGTTCTGAGATTTATAAAGAAGGACGCACTCCGTTGCACACTTTGAGATCTAATATCGATTACGCATTGTGCGAAGCACAAACTGTGTATGGTAAAATTGGTATCAAAGTATGGTTGTGCCGCGGCGAGATCTACGGAAAAGTAGACTTGTCTCCACAAGCTGATACTGAAAGAAGACGCGACAATAATGGTCCTCGCCGTGATGACAGAAGACCAGGTGGCGACCGCGACCGTAGAGGTGGCGATAGAGGTGGTGACCGTCGTAAGCGTAAAAATTAATTGAAAAAGAAAAGAAATGCTTAGTCCAAAAAGAACGAAATACAGGAAACAGCAGAAAGGCCGTGTAAAAGGCTTGGCTACCCGCGGACACATTGTGTCTTTCGGAAGCTTCGGTCTTAAAACACTCGAAACGCACTGGATCACTGCCCGTCAAATTGAGGCAGCTCGTATCGCACTAACACGTTATCTTAAGCGTGAAGGTCAAGTGTGGATCCGCATTTTCCCAGATAAGCCAGTAACAAAGAAACCAGCAGAAGTACGTATGGGTAAAGGTAAAGGTGCACCTGAATATTGGGTGGCTGTAGTAAAACCAGGTACCATAATGTTCGAAGTTGGGGGTGTTCCACTGGAGATTGCGAAAGAAGGAATGCGCTTGGCTGCACAAAAACTGCCTGTAAAAGCGAAATTTATTGTTAGACCTGATTATCAGGAGGAGGCATAATCATGAAAAGTACTGAATTGAAAACATTGCCAAATAAAGAACTGGTAGAACGCTACAAAGAAGAAAAGAAGCTCTATCAGAAAATGAAATTCCAGAATACTGTGGCTCAAATTGATGAACCACATAAACTGAAAGCAACGCGCAAAAACATTGCACGTATGCTTACTGAAATGAACAGCAGGCGTATACAGGCTGAAACTCAGGCCTATATCAATAAAATGAATGAGGAGATCAACTAATGGAAATCAGCCGTAACGCAAGAAAAGAAATTACTGGTACTGTAACCAGTTCCAAAATGGATAAAACCGTAGTGGTATCTGTGGTTCGTAAAATGAAACACCCCAAGTATGGTAAGTATTTCAAAAGAACCAAGAAGTACACTGCGCATGATGAGAAAAATGAATGTGGTGAGAACGATATTGTTCGCATCATGGAAACTCGTCCCATGAGCAAAACGAAACGTTGGAGATTGGTAGAAATCGTAGAAAAAGCTAAATAATTATGGTACAACAGGAATCCAGACTCAAAGTTGCTGATAATAGCGGTGCACGTGAAGTATTGTGCATACGCGTTCTCGGTGGCTCAGGCCGCAGATACGCAAGTGTTGGCGACAAAATAGTGGTGAGTGTAAAAGATGCACTTCCAGGTAGTGGTATTAAAAAAGGTGCCGTAAGTAAGGCTGTGGTAGTGCGTGTGAAAAAAGAAGTACGCCGCCCTGATGGATCTTATATCCGCTTCGACGAAAACAGTTGCGTATTGCTTAACGCTTCAGATGAACCAAGAGGTACTCGTATCTTTGGCCCTGTAGCCCGCGAATTGCGCGACAAACAATTCATGAAGATTGTTTCCCTTGCACCAGAAGTATTGTAATCATGACAACTAAAACAGTAGCAAAAGTGAAACTGCACGTTAAAAAAGGCGACCAGGTGAAAGTGCTCTCTGGCAACGATAAAGGTAAAACCGGGAAAGTGTTGAAAATGTTCCCCGCTGAAAACAGAGCTTTGGTAGAAGGTGTGAATCTTGTAACCAAACACATGAAACCCAGCGCGCAAAATACCAGTGGTAGAATTGAAAAGATTGAAGCTCCAATTCATCTTTCAAATCTGATGGTGGTAGTAGCAGGAACTCCAACCCGTATCGGTAGAAAAGTAAACGCAGAAGGCAAACTTCAGCGCATTGCAAAACGCACAGGTGATTTTATTAAATAAACAAGAAAATGAGCTACGTACCAAGGCTTAAGACCAAATATACGGAAGAAGTAGTGCCAGCTATGAAAGAAAAGTTTGGCTACAAAAACGTAATGCAAATTCCAAAAATCGAAAAGATTTGCTTGAACCAAGGCGTTGGAATTGCAGTAAACGATAAGAAGATTGTAGATGCTTCTGTGGATGAAATGACACGCATTTCAGGACAGAAAGCACAAGCGACTTTCTCTCGCAAAGCGATTTCTAACTTCAAACTCCGTGAAAATATGCCCATCGGCGCGCGTGTAACCCTGCGCAAAGAACATATGTATGATTTCATGGACCGCTTGATTTCTATTGCACTTCCCCGTGTACGTGATTTTCAAGGTCTTCAAGTAAAAGGATTTGACGGACGTGGTAACTTTACCATGGGCATTACCGAACAAATCATTTTCCCAGAAATCGATATTGATAAGACAAACAGAATCTCCGGTATGGACATTACTGTAGTTACTTCAGCAAAAACCGACGCAGAATGCTTGGAATTGTTGAAATTGTTTGGCTTCCCCTTTAAAAGCAATTAATACAAAATGGCAAAAGAATCAATGAAAGCCAGGCAGCGTAAGCGTGAAGCTATGGTTGCCAAATATGCCGAGAAAAGAGCTACTCTGAAAGCGGAGGGTAATTACGAGGCTTTGCAACGCATTCCTCGCAATGCTAGCCCAGTACGTTTGCGCAACCGTTGCAAACTTACAGGCCGCCCAAGAGGTTACATCAGAACCTTCGGTATCTGCCGTAACCAATTCAGAATGCTTGCCAGCGATGGTAAAATTCCTGGTGTAACTAAATCAAGTTGGTAATAGAAATAAAATAGAATAATGAGTACTGATTCAATAGCAGACTTCCTCACAAGGGTCCGCAATGCTGCAAAGGCACGCCATCGTATCGTGGAAATCCCTGCAAGCAATCTTAAAAAAGAACTTGCAAGGGTTCTTTACGAGAAAGGATATATCCTGAAGTATAAGTTTGAAGAAACAGAAAATGGACAAGGCGTAATTAAAATCGCTTTGAAATACAACCCGGTAACAAAAGAGTGTGCTTTCCGCGATTTGAAGCGTGTAAGTACTCCTGGTCTTCGTCGCTATACTGGCGCCGATACCTTGCCTCGTGTATTGAATGGCTTAGGTGTTGCCATCATAACCACCTCAAGAGGAGTCATGACTGACAAAGAAGCTCGCCAGCTTGGAATCGGCGGTGAAGTACTTTGTTACGTATCATAAAAATTTAAAAAAATAAATGTCACGCGTAGGAAAAGCACCCATTCAAATACCCTCAGGCGTAACCATCACTGTTGAAAGTGGTTTGGTTAAAGCTAAGGGTCCAAAAGGAGAAGTGTCGCAGGTTATCAGCCCAGATATGGAAATATCTGTTGAAGGTAACGTGCTGACAGTAAATCGCCCAAGCGACAGCAAATCTCACAAAGCCCTTCACGGTCTTACCCGTGCTCTCATCAACAACATGGTTGAAGGTGTAAGCAACGGTCACAAAGTAAGCCAAGAATTGGTAGGTGTAGGTTACAAGGTGTCGAATCAAGGCCAACTTCTCGATTTTACACTTGGTTTCTCACATAGAATTATGTTTGAAATCCCAAAGGAAATTACCGTAACTACTGAAACAGTAAAAGGTAAGAACCCAACCATCACTATGGAATGTGCAGACAAACAATTGTTAGGTCAGATAGCTGCAAAAATTCGTTCTTTCCGTAAGCCTGAGCCATACAAAGGCAAAGGTATTCGCTTCACTGGCGAAGTATTGCGCAAGAAAGCAGGTAAATCAGCTTCTAAATAATTAAGAGGAAATGGCAAAGACTAAAGAAGCAAGAAGAGCTAAGATCCGTAAAGGTATCAGAGGCAAAATCACAGGAATTAGCACCCGTCCTAGACTGAGTGTGTTCCGCAGCAATAAAGATATTTATGCTCAAATCATCGACGATACTAATGGTACTACCATTTGCTCAGCGTCATCAAGAGATAAAGAAATTGCTGCTAATAAAGTAACCAAAGTAGCTGTGGCATCTATCGTAGGCAAAAAACTGGCTGAAAAAGCAGTAGCCGCTGGTATTACCTCAGTTGTGTTTGATCGTGGTGGCTATTTGTATCATGGTAGGGTGAAAAGCCTAGCCGATGGTGCAAGAGAAGGAGGCCTCCAGTTTTAATCTATTATCCAAATGTCGAATATCAACAATAAGAGAATCAGACCCGGCGATATTACCCTTGCTGAAAAGGTAGTTGCCATCAACCGTGTTGCAAAAGTAACCAAAGGTGGTCGCACATTTAGCTTTACCGCACTGGTTGTGGTGGGCGATGCAAAAGGTGTTGTAGGCCATGGTCTCGGTAAATCAAATGAAGTAATTGATGCCATCAACAAAGGAATTGAAGATGCTAAAAAGAACTTGATTAAAGTTCCAGTAATTAATGGCACTGTTCCTCATGAACAAATTGGCAAATTTGGAGGTGGCAATATCTTCTTGAAGCCCGCAGCTCACGGTACAGGTGTAATTGCAGGTGGTGCAATGCGTGCAGTATTAGAAAGCGCTGGTATCACAGATGTATTGGCTAAGTCTAAAGGATCATCTAACCCCCACAACGTGGTAAAAGCTACCTTTGATGCGCTAATCAAAATGCGTGATCCTTATGCAGTAGCACAAACCCGTGGTGTGGATCTTAAAAAAGTATTTAACGGATAAGCAAAAGCATCATGGCAAAAGTTAAAATAACCCTCGTAAAAAGCGGAATTGGCCGTCCCAAGAACCAAAAAGCTACTCTAGAAGCTTTGGGTCTGAGAAAGATGAATGCTTCCCGTATAGTAGATCTTAATCCTGTTTCTCAGGGTATGATCAATGTTGTGAATCACTTATTAAAAGTAGAAAACCAGGATTAACATGGATTTAAGCAACTTAAAACCGGCCGAAGGTTCGGTTAAAAACAGAAAAAGAATTGGTCGCGGACAAGGTTCCGGAAGAGGTGGTACATCCACAAAAGGTCATAAAGGTGCGCAATCACGCACAGGTTACAGCCGCAAAATAGGTTTTGAAGGTGGTCAAATGCCCCTACAACGCCGTATTCCTAAAGGTGGTTTCAAAAATATCAACCGTGTGGAATATGCAGCGATTAACCTTGACATTCTTCAAGGCCTTTCTGAAAGCCTAAACGCTACTGTTATCGATCACGCTACCTTGGTGAAGAAACACCTTGTTGGCAAAAGAGAAATGGTAAAAGTGTTGGGTCGTGGTGAAGTGAAATCTGCACTTACGGTGCACGCACACAAATTTAGCGAAACTGCCAAAAAAGCGATTGAAGCTGCAGGTGGTACCGCCAATCTCATCTCCTAATAATGAGAAAACTACTAGACAAACTTAAAAACATCTGGTCGATAGACGAGCTGCGTAGAAGAATCACGTATACGTTGATTCTTCTTGTAGTTTACCGTTTGGGATCCTACGTGATTCTGCCCGGTATCGACAGTGGTGCTTTGGAAGGATTGGAAAGACAAACTAAGGATAACATCCTTGGTTTGATTAACACTTTCGCTGGTGGTGCATTTGCCCGCGGTGCAATTTTCGCCTTGGGTATCATGCCTTACATTTCAGCATCGATCTTCATGCAATTGGTTTCTATTGCAATCCCGTCATTCCAACGTCTTCAAAAAGAAGGTGAGGAGGGAAGAAGAAAGATCAATCAGTATACCCGTATTCTCACCATTGCATTTACCGGTGTTCAAGCATTTGGTTACCTCAATAACCTTATTGCTCAAGACGCAAACGCATTGTTGTTTACTACCAATCCAGAAATTATGAGCCAATCTATGTTCATGATTACCAACATTATCTTGCTTACTGCGGGTACAATGTTCACAATGTGGATGGGTGAAAGAATCACAGACCGCGGTTTGGGTAACGGTATTTCTTTGTTGATTATGGTAGGTATCATTGCCCGCCTCCCATCCGCATTGCTTTCTGAATTGGCCTTCACAAGTAACCGTGGTAGCTTTATCATATTCCTATTGGAAATTGTGGTTTGGTTCCTGGTGGTGTTGGGTGTAATTCTGCTGACTCAAGGTACACGAAAAATCACGATCAACTACGCTAAAAGAGTAGTTGGTAACAGACAGTACGGTGGCGTGCGTCAGTATTTGCCTATCAAAATTTTGGCTGCAGGTGTTATGCCTATCATTTTTGCACAAGCAATTATGTTCTTGCCAGCAACTGTAGGGAGCTTCTATCAAGGTGAATTGCCAGGCTTTATCCAAAGCATGATGAATCCAAATGGATTGTGGCATAATATCATCTTGGTATTCCTGATCGTTGTATTCACATACTTCTACACCGCTATCATATTCAACCCTGTGCAAATGGCGGACGATATGAAGCGCAACAATGGATTTATTCCTGGTATCAAACCTGGTAAACAAACCGCAAACTTCATTGATGACGTAATCAGCAAGATCACCTTGCCTGGTGCAGTATTCATTGCAGTGGTAGCTGTTTTGCCTGTATTTGCTACCAAAATGGGAATCAATCAAGAGTTTAGCCAATTCTTTGGTGGAACAAGTTTGTTGATTTTGGTGGGTGTGGTATTGGATACCCTACAGCAAATTGACAGCTATTTGTTGATGCGCAAGTACGATGGATTGATGAGTGGCGGAGGCAAAATGAAGGGTCGAATGACAAGCGCCTATAGTCAGGTTGACAATTAAGAAAAAAAAGACTAATTTTGCAGCCCTTTTAAAAAATGTCGAAACAAGACGCAATAAAACAAGATGGAGTAATCAAGGAAGCCTTGTCGAACGCAATGTTCAGGGTGAAGCTTGAGAACGGACATGAAATCATTGCGACGATTTCCGGCAAAATGAGAATGAACTACATACGAATACTGCCCGGTGATAAGGTACAGGTGGAGATTTCCCCTTATGATTTGACCAGAGGACGTATATCATACCGTTATAAGTAAAAAAAGAGATGAAAGTAAGAACTTCAGTAAAGAAGCGCAGCGTTGACTGCAAGATCGTACGCCGTAAAGGAAAGGTGTATGTGATTAACAAAAAGAACCCTAAATTTAAGCAAAGACAAGGTTAATATATGGCAAGGATAGCAGGTATTGATTTACCCAAGAACAAGCGTGGTGTTATAGGTCTTACCTATATATATGGTATTGGCAGTAGCACAGCAGCTGCCATTCTCGATGCATCAGGCATTGATCAGAGCAAAAAAGTGAGTGACTGGGATGATGACGATCTTTCTAAGATTCGTGGATTTATCACAGATAATTTGAAAACTGAAGGTGAGCTTCGCAGCGAGACCCAATTGAACATCAAGCGTTTGATGGACATTGGTTGTTACCGTGGATTACGTCACAGAAAAGGCTTGCCTGTTCGTGGACAGCGTACAAGTACGAATGCACGTACTCGTAAAGGTAAGCGTAAGACTGTTGCAGGTAAGAAGAAGGCTACCAAATAATCATTAGAGCAGAAAAGTAATGGCGAACCAAAAAAAGGTAACGAAAAAGAAAGTAAAAGTTGATCCTTATGGACAAGTGCACATCCGTGCAACTTTCAATAACATCATTGTAAGTGTAACGAATATCGAGGGACAGGTTATTTCCTGGTCATCTGCAGGTAAAATGGGATTCCGTGGTTCTAAGAAGAACACACCTTATGCTGCACAGATGTGCTCACTCGATTGTGCAAAAGTTGCATTTGATGCAGGTCTGCGCAAAGTGGATGTATTTGTAAAAGGTCCAGGAGGCGGACGTGATAGCGCAATCAGAAATCTTCAAACTGTAGGTTTGGAAGTAGTTTCTATTACCGATATCACTCCATTGCCGCACAACGGATGCCGCCCACCAAAACGTCGCAGAGTTTAATCAATTAAAGAAAAGAATCAATGGCAAGATATACAGGACCCAAATCCAAAATTGCACGTCGCTTTCGCGAGCCTATTTTCGGTCGCGATAAAGCATTAGAAAAGAAGAATTACGGCCCTGGAATTCATGGCAATTCCAGACGTAAGCCAAAACAGTCTGAATACGCTGTACAGCTGGCTGAAAAGCAAAAAGCCAAGTATACCTATGGCTTGCTCGAACGTCAGTTCCGTAATACATTTAACCGCGCGGCGGCTAAAAAAGGAATTACAGGTGAAAACCTTTTGAAATTCCTCGAAGCACGTCTTGACAACACTGTGTTCCGTCTTGGTATTGCTCCAACTCGCAGCGCTGCACGTCAGTTTGTTTCTCACAGACACATTACCGTTAACGGTGAAGTAGTAAATATTCCCAGCTACGCTTTGCGTCCTGGTGATGTTATTGCTGTTCGTGAAAAATCAAAGTCACTTGAAGTGGTAACCAATAGTGTAAGCGGTGTGCGTAAGCGCTTTAACTGGTTGGATTGGGACGGCGATGCACTTACCGGCACATTCCTGACCTATCCAGAACGCGGCGAGATTCCTGAAAACATTAAGGAACAACTCATCGTAGAATTGTACAGTAAATAATAACAACGAAAACAAACAACAAATGGGCGTTATACCGTTTCAAAAACCGAATAAAGTGGTAATGAACAAAGCCACAGATTTCCATGGTGTGTTCGAATTTTCACCATTGGAAAAGGGCTATGGAGTTACCATAGGCAATGCCATGCGCCGTATCCTGCTTTCTTCCTTGGAAGGCTATGCAATTACCTCTGTTAAAATTCAAGGCGCTGACCATGAGTTTAGCACAATCAAAGGTGTTGTAGAAGATGTAGTAGAAATCGTATTGAATCTTAAGCAAGTTCGTTTCAAATCCAACAGCTCTACTGAAGATTCTGAAAAAATATACATTTCTATCAAAGGAAAAGATCAAGTCCTCGCTGGTGATATCGGAAGATATACAAATGCGTTCACCGTTCTAAACCCAGAATTGGTGATTTGCAATATCGAACCTACTATCAGTTTGGAGTTGGAACTTACCATCGCTAAAGGCCGTGGTTATGTTCCTGCTGATGAAAACAAACCAAAAGATGCTCCTATCGGTCTTGTTGCCGTAGATTCTATCTATACCCCTATCCGTAACGTGAAATACACTGTTGAGGATTTCCGTGTAGAACAAAGAACGGATTACGAGAAATTGGTAATGGAAGTGAGCACCGATGGTTCTATTCATCCAGAAGAAGCGCTGAAAGAAGCAGCTAAAATTTTGATTCAACACTTTGTTCTGTTTAGCGATGAGAACATTATGCCTGAATCTAAAGCAAGCAAAGCGGTTGAGGAAGTAGATGAAGGATTCCTTCAAATGCGTAAAATCCTTAAAACACCATTGGCTGATCTTGATCTGTCAGTGCGCGCCTACAACTGCTTGAAAGCAGCTGAAATCAGAACTTTGGGCGAATTGGTAAATTATCAAATCGATGACCTTCTTAAGTTCCGTAATTTTGGTAAGAAGTCACTTAGCGAACTTGAAGAGTTTGTTCGTGACAAAGGCCTTCATTTTGGAATGGATGTGTCTAAGTATAACCTGACTGAAGATTAATTTGAGATGAGACACGGAAAGAAAGTAAATCACTTGGGCAGAACTGCCCCACACCGTAAAGCCCTTATGGCGAATATGGCTTCTTCGCTGATTAAAAATAAGCGTATCACAACTACTGTAGCAAAAGCAAAAGCTTTGCGTATGTATGTTGAGCCATTGATTACTAAAAGCAAAGATAATTCAGTGCACAGTCACCGTACCGTGTTTGCTTACCTAAAAGATAAACATGCCGTTCATGAGCTGTTTACCGTAGTTAGCGAAAAAATCGCAAGCCGCCCAGGTGGTTACACCCGAATCCTTAAATTGGGCAATCGTATGGGTGATAACGCGGACATGGCCATGATTGAGTTGGTGGACTTTAACGAGTTTTTCACTGGCTTTGGTGATGATAAAAAAGCTGCAGGCAAGCGCACCCGCCGTGGTAAAGCTAAAACTGCTACTACTGCCGCACCTAAAGCTGAAGCGAAAGCTGAGGTTGTTGCTCCAGTAGTTGAAGAAGTTGCAGTTGAAACACCTGCTGAAGAAGTTGCTGTTGTTGAAAATACAGTGGAAGAAATTGTAGCAGATGCTCCAGCTGAAGAAACTGCTGAAAACAACGATGCAGAAGCTCCAGCAGCTGATGATGAAGAAAACAAAGCTTAATCCCAACAATTAAGTCCATAAAAAAGCCCCGATTTTCGGGGCTTTTTTTATGCAATGTGGTTTTTAAGTTCCGCTTCGAGCACATGTATTGGCAGTGCTCCACTTTTTCTCCAAAGTATCTTTCCCTTCTGAAATAAGATCAGTGTAGGAATACCTGAGATTTGGTATTTAGCCGCCACAGATTGATTCCTGTCTACATCTATCTTTAAAATGATAATTCGGTTGGCATGTCGCTGCTTGAATTCCTTGAGCACCGGTGCCATGACCTTACATGGACCACACCAGTCTGCATAGAAGTCAACAAGAACGGGTTGATCGCCCGAGATAATGGCAGAAAAGTCCATGTTAAAAATAACGTCTTAGACTGGTCCAACTGCCTCCGTTCTCCACCGTTTCAAATCCACTTTTGCGCAGGAGGTTTTTAGCCGCGCCACTGCGCATTCCGGAAGCGCAACAGGTAATGATAGGTTTTGCCTTAGATAATTTGGCAATACTTGCAGGGAGCTTGTCTAACGGAATATTTCTGGCTCCTTTGACATGTCCCTGTCCAAACTCGCTTGGAGTCCTTACATCAAGTATAAGTGCACCATCTGAGATTAATTGACCTAGATCAACCTTCTCCTTTTTCCCGAATAATGATGAAAAGAGTCCCATATTAGTTGTTGATTACAAAGTTAACGTCCAACCATGAGCCGCCATTGTAAACATTCTCTAGGCCTTGGGCCTGCAAAAAGGCTGTGGCTTGTCCACTTCTATTGCCCGAAGCGCAGCACAATACGATGGGGCCCTCTATATCGCTAAGCTCCGCAACAAAATCGGGTATTTCATTCAGTGGAATGTTCTTGGAACCCGCAACATGGCCTCCTGAAAATTCAGCTGGCGTGCGCACATCAATGACGCGGCAATGGTTTGATTTGATAATTGTCTGTAAGTCCATATGTATAGATGCAAAACAACAGTGAAATTTTGGGAACTTTGGCTACTTAGGTTACAAATGAAAAAAGCTGCCGGAGGGGGGGCAGCTTTTCTCGAGGTATCTGGTTTTTTTATGTTGTCGTTGCTATGTAGGCTCCGTTGCTGTATTTCAACACACGTGTAACCGTTGTCATTTTCTTGTTCTGCTCAATGCGGGCAACTCTGCGGCCACCATTGTGCTTGAAGTGAACCCATGTTTCTACGATTTCATTTACGCCGTCTCCGTCAACATCTTTTACTTCAAATTGCATTACTGAGTAAAGCAAATCTCCACGCTTCAATTGTTTGCGTTTTGCCAATTTGTGGTTGCTCCAATTGTCTTGAGCTTCTGAAGTATAAATGAAATTTCCTGTCTTAAATGAGAATATGCGCTGTATGTATTTTTGAGATGCACCGCAGTCAACCTTATTAATCATGTTGATTTCCTGCAAGCCATCGCCGTCAATATCCAACAGGGCATTTTGGTAAACCAAATCGCCGCGCTGCGCTGAAAGTGTTTGCCATTGCTGGGTAACACTTTTCTCTACCAATAACCAAATGTTGGTTTCCCAACCCAATTCCTGACCTTCTTTAGCACGGGCAGGAATGGCTATGATATATTGATCATGCTCGGTGGAGGTAAAGTGGCCTTTCACCATGCTTAAGGTCGATTGATCCAAGGCATTAACATTTACATCAAGCACATCTGATATTTGTGTTTTCAATGTGCTGCTTTGCATTATTTGGGTTACTTCACTCTTTACCCATTCTACGCCTGGCATCGCCTGTGCGTTTGGGTCGGCAGTGTTGACCGAGTTCGTAGTTCCGGTAGCTTGCAGGTTTCCAGCCATGCAAAGCATTCCAGTGAGGATTATTAAGATTTTCATGTCAATAGGGAGGGTTTGACATGTACGAAGTAAGGGGTTAGATGTGGATAACTATGTGCAAATTGGCGATTTGCCTCTTTCGATTTACGAAATGGTACTTAGGGTTCAATGCTTGCTGTTTTGGGCTTTTTATCAAGGAATTACCGTGAAAACCTGCGTGGAGGCCGCAAATGTGCCCATACTAGTCGTAATACGAAACTCAAGCTGATGCTGGGTTTCTACGGCCATGGCCTCTGAGAAACTCACTACAGTGAATATGCCGGTGGTTCCTCTGTTATTGTTCCAATTCTGTATAAAATTGTTTACAGGCTGGTCGTTTATCAGGGTAATATTACTAATATCTGTTCCTGCTGTTAAACGGGTATTAAAGTCTTTCAATGTCACCACAGAAATATTCAAAATCTTTTCTGTAGTGCCTTTATATCCATCTGAAATGCATTCGCAGGCAAGGGCGGAATTTATCAGTCCAATATGGAATGAGGGTTGCTGTTTGCTATAATAGGCACGCGTGAATGCTACATTTAATGCAAGACTATCGGCTTTTACAATGCCGTTTGCGGGCAATGGGATCAACTCTTCTGTTGGTTTTTTTACAACCTTATAAGCTGTAAAAAACATCTTTCCTATTTTGTAATAGGATTCAACTGGTGGACAATTACAGGGAGAACACGCTTGAAAGAATACACCCAATGGGCCAGCTAAGAAGAGGAGAATCAGTAGTTTTTTCACGGTTGAATTCTTAAATGCTAACGCCCATTTCAGCAAGCAAATGGTCAGCCTTGCCAACATACTTCATAACATAGACCACATAGCGTATATCCACACCAATGCTGCGCGAATACTGCTCGTTCCAAGCATAATCATTAATGGTGGCTGAAAATGACCGGTCGAAGTTTACCCCAATCAGGTTTCCTTCGGCATCCAATACGGGAGAGCCACTGTTGCCGCCCGTGGTGTCTAGGTTGTATAAGAAGCACACAATTACCTCACCGGTAACGGGGTCTTTAAAGTAGGTGGGCACGTTCTCAACCCTTAAATTATCCGCTACCACAGCAGGAAGGCGGTAGTCGGTTTTGGTGTTGGCTTTTTCCCATACGCCGCGCAGGGTGGTAAACGGTAAGTGGACTTCTCCATCATTGGGGCTGAAACGTTTGATATAGCCATACGTAAGCCTTAAGGTGCTGTTGGCATCAGGAATAAATTGACCCGATTTGAATTGCTCTTTAAGGTCCAAGTATTTCGGCATAATAGACTTTAGCTCGTTTTCTATTCCAGCCCATTCTTTATCCGTGGCACGAATGTCTTCTTTCAAATATTGAAACAAGCTTATAATCATGCCTTGGTGCTTTAATAGCTTGTCTGCATTGGTGTGATGCATGAACTGCGTGTCCAGTAGTTTCTCGCTTTTACGTAATTTGGATATCCATTGATCCACTGTTGATTTTCCCAATACTGGCCTCAGATCTTTGAATTTACTTATGCGTTTAAGCAATTCTGCCAACACATCCAATTCGTAATCTTTGTCAATGATGGTGTAGTTTTTTGCGAATTCATTAAGCCCAGATTTCAATTTTGCCGTTTCGCCTGCATCCTTGGCGGTAGCAAGTGCATCCCGAATTTGCTGAATGCGTGCTGCGGTTGCAACTGGGGAAGATTGATTTAAAAGAAAGCTATAAATGGTGCGTTTTTCAGCCAGAGCAGATTTTTTACTCCATGTTTGGCTGAGTTCACCAATGACGCCCTGGTGTAGGTTTTGCGTATTGGCAAAAACTTGCATCGAAGCTTCGTCTTGAAACTTGCGCTGCACCAAGGCTGTGCGCTTGATGCCTTGGATTTTACCTCTATAGTTCTTTTCCACATTGGCCAGAGATTGAATCGTGCCTGCAAAGGCCAGTTGTTTATCTACATTGCCTTCGCTGCGTTTTTCCATTTGTTCAATGCACCATGCATACCATTGTTGTATGTAAGGCAATTGAAAATCTTGCTGATATGCCATGTACGGCGCACTTTCATGTCTGAAGGTTCTGCCGGGATAGCCCATGATAAAGATGAAGTCATTCTCTTTGGTGCCTTTAGCATTGATTTTAAGATGTTTTGCAGGCTTGTAAGGTTTGTTGTCTTTGGAATAGGGTGCAGGTTTTCCATCGGGACCCACATAAGCGCGCACCATACTGAAATCGCCATTGTGTCTTGGCCATTCCCAGTTGTCTAAATCACCGCCGAATTGGCCAATAGTAACGGGTGGAGCATATACCAATCGCACATCAGTAATGAGGGTGTAGCGAAACAGGGTATAGCTTTTTCCTACAAACATTTCAGAAATTTCCACACTGTATTCAGGCGTTTTCTTGCTTTCCTCTTCGCGGATTTTCTTAATGTTCTCCGCGATTTTCTCAGCGCGTTTATTTGCTGCGGTTTGGTCGTCTATGCCTTCCAATACCCTGCTCGACACGTCTTCGTAACTTTGGGTAATTCTGCAGGGCATATCAATGGGCAGTTCCATCTCTTTGGTTTGGGCAACAAAGCCATTCTCAAGATAATTTTGATTTTCGGTGCTAAGGTCTGCAACGCCGCCATATACGCAGTGGTGGTTGGTAATTACCAATCCTTCATCTGAAATAAATGAGCCTGTGCAACCGCCTACTTTTACCAAGGCATTGGTTAAGGCAACACCCCCTGGATTAAAGATTTCTTTTGCAGTGAGTTTCATTCCGGCTTCTTGCAAGGCCGCTTCATTGAGGTAGTTCAGAGGGAACATGCCTTCTTCTTGCTTGTGCGAGGGCAGTAAAAACAGACATGCAGCGACAATTGCGCTTCCTAAGACCAAACGGTTTTTATGTAGGCTCATTGCCACAAAATTAAGACATAGATTGTGGCCAATAAAATACTTTATGCCAGCTTTCATGTTATTTTGCGCTGTGAAGGTAGCAATAGCCGGTACTGGTGCCATGGCAACTCTGTTTGCAGCGCGATTGTTGCCGCATGTTTCTAAGCTGCATATGTTTGGAACTTGGGGTGAACGCATTGAAGCCATTCAGCATGACGGCTTGATTATAGAAGAACTTGATGGAACCAAACAGGCGTTGAAGCTCCAAATATCACCATACAAACCAGATGGTATATTTGATGTAGTCCTTGTCCTGGTTAAGAGTTTTCAAAC
>JBEIRK010000075.1:0-13350 GCA_040376005.1 Flavobacteriales bacterium
GTGTAAATCAACATGGCTAAGGCAAATCCTATCCCGCTTTTGATTCCAGAGCTGCTGCTTTTTAAGGTGCCATCACCCTCGATTTCTAGCATCGCAATGCTACTCGATGGTTTTAAGCTGTCAATGGTGCCTTTGCTCAGGCCTTTGGCTTTTATGTTTTCATCATAGACCATTTGTTCTAACCAATTCGACATTTTTTCCTGCTGCAGCAAGGATAATGTGGTCTTAGAAATCCATTGAATACTATCCAGTTTATTCAGGTCGCGGTCGTTGATTTTTAAATAGGCATAGTATTCGTCTTTTGCCACTTTAGTCTGCAATTGATCTTCAGAAGCAGTCTCATGTTGAAACCTGAAATTCATGAGACTGTCCACGCGGTTTTTGAAAAATCCTGATGCATCGGTGTACGCCACTTTGCGCGGGGTTTTGTCGCTTGAATCGCGTGTGGCCACAAATATGATGGCACTGTAGAGCAAGGCAATCAGCAGAGGACCGGCAAAGGTCATGATGATAAATGTTTTGTTTTTTACGCGGGTTACATATTCCCGCTTCATGATTACCCAAATCTTTTTCATATCTCAGTGGTCACAGTGTTTACGAATATTTGATGAATGGTTGGCAAGTCTTCTCCAAAAGCGGTGAGTCCTCCCAAGGTGGCGGCATATTGCACCAATGCCTCTCTATTTTCTGCTTCAGAATGTATAGAATAATGATAGCGATTTTCGGCACTTGGACCTTCTGAAACGATTTTAAATAGGTCGTTGTTAAAGGCTACCTTGTTTGAAAATTCTATAGAATAAACATTCGAGAAATGCCTCCTTCGAATGGAGTCTGCATCGCCATGCAAAGCCACTTTTCCGCGATGAATAATACATAAGTGCTCGCAGAGTTCTTCAACATTGTCCATACGATGGGTTGAAAATAGGATGGTAGCACCATCACGGTGAAGCTCTTGTATTAAGTCCTTGATTAAGTCTGCATTTACAGGGTCAAATCCAGAAAAGGGTTCATCCAAAATAATGAACTGCGGTTTGTGAATAATGGTGCATAGAAATTGCACTTTTTGAGCCATGCCCTTGGAAAGCTCTTCGAGTTTTTTCCCAGCCCAGGTGGCCATGTCCAATCGCTTCAGCCATTTGATGGCCTCTTGTCTCGCAGTAGCATGGGGCATGCCCTTGATTTCTGCGAAAAATACCAATTGGTCTAATACCGACATCTTTTTATACAAACCCCGTTCCTCGGGCATGTAGCCCATTTGCAGTGCGTGTGCCTCGTGCAATGGCTGTCCATCAAACAACAGCGTGCCAGAGTCGGGACGGGTGATGGTGGTGGCCATGCGGATAAAGGTGGTTTTGCCCGCACCATTGGGACCTAACAGCCCGTAAATGGTGTTCGCAGGTATGTCTAAACTTAAATGGTCCGCCGCCTTGGTGGTGCCAAATGTCTTGACCAAATCAATGGCTTGTATTTTTAACATGCGCAGCGAAAATAGGGGATGGCTGATACATATTTGGATTAATCGATAAAGGGCGCAACTTTCAATATGAAATGCTTGAAGCCATCTCAAAAGTACATTTGGCCAATTTATTTCATTCAACCATTTTATATTATTTCCCCTGCGTCTTTTGTCGAAACCTTTCGTTGGCCCGCATGTTGTTTCGGTTTCCTGTCACAATTTTGGATGAATTTGTGAGTTTGCTTGCAGGGATTTACATTTGAATACACATCCCCGGAGGATGCTAACACCACTTTAATAATTCAAACGTTGAATAAAGCAATACTTTTGACTTTGGTCGCCCTGTTTACTATTGCCCGTGCAGAGGCGCAGATTGATATCTTCCAACTCATGGAACGCAATGACCTTCCGATTCAGGAAGTAGAAAAAATAGCGGATTCCTACTTCAAGGAAGTAGGAACTGGAAAAGGCACAGGCTACAAACAATACCAACGTTGGTTGTATGAGAGAAAATTCCACTTAGATGAGAATGGCTATCAAATCCCAGCGGAAAAAGAAGACATGCTCTATAACTTGGCGCTGCGCAAAATGCCTGTGGCCTCTCGTGGCGCTTATGAGTGGAAAGAACTCGGACCGCATTATTGGAACGCAACCAGCAGCTGGAATCCAGGTGTGGGCCGCTTGACTTCTGTAGCGGTGAACCCCAATGACACCAATGTCATTTTTGTCAGCAGTCCGGGTGGCGGTATTTGGCGCAGCACCAATGGCGGTGCCTCCTGGTCGCCTCTGATTGATTTTATCAATTCATCATGGCAAAATGTATTTCATATTTGCATTGATTCAAGTAACTCAAAGGTGGTATATGCCGCGTTGAGTAGTGGTGGTGTAATTAAATCAACCGATGGTGGCAATACCTGGGCCGCAACAGGGTCAGGTCCTTCCAATTCAAGACAAGTAAAAATATTTCCAGGGAAATCGAACCTGATTTTTGCAGCAGCTACCAACGGATTATGGCGTTCTGTAAATGCAGGTGTAAACTGGGTAAAAGTTGAAAATGCTACCAAGGAAGATATTGAATTTTGTCCAAGCAATCCAAGTAATATGTACGCCGCTGGCAATGGGGGAAGCTCCTATGTTTGGCGTTCACAAGATTCTGGTAAAACCTGGTCAGGCATAGATTCTGCCAAAGGCATGATGAAAAAAGGGAGAACCCTTTTGGCGGTCTGCGCTGCTGACCCTTCCATCGTGTATGTCGCCCAAGCCAGTGGAAGCGCCTTCGGTGCTTTTTATAAATCCAATGATTATGGCAGCACCTTCACGGTTCAAGTGTTGGGTAGCCCCTCGAATGGAACCAATTACTTTGGGTATTCCCCTGATGGAACCGGCACAGGCGGTCAAGCCTCCTACGATATGGCGATTGTTGCAAATCCATTTGATGCAGCTGAGGTGTATATCGCAGGTATTATTGTTTGGCGCACCCTCGATAGCGGGTTGTCTTTTGAAGCCATAACTGTATGGTCTTATCCCAATGGCACTGGCTACAATCACGCAGATGTACATGGCCTAGAATGGGTGGGACATACCCTGTATTCCAATTCTGATGGTGGCATCTACAAAAGTTTAGACCGCGGTGAAGAATGGATGGACCTAACGCCAGGTTTGGGTATCCGTCAGTTTTACAGAATTGATTGTTCGGTTACCGACCCAAACATGATTACAGGGGGGGCTCAAGACAATGGAAATTCTATACGCACGCCTTCTAAAGATTGGATAGATTGGCTGGGTGCTGATGGGATGGACAACGCCATCAGCAAAACGGATGCAAATGTGGCTTTTGGACTGATTCAGAATGGGGGCTTGTATAGAACTGATGATGGGGGCATGAGCCAGCAAGGACTTACTAAGCCATCGAACGGCAATTGGATTACGCCCTTTCTAGTGCATCCTACCAACCATGATACCTTGTATGGCGGTTGGACTGGAATATACCGTTCGGATGATCGCGGCGCTTCTTGGAACTTAATTGGAGGGGGCTCTCAAACCATTGACCAATTGGCCGTTGCACCGTCTAATCCGCGCTATGTGTATGCTTCAAAAGGCAGTAACTTGATGGTTACAAAAGATGGAGGACAGAATTGGGTGAACGTAAGTGTAGCTTCTACGATTAATTCCATTTTTGTAAGTAAATACAATCCTGAAAAAATTTGGCTCGGCATTAATAACAGCGCCATTCGCGTTATCGTTTCTGAAAATGCCGGTGGCAACTTTACCGATATTTCAGCAGGCTTGCCTGCATTGGTGGCTAGAGATGTAGTGGTGGATGAAGATGCCAATGAAACCATTTATGCGGGGATGAACTTGGGTGTTTATTACAGAGATTCTATTACAAAAACCTGGGCACTTACTGCCACCGGATTGCCTTTGGTGGCGATTAATGACCTCGAAATTCAGAAGTCTGGTGCCAAACTTCGTGTAGCTACTTATGGCAGAGGGGTTTGGGAATGCAATTTGCGCAACGTGGCGCTGCCTTGTTCTGCGCCTGCGGCGGTAAATACAGTTTCAGTAACTTCAAACTCAGCGATACTAGCCTGGGATGCCGCAGAGAATGCAAGCTCATATACCATTGAATTCAAAAAGATTTTGGAGTCTTTTTGGACCACGCATGATGCGAACAACACAGGATTAACAGATACACTGACGGGGCTGACTGCAGATATGGATTATAACTGGCGTGTGCGTGCCAATTGCGATTCGGATAGCAGCAGCTTTGCTTCAGGTGATTTCAAAACTACAAGTAGTGCCGGCATTAGAAATACTTCAAATTTGCGCACTTCTGTATATCCCGATCCCGCAACTGATGTGCTTTTTGTGAAATTCAATGCAAGCAGTATGCAAAGGGTAGAAATGCGCTTGGTGACTGCAACGGGTGCCGCCGTTTTTGGCTCGCGTTATGAGGCCACAAACGGTGAGAATATTGCAAAACTAAATATTGAAACCTTGTCTAATGGGGCATATTTATTGCAGCTTCTTACCAAAGAAGGGTGGTCTTATACCCAGTTTATTATTCAGCGCTAAGCGCTGTATGCAAACCGCACATTCTAGTGCAGTATCGATACTGCGTGAAATTTGTGCTACTTATTATTTTAAACTGCCCTAAAATCAGGCAATTTAAATATATAAAATTCCAGGATTATTGTTGGAAAAATTGAATCATTGGATAATACACAATGCTCTCTTGCAAGGGGTATAAGGGCAATGTTAACATGAGTTCTTTTACTTGGGCTTCGTCTAAATTTTTGAATATAAAAATAGCACCATTGCGTGTAGGTCTTAAATACAGATGTTCGAGAATTCCTTGTTCCTTCCATTCATGAACGACTTCTTGTTCGTGTTTGATAATCTCAGGAAAATTGTCGGGAATTTTTGTCATATCTAGCGTGAGGATGGCCATTAGGCGGTTGTTGTTGCTTGGGTTTGTCATTGCTATTGGGGTTCAAAATTAGGGGTATTTGGCCTGTTTTATTATAGCGATTCTTCAACCCTAACAAATGGATATTGTTACGGGTATACATGGTTATTAGTAAACCCATGCAGACGAAATTGTTTTTTATAGTCGCTGCTTCAGCAATTATGCGGGAGCATGCGGAACCCTGTTGTATGATGTGCTTATTCTAGCAATTCAAAATCACTGGGGCCGGCAATAAACAGGATTACACTTACTTTGAGTTATTTGGTTATTTGCTATTTAATGCGATTCCGAATCCAAACATCACAGCCACTATGACGAGATTTAAAACAAGAACAAGCTTCTGCCAGGTCGGTCTTTCAGTCCATTTTTGATCTGGGTTAAAAGGGTCAAAGGCAAGTCCGATACCCATAGATGCCGCTGCTTGCATATAATCTTTATGCCAAAGCGCTTGGTACAAGCCCAAGAGCAGGAAGCCGATGTATAGAAATTTGTTGAATGGTGTTTTCATGCACTCTACTTGGTGCAATAATAAATGGCCCGAGTTTTTCAAGTATTCTGTGTTCTATTAATTCATGCCTATATCAGATGAACTTGCAAAATTTGGCTAGGGATTTCGGGGTATGCTGAAAACGGATACAAGGTGTGTTGGTGTGGCCTTGCTTGTTTAATAAGATTACTGAATTGTTACATGGTGAGTTTTTGTGATGAATACACTGTGTTTTTATACCTATCATTAAAAACGATATTATTGCACTATGATTCGTCGTGGAACTTTGGAGGATGCGGGTATACTGCAGCGTATTGGGCGTGAAACTTTCGCAGATACTTTTGGAAATACCTGCACTAAGGAAGATATGCGAGGTGTATTGGAATTGTATTTCAATCCGACACAAGTTTCCCTAGAGTTGTCCGATGATGCCGATAACTTCTTTTTCTTTGAAGAGGAAGGTACGGCAAAAGGGTACATGCGCATCAATGCAAAACACCCGTGTCCCATAGAGGGATTGCAACAGCGGAACTGTGTTGAGTTGGTTCGGCTGTATGTTCTAAAAGAATACCACGGCACCCATGTAGCGAATGCACTCATGCACTATGCAGTGGATTTTGCCCTAGCCCATGGCTTCGATGTGATGTATTTATCGGTGTGGGAATACAACTTTCGCGCCCGCGGTTTTTATGAAAAGCACGGCTTCAAAAACTCGGGAGTTGAAAATGATTTTCCCTTGGGTTCAACCCCGCAAACGGATTATTGGTTTGTGAAGGAGTTGTGAGGTGAATAGGGTTCATTCAGAACATGGTTAAACAACTCGATGTCAGGATTGATAGACAAGTTCTACCTCCTTCAAAATATGGGGGCCAATATGTTTGCTCAGCGACTGGGGTGTGACGATTTCAACCTTTCTGCCAAATAATTCTTCAAGGTAGAACGCCAGTTCCATAAAGTTGTCAAATGACTTTTTGCCTGCTTGAAAGTCAACTAGCAAATCCACATCGCTTTCCTCTTGGACTTCATTTCGTACAAATGAACCAAATAGTCCTATAGACCTTACCCCGAATCTGTCCAAGGTCAGAGTGGATTCAGATAAGGCTTCTCTTATATCGCTTTTGTTGTGGGCTCGAGTGCTGAGCATGATTCGTCCTTTCTTACAAATATAATTAAAACGGACTGAAATCAAATTGGGTTGTTTTTGGCTTCCCAACTTGAACTTCCCGCTTAAGAGTTTGTAGCGTGTTCCTCGCACAATATTAAATGCAGGACCTTCAAACTGTGTTGCAAAAAAAACCGCACCCGTGCGGTTTCAATTTTTGCTCCCCAACCTGGACTCGAATGGCGAGGTGTGCTCGCCATCGCGACCAAAGCCTCGCGACCAGAAACTCCATTCATCAACGGTCGGTTTGGAATGTATGAGTTTGGAGAATCGTTAAATGAGGCAAAGCGCAATTTTTTAATGGTCTGAAAAAAGGGGGAGCCTAAACCTACAGCTAGGTATTTATGTATGTAAAAAGAATATAATTTATATACCACAAAATGCCTACATTTTCTGCTATTTTTAATGTTCTATGATAATTTGCACAACTTGGGAGCCATGTTCAAGTAGTACCCTCACTGAATATATGCCTGTAGGGAGTTTTTCAGGCAAAAAGAGTTTTTGGCCTTGTTCAGTAATAGCGCTGTAACGTAAAGCACCGTTTATATCTCGGATTTCTACTTCTGCCCTGTCATAATTAGGAAGATTTATTATCAGGTAATCATTTGCAGGGTTGGGATAAACCGAAAGTGTATTCGGATAGGTTTGGGATGGAACAGTGGAACTGGCACCAAAAACATCTGTACAATCCGTATTGGGTTTCATGGGAGTTATTCCACATCCCCGAAATGCAAAACCCTGACACAAGGAAATATAATATTGTATAGCCCTTCGTTCAGAAGTGGTTATAGAGTCGCGGCTGCACCAGTTGTCCGATGGCAATAAAGTTACTGAAGGAAACATGCTTTGCCCAGGTTCATTCACATGCCCTAAACCCAATGAATGCCCCATTTCATGGTACAGTACATAACGAAACTTAGAAGCTCCGGCCGGAGGCTGTCCTTTACCATAGTACCAAGTTTGCTGAGTATTAAATCTCAACAACTGCACTTTGTTATGATAAAATGTCTCAGCTCCCACTATGCATGATGACCACATACGGTCATTAAAGCCCACCACACCTAGCGCTGAATCAGGACCAATAATATACTTGCCCTGTGCCAAATTGACTGGAGCCCACGGTGTCAGAAGCTCTAGGATATAATTTACCCCTGTTTTACATCTGAATTCCTGTACCACCTCTGCAATTGCTTGTTTGATGTCTGGATTGTTCCAATAAACCGGATGTACATACCAGGTAATTCCGCCTTTATTATTGATATCGGTTAGTAAATCATAAACAAGCGGATTTGCCTGCCGGTAACCTAGATTGGCCGTAGCGTGCAGGGTATCGGGTGAAATGCACTCAACACCGTTAACCAAAACTTTTATTTTATTGGAATAGGCAACCGGCATCTGTAATTTTATTTCTGTATTACTCCAGCTGATATAATTAAATCCATTTCCTTCATTAGCATCCGAATAGATATTCCCATCTCGGAAAAAAGAGACGTACGAATTACCTCGCATGGCACCAAACCCAGAGCCTGTAATGGTGAGGATTTCGCCGATTCCACCCAAGATTGTGCGAGGTGAGATGCTGTAAATTTGCTGGGCTGATGCAGATACTGTAATGCATAATAGCAATGCAAACAGTAAAGGTTTTACTGGCTTCATGTGTCAAATGTAAATTATATCCAAGACTTTTAAGTAATTCTTTACGAATAGGTTCGGAAGGGGAAAATAGACTTGGAGTCAACATATCTGAAATAATCGACTTAAACAAAATTCAAGTCGCAGCAATTCCTTATGACAATTTAATCGAGCTTATACTCAATACAAGCAAGGTTTTACAGAGGATTAAAATAAAAAGGAGATCCAAAAGACCTCCTTTATGTTTTTTGCTCCCCTTATTGACAAAAGATGCAACTATAATACGATGATTGAGTACTTGACTATTTGGAAATTAAAGGGTTGAACTTCGTGCAAGTTTACAAGAGGTCTACTTGTCATTCAACCCAACACCAAATCCAAACATGGCTGCGACCAATGCAAGGTGAATAATCAAAACTGCCTTTTGCCAAGTGGGTCTGTCATTCCATTTTTGTTCTGGATTGAATGGGTCAAATGCCAATCCTATACCCAGAGATGCTGCTGCTTGAACATAGTCTTTAGAGAAAATGGCTTGGTATAAGCCTAATAATAAAAAACCAATGTAGAGGTACTTACTGAAAGGTGAGTTCATTTTGAGTCTATTTGATTTAGAGCAAATTTAAAAACTCTTTTAGAAAAAAACAAAAGATGCAGCTAGCTTAACTCAGTGATAGACAAAAAAAAGCCATCATTTCTGATGGCTTGTCCAGTGAAGCTCCCCTTACAGACGAAAGATGCAACTATAATGCGATGATTGAGTATGTGACTATTAGGAAATTGAGTAGATGAACTTCGAGCAAAACAACTTGTAGGCTTGGGGAAAAATTATAAATCCCGATTGTCAGTTTTTACTTTCTTTTTCAATTTGTTGCATTAAAAATTCTTGCCCAAATGTGAGTTTCTTGGCCAACGCACTTTTCGGTTCAATCACTCTCCAAAAAGGTGTGATTTCTCCTACAAGTTTTCCATTTTGTAATTTTTCATAGTTAGCTTCTGCCACAATTCTCAAAAATATTCCTGTAGTTACAGGACAAGTGTAATCTGCATTATGCTCTATGGCCAGGTCTTTTCGTAATGTTTTTATGTCTATCCGCTTCCCAATTCCAATTTGTTGAATATAGGCATCTATGAGTTTTGGCGTAGCAATAAACATATTACTTCCTGCTGGAATATCAGCAAAGTCAATTTCAATTCGTTTAATTTTTGGCTCTTTCTTTTCGTTTAATTTTTCTAGCCAAGGCTTTCTCATTGATATATTTTTAATTGTATTTTAAAAAATACAAAAATAATAAAAAGATGCAGCTAAAATGCGATGATTGAGTATGTAACTATTAGGAAATTGAAGGGTTGAACTTCGTGAAATTTTACAGGAAGGACTTAATTACATCTCTGAAAATCAAGACGAGAAATACAAGTACACCCACGATGACTTCATTTCGGTACTTTTTAAGGAATTGAGCTAGCTTATTATTCATAAAAGATAAAAAAGGTTACACTATAAAAGTATAACCTTTTTTTCATTATTGCTCCCCTTACAGACGAAAGATGCAACTATAATGCGATGATTGAGTATGTCACTATCAGGATATTAAAGGGATGACTTTTTGACTTTGTTACCCTTGTTATTAGTGGTAACAAACAATAAGTTCAGAACACTACTTAAGCATAATTTATTTACACCCTTTCTACCAAACAATTATAACACCCGGGCTTTGCATTATGTATGTGTATGTATTGTATATCATCATTTTCGAAAATCTTAAAAATTTGTCCTTTAAGATTATTCCCTTCTATCACCGTTGCGTCTTTCATAATTGCATTTTTATCATATCCACGCAATGACAATAATCTATGATTAAACATTTTAGGAATTTCATTTATTTCATATATAGATGATTTTGCGATTTTTCTTACAAATATTGGACCACTTGATTGATACGGTGAGTTTGTTTTGTGGTGTTGGTAAGGTAATAAAATAACCTCTTCGCCTATTTCTGCATCTTCCAAACTTACTCTACAGGGGAATCCAGGAAATTCATCAACTATCATTTTAACTGCGCCGATTTTTTCTAATTCTGAATTACCCAAATTAAAAAGTGCGAGAAATTCACGATCGTCTAATGCTTTTATTCTAAAGTTCATTTTCTTATGATTATTTCACAAATATATCAAAAAGATGCAACTAGCCTAACGCACTGATAGACAAAGAAAAAGCCATCATTTCTGATGGCTTGTCCAGTGTGGCTCCCATTTCTGTGCTTGAACTCTAATGATTAATCTTAATTCAAAATAGATTTATTTAAAATCCAAAAATAATTTAATGTAATAACTAACTGGTTATCAGCTATTTAAATGTTATAAAATTTGGAATTGTCATTTTTTTCAGTTATTATTTATCTAGCCATCGATGTTGGTGGTTTTAAAAAGATAAAATAATGGCAAGAAAAAAAAGAGAACTTGGGAATGACACCTATTTTACTGTTTTCAACAGTGACCTAAAGTTGATTAAAGACCCTGTGAAAAAAATCCTGTATGCAAAGATTAAGAACTGGATTTACAGAAATGAAGACAAAGAGAGTGAATACCATAATAAAGCCGGTTACTGGTGGACTTATGGGTCATATGAGCACTGGGGTGAAGATTGTGGTTTAGATATGACAACAGTTGGTAACCATTTGCGTGAACTGGTAGCAACAGGTATATTAAAGACCGGCAATTACAATAAAATGAAAATGGACAAAACTATTTGGTATCGATTAGCAACTGAAGATGAATTAAAAAAAGTAAACTTTCGATTATTATTTTATGGAAAGACCAAAGAGAAAAATAATAATAACCATAGTAATGAAACTTTATATCGAATGTACCAAAATGGTATGATCGAAGTAAATAATAAGGATAACGAAAGAGAAGATTTGGGGTCAGCAATGCCAGAATATATTACAGAAAATAAATCAGAAGATATATCAGAGAATACTTTAGAAGATATTTCAGAACAGCAGTCAGATAATAACACTGATAAAATTGAAGGTTATACTAAAATATTAAACAGTGATGATATTCTGATACCGATTGATACTTTATCTAAAATAGATATCGAAGATATCTCAACTGATTTGATTAAACTTTTTATTAATAAATTTCATAAACGAAGTATTGATTCAATTAATTCAGAAAAAGATTTATTTGATTTTAAATGTGAGTTTGATGTAATAAATAAACCTAATCCAACTCAAATTAAATTTTGCTTTGGACTAATAACCAAATACTATAATCTAATTATAGCTCCTCAACCTGCGGAGCAGAAAGGTGACGAAGTCTCTTCAACTATTGCCTCATCACCCCAAATTCCGCTCAACCCCTCTTCTCCAGAAGCGATTTAGATGCTTAAATTTCAATTGAAATAATCTTTTGCACTTAATTGTAATCGGTAATTATAAATGCACCAATTTCGGTAAATAAGAATGCACCATATTTGGCAACAAGAATGCACCACCAATGATCCCTTAGGGGCATGCCCCTAAGGGATTTTGAACTATTTTGCTAGTGTACCAAAACTAGCATTTTATGAACGTGTATTTGAACAAATTTATGGTTTATTTCGAGATTCACCGCCTCTACAGAGAGGGATTTTCTATCAGGCAGATAAGCGAAGAGTTAGTCCTCAACCGCCGGACAGTGAGTAAATATCTTTCGATGTCCGAACTGGAGTTTGAACAGATGATGATCGATCAGTCCGAGCGGAACAAAGTATTGTCCCCTTATGAGTCTTTTGTCAAGTCTCGTCTGGAGAAATTCCGGGACACCCCAGCCGCCCAGATGCATGACTGGCTGAAGGAGCATTTCAAGGATTTGCCAAAAGTATCCCAAAAGACCGTTTTCAATTTTGTTTTCTGGGTAAGGCGCAAGCATAACCTGCCCTTCATCAAAACTCCCCGTGAATACGAGATGGTGGAAGAGCTCCCTTATGGAAAACAGGCTCAGGTAGATTTTGGCGAATACAACATGCGTAACACGTCTGGCAATAGGGTAAAAGTGTTTTTCTTTATTCTCACACTTTCCCGCTCCCGGTTTAAATACGTATGGTTCACCAACAAGTACTTTACCTCCCTGCTGGCTGTAGAGGCCCACGAGAAAGCCTTTGCCTTTATCAGGGGTATCCCATTAGAAATTGTCTATGACCAGGATAAGGTGTTCATGGTCAGCGAAAACGGCGGGGACATTATCCTCACCGATACGTTCAGGGCTTATACGCGCGAACAGTCCTTCAGCCTGTACTTCTGCAGGAAATCCGATCCGGAAAGCAAGGGAAAGGTCGAGAATGTAGTCAAATACGTCAAAATGAACTTCCTTTACAACCGTACCTTCCACAATATCGAAACCCTTAACGACGAGGTCCTGGGCTGGCTTGGCCGTACAGCAAACCTCCTGCCCCACGGAGTAACCAAAAAAGAGCCATGCTCCGAACACAACATTGAACAGTCTGATCTTACCCCTTACAGGCCCTATCTGCCAAAGCAGGCCTCTTCGGACCTATATGCCATACGCAAGGACAATTCTATCTCTTACAAGGGCAACTTCTACTCCCTGCCACTTGGAACCTACAAAGGAAAGGGAAGCCGCGTCGCCCTACACTTAGAGGCAGATGAACTGATTGTGAGTCAACCGGGAAACAATACCGAAATCTGCCGTCATTTCCTTGCCGTGGGCACGGGTCAAAAAATAAAGAAAACCGATCATAGTAGGGATAAAACCGGCTCCATCGACGAAAGGATTGCTAAGGCGGCAGGTCAGTTTACCCATGAGGAATTGGCCCAGGAATGGATGGAACTGCTCAGAGAGAAAAAGCCTCGTTATATCAGGGATCAGCTTGACATAATCCAAAAGGCCATTGATGGAGTAGACCCTAAAAAAGTGGCGTTTACATTAAAATACTGTGTTGAAAAATCCATCTGCAGCGCATCTGATTTTAAGGTCATCCTTGAGCTTCAGCAGTCCGACAAAAAAGCGGAACCAAATATCAAGGTACTCAATCCCCTGAATGGAAAATTACCGGAAAATGCCCTGATACAGCCCGAAAAAAGCAATATAGGAGAATATGAAGCTATTGTAAACCATAAAAACAACAAAAAAATCAACTGAAC
>JBEIRK010000039.1:0-18816 GCA_040376005.1 Flavobacteriales bacterium
AAAAAAAGTGAAGGCATAGCCCCCACTTTCAAAACAAATGGTCCGTTACATTTATCAATTAGCGCAATAAGGTCACATCTCCTTTTAATGGAATACCAACACCGCAGTAATCGCGTGCAAATATCTTGTACACATACACGCCATCCTGCGCCGGCTCTGCCATATACGTTCCATCCCATTGGAAATTCACATCGTTGCTGCGGTACATAATTTCGCCCCAACGGTTTAAAATCAATACCTCAAAATCAACAATACAATCTGCCTTTACTGAGAAGAAATCATTGTTACCATCGGCATTGGGGGTGAATACATTGGGTACATAAATCCAAGGTTTTACGCGCACATCCACATATTTCAAGGCCGAATCCATTCAACCATGTTCGTTTAAAGCCCACAAAAACACCGGGAAAATGCCTGGAGTCTCGAATTCTTTGAACTTGTCTTTGCTAGCAAAAGTTTCACCATCGGTGAAGTTCCACTCATACAGCACCGCACCCTGTGAGGTATTTTTAAACCAGGCGGTGTCAACTGCGCTTGTCGTGAACCCTTCCATCTAAACTTCCCTCCGGTGAAAGTCCCGCTGCGTTAAGATTATCATCAAGGACTGCCATCCTCTTTGTTAACCTGCCCGAATCCGCTAAGCTGGCTTCGGAAAACATACACTGCCATGTATATTTTTCTACCAACATAGAGGGTTTACTTTAACAAAATCAAATAATTAGAACTTGCGAAATGGTATTTTCGGCAAACTAAAATAGCTTTCCATAAATCCTGATGCGTTTTTCGTAAAATGGAACATTTTTTAAAAATATTGCCTACCCCTTACAGTTAGTAGACAGATATTCAAACAGATATATTGAGAGATTCTATACTTTAGCCTATTTTCGCCATTTCCAACAATCATGAAATTCGCCCTTACTACTTTAAGTTTTGCCATCGCAGGTGCCCTGTGCGCCCAAAATCAAGATGTGGTTTGTTACTACGATGATCCAGGTAAACATGAACGCAATCGCAATATCGATGTGACTTTCATGAAGCTTGAAGTTTCCTTTTTACCCAAAGAAGGCAAGGTAAATGGCCGTGTAACGCACGTATTCACCGGACTACAAGACCAAATCGACACGGTATTTCTAGACGGTCCTGGCATTGTCATCACCAAAGCTCTGATGGATGGAAAAGAAATCAAAACACGCAATAACAAAGAGGGCATCATCATTGAAGCTGGATTGAAAAATGCCTACAAAACCAGCCACAACATACAGCTGGAGTATACGGCCCAACCTGAGAAGGGCATCTACTTCGTAGGTTGGAATGTGCCTGTCATTGACGATCCTGTGCACCAAACCCGCAGGCAAATTTGGACCCAAGGCCAAGGAATCGACAACCGCCATTGGATACCCATGGTGGATGACCGCGGCGATAAGTTTATTACAGAAGTGCTTGTAACCTTTGACAAAGAATACAATGTGCTTAGCAATGGTGACTTGTTAGCCAAAAAAGACAATAAGAATGGCACATTGACGTGGAATTACCGCATCAATCACCAGCACGCGGGATACCTGCTTATGCTGGCCATTGATAAATATGCCGTGAAAAGCACCAAAACCAAAAGAGGTACACCCATAAACTTTTGGTACTATCCTGAACAGCCCCAAAACCTAGAACCTAGTAGCTTGTATAGCGAACGCATAATTGAGTTTCTGGAAGATGAAACCGGCATCCCTTACCCATGGGGAAGCTACTCTCAAGTAATGGTGCAAGATTTTCTCTATGGCGCTATGGAAAATACCTCTGCCACCACCTTTGGCGATTTCTTTTGGACAGACAGCCGTTCCTTCTTAGATAGAAACTATATAGGTGTAAATGCGCATGAAGCCACCCACCAATGGTTTGGAGACCTGATTACTGCTAGAAATGATGCAGACCACTGGCTTCAAGAAAGTTTTGCTACCTATTACCCCGGTTGGTTTACGGGTTCTGTTTTCGGTGTAGACGAAACCTACTGGTATTTCCGAGGCAACATGAACGGCGCCCTGGCGGCAGGAGAGAAAAACAGCTACCCTGTGCGCAATAGTGAAAGCGGATCCGCGCGCCACTATCCCAAAGGCGCTAGCGTACTTTACATGCTTCAACAGGTGATGGGTCGCGACAACTTTAGACGCGGTATTCAACTGTATTTGGAAAGACACGGTTTCAATGGCGTGGAAACACACGATCTAGAACGTGCCTTCAAAGATGCTACAGGCATGAACATGGACTGGTTTTTTGACCAATGGATTTACAGAGGCGGAGAACCGCATTACAAAGTAAATTGGGAGAAGGCCGATAATGGCGTGCAGGTGAATGTGCAGCAAATACACAAACAAGAATCTACCGTAGGTTTGTTCAAAATGCCAGTGAATATTGCGGTGTATTATATCGATGGAACCATAGACCGCAAGCAGGTGTGGGTAGAACAAGTAAACCACTCCTTCACCTTTGCCACCAAAGATATGCCTGTTTCCTTTGTATTGTTTGACGAAGGCAGCTTTATCCTTAAGAAAACCACCTTTACCAAGACTCCTGAGGAACTGCGTGCACAATTGGAAAAAGCCGAATATATGCTCGACAGATATGATGCCTTGGTTGCCTTGGGCAAACTCCCAATGTCTGAAAGAAAAGTAGCTTTGATGGCCGCGTGGAAACGCGAAACCAATAAAAATATGTTGGCTGAAATTGTGCGTCAATTGGTTTCTGACTCTACGGCTGATGCCGCATTTGTGAACGAGGCCTATGCCCACAAAAAAGTGGAGGTGCGCAAATCAGTAATTCAGCATGCAAGCGTGAATACTTACACCGCAGCGGTGTTCCAAGCTGCGCTGAAAGACAGCAGTTATCAGATAATTGAAACCGCATTGCTCAAGTTATGGGCGGTTTTCCCAGACCAAAAGAGCCCAATGCTGGAACAAATCAAGGATTTGGATGGACAAGCTATGGCCTTGAAAGTGCGCTACCTAGAATTGGGCACAGAAGCCTACCCAGACATGAAAGATGCTTTTATAGGTCAGCTGACAGACTTGTGTGGTGAAAAATACGAGTTCCGCACCCGAATCAATGCCATGCAGGCCTTGCAGCGACTGAATGCCTGCAATAAAATGGTTGTTCTAAACTTGTATGATGCCATGCTCAATTTCAACAGCCGCTTAAATGCCCCTGCGAAGGATGTATTGAACTATTTCAAAGGTCAAACAAGCCATCTTGCCACCATGCGTGAAGTCTTGCGCACCGGCAATTACACAGAAGCGCAGCGCCAAAAACTAAGCGCGGCGTTGGGACTCTAATTGGGTTTGGCATAGGCTTTGAACTATACAGGACATGAAACGTCATGTCCTACTTCTGATTTTACTCGCTTTGGGCGCCATGCCACTGTTGGCTGGAGATATACAAATAAAACTGTATCCCAACCCTGCTAGTTCGTATGTTACTGTGACGTTTGACCGCGAAATCACCGGCGAATTCACCATAGAAGTGTTCTCTGTGATTGGGAACCGCATAGAAAAGCAAGTAATTCAGGCACATGGTGAAAAAACTTTTACCCTCAATACCAGCGATTTACCCGAAGGGGTTTATATGCTCAAAGTCAGTGATGGCAAGTCTTCCGACGTAAAAAGAATCAGAATTCAACCTCTGTAAGTGCGGAATTTAAGGGGGCCTCCCTTAGATTTTTTGTCCTCCTTTTTTTTTGTTTGAAATGGAATACTTTATTTAGCGTTTTATTTGCTGTAAGAACCAATGAAGGGAATGAATCGTCTTAATTTCGGAAAACTGAAACTCAGAATCCACCACTTAGCGCTAGCAACCGCTGTTGTTGTTGCGTTGGCATCCTGCTCAAAAGTCACCTACAAAGAGGCCATGCACAAGTTTGAGCAAGGCTATTATGGTCAGGCTGCGGATATGTTCGAGACCGTATCGAAAAAGTCTAAAAACAAGGAAGAAAAGGTAAATTCCGTGTTCTATGCGGCTGAAAGCCATCGTTTAAACAACGATTACGAAAAGGCAAAACGCCTGTATGAGAAAGTATTGGCGAAGGATCCTAAAAACTCCAAAGCCCTCCTTATGCATGCCAACATGCTTAAGAAACTGGAGAAATACAGAGAAGCAGTTGACGCCTATAACAAATACCTTGAAGAAGTTCCTGGCGATTCTATGGCCCTTTTCAAGAAGATTGGCTGTCAATTGGCACTTCAATGGACTGCAGATAGCTCGCGCTTCGTTGTTTCTAATTTCAAGGAAGCCAATACCAAGGTGAACGATTGGGCGCCAATGATTGGCGACAAAAAAGATACCCGTGTTTACTTCGCCTCTGACAGAGAAGAAGGCAAATCCAAGAAGGTATATCCAGGTACCATGAACTACTGGAGTGATATGTGGTACATCGAAAAAGCAGGTAAAAAAGGAAAAGAAAAATGGGGCAAGCCTGTATTTCTAGAAAACACCAGTACCAAATACAACGACGGTGCTGTAGCCTTTGATTCCCGCTTCAATACCATGTACATGACCCAGTGCGGCGGCTTGGATGGCAAATTGGAGAAATGTAAAATTTACGAAATGAAAAAAGTTGGTGATCAAGGTTTTGAACTTGGTGATCCACTTGCCTTCTGTATGGCAGATACGGGCCATAACTACGGCCACCCAACCATGAGCCCTGATGGGACCAAGCTGTACTTCTCTTCCGACCGCGAAGATGGTTACGGTGGATTTGACATTTGGGTGGTTACCTACAGCAAGCGCAGCCGTTCATGGGGCGAACCTGTGAACCTAGGTCCAAGTATCAATACAAAAAATAACGAATACTTCCCTTACTTGAACCAACACAACAACCAGCTGGACTTTGCTTCTGATGGATGGCCTGGCTTGGGTGGTTTGGATATGTTCTCAGCGAAAGCAACTGATGATGTAGAGAAATGGGTAGAACTCGAAAACCTCAGAGAGCCTTTGAACTCTGGTGGGGATGATTTTGGGATTACTTTCTTTGAAAACAACCCAAATAAAGGCTTCTTTACCTCAAACCGAGGCGAAAAAAGAAATAACGACGACATCTATGCCTTCGACATTAAGCCATTGGTAATCACCATCCGCGGTGTAGTTACCGATTGTAGCTCTAAAAAGATTTTGCAAGGCGCTACCGTTACCATCACCAATGATAAAGACAGTAGCAGATTTGTGTTAAAAACAGACGCAATGGGTGCATACAGCGCAGTGCTTGAAGCGGGCAGAAACTATGAAGTGGTTGCGAGATATCCTGAAGAATACTACTTCGACGGCGAACCTGTAATTCGCACAACACGTGGCATTAAGTTCAGTACCGAGTTGGTACAAGACTTCTGCTTGGAAAACCCACTAGACAAGTTGATTACCCTTCCAATCTTCTACGATTTGGATAAAGCATACATCCGTCAGGATGCTGCTAAAATATTGGACGACTTTGCACAAACTGTATTGTTAAAATACCCAAAACTCACTGCGGAATTGGGTTCACATACGGATTGTCGTGCAAGTACTGAATATAACGTAAACCTAGCGCAACGCCGTGCAGACAGTGCAGTTGCTTATTTGGTAAGCAAGTGGAAAGTGGATCCTAAGCGTATTATTGCTAAAGGATATGGCGAAACCCAACTCATCAACGATTGTAAGTGCGAAGGCACCGATATAGAAGGCTACACCCGCTATTACGATTACGTAGATTCAAACGGCGACCGCCAAAAACTTCAAAAAGCAGTGGCTGTAAAAGATGGTGACGGAAACGTTATCCGCAGCTATTATGAAGATTATGCACCTACCGAAATCAAGACAATCAACGGAAAACGCGTAGTTCCTTGTGACGAATATCAGCATCAGCAAAACCGTCGTACTACTGTGCGCTTTAGCCGTGATGGACTCAGCTCTCGCATTAAAGTGGATCAAGGCGCTGACCGTAACAATACCAATGAAGGAGGCACTGCGGGCGCAAATACAGACGGAAAAGGTGGAACCACTACCCCCCCAGCCAAACCCAATGTAGATATTAGCAATGCTGTGAAAGTGAAAATCACCAAGAATGGCGCTGTGAATATGATTCCAGTAACCATAGGTGAAGGCACCAGCGTTGAAATGGCATTTGAACTTGCCGGCAAATACACTGCCGTAACTCCTGAGATTGCTGCTGAGTGGTTCACCAACAAGATTATCAATAAAGGTAGCTTCCTTGAAGGTGAGAAAATGAAAGTGGGAGATGTGAAATTGCCTTCTAACAAATTCGTAATTGAAAAACTTAAAGTCGGTGAATACGAACTTACCAATGTACAATTCGTAATCAGTGAAAACGTGGAAGTAGCAACCCTTGGTAAAGCCTTCTTCCGCAATTTCAAAGCAGAAAGCTATATCGACGGCAGCGAATTGGTACTGATTCCAAAGAAAGCACCAAAGAAGAAAACTGAAGAATAAGCTTCAAACATGATATTCAATAAAAAAGCCCCTAAATCGGGGCTTTTTTATTGAAATAGTATGGATTAGAGTATGGCCTTGCGAATGCGAATGAGCTTTTCTAACAAGGGCTGCAACTGGTCTAGCGGAAGCATGTTGGCACCATCACTCTTTGCCTTTGATGGATCTGGATGGGTTTCGATAAATAAGCCATCGGTACCAACTGCAATTGCAGCCTTGGCGATGGTTTCTATCAACTCAGGTTTGCCACCTGTTACACCGCTTTCCTGATTGGGCTGCTGCAAACTATGGGTAATATCCATTACTACAGGTGCCCCAAACTTCTTCATTTCTGTGATGTTCCTAAAATCGACTACCAAATCCTGGTAGCCAAAGGTATTGCCCCTATCCGTTAGCATCACATGCGGATTCCCAGAATCTGCACATTTCTGCATGGCATGCTTCATGGCACCCGGTCCTGCAAATTGTCCTTTCTTAATATTCACCCATTTTCCTGTGCGCGCTGCCGCCACCAATAAGTCCGTTTGACGGAACAAGAATGCCGGTATTTGCAGCACATCTACATACTTGGCAGCCATTGCAGCTTCGTGGCTCTCATGGATATCCGTAACTGTGGGTATGCCAAATTTGGCACCTACTGCCGCCAAAATCTCTAAGGCAGCCTCATCCCCAATGCCCGTAAAGGAGTCAATTCTGCTGCGGTTTGCTTTGCGATAGCTCCCTTTAAAAATAAGAGGTATCTCCAGCGCATCGCAAATGCCAACCAAGCGTTCCGCAATAGAAAAGGCCATCTCGTGACCTTCTATGGCGCATGGTCCTGCCATAAGGAAAAAATTGCCGCTGTCCTGGTGTTTCAACCCAGAAATGTGTGGAATCATGCAGCAAAGTTAATTGCTATAGTAACTAAAACTCTGCTTCGCCCCTTCTTTTGTCATTCCTTCCACACTTACCCTACCCGTTCCGGCCTCCATCGCCGCAATCAAATCCTCGGCATCCGCATAGCTTTTGCCATTAAATTTATAGATAATAAAGCCTTCTGGCAGCCCCAGTTGATTGATATACCCAGCCCGCTTAATATTGATAATCCGAATGCCATTGGTCAATCCCATCTTTGTTAAATCATTTGCTGATAAAGGTTGGAAATCCGCACCCAATAACTTGCTATTCACCGCACCCTTCATCATCAAGGCCCTGTTATCCGCAGCAGAAATTGAAGTCAGTTCCAAAGCCGTTTCCTTGCCTTCGCGCAACACCACCATTTTAAAGGTTTCCCCAGGCCTGTAATAGGCAAGCAACTCATCAAAATCCGCTTTAGAGTGAATCTCCCTTTCATTTACCCGAATAAGGACGTCATTTACTTTTATCCCTGCCTTGTCTGCAGGACCCTCTTCCAACACATCTTTCACCCAAACCCCGTCATCTCTGCCCAATGTAGCGGATTGCGTAGCGCTGATATTGTCCCCAGTAAGTCCAATAAATGCGCGCTTTACCTCCCCAAATTCTATAAAATCCTTCACGATTTTATTTACAATGTTAGCTGGAATGGCAAATCCATATCCCGTGTAACTTCCCGTGTTGCTTTGAATCGCAGTGTTGATACCTACCAAATCTCCTTGAATGTTTACCAAGGCCCCGCCTGAATTGCCCGGGTTGATAGCCGCATCGGTTTGAATAAAGCTCTCTATGGGAAACTGATTGTTTACGATATTGATATTTCTGCCTTTGGCACTCACAATCCCTGCTGTTACGGTAGAAGTTAAATTAAAAGGATTGCCTACCGCCAGTACCCAATCGCCTACCAGTATTTCGTCGCTATTGGCAAAAGTAATCGCAGGCAAATCGCTGGCTTCAATTTTCAACAAAGCCAAATCAGAAGCTGGATCCGTGCCAATCACCTTGGCGGAGTATTCCTTCTTTTGTTGGTTTAACACCACCGTAAGCTTGTCTGCACCTTGAATAACGTGGTTGTTGGTGACGATATATCCATCGCTACTCACGATTACTCCACTTCCTGTAGAAGTTGCTTTTCCACGACTGCCGAAGGGATCATAATCCCAAAACCAGCCAAATGGGCTATTATACTGCACCGTGCTTTCATTGGTAATATATACGACACAGGGAGTGCTCTTTGCCGAGGCTTTTACAAAACCCTCAGGCATGGCATTCATAGCTACATTATACGAGGGGGTTTGCGCAGTGGCTGCAACAGAAACAACCGCAGTATTGGTGTGTTGTGAAAGGGTGAATTTCGCCCCAATTACCCCAGCTGTCATGGGTAATATGAAGTAAAGGACAGACTTCTTCAATAGATTCCTCATCGTATTCATTAAAATTCATGTATCAAAAATTGGGCAAAACTGCGTTTTGCCAATTATAAGTGTCATTATATGACAAATTATGAGGAAATTCGCCACAGTGCTTAACACCGTATCCATAAAAATCCTATGTGCAGGACTTGCCATTTTGGCCCTGCTACAATCACAGTCATGCAAGAATAGCTGCCGCAATATGGAAAGTACCTTTTCCGGACAAGTTCAAAAATTGTATGACTTTAAGGCTTGTTATATTTATGCCGTCTTAGATTCAAATTTGATAATTGACAGCGACACAGGTTTTCAGAACTACAAAAACCGCTACTTCAAAAATTGCAACTCCAACTTAGACCCGATAGACTTTTCAAATCAGGTGCTTTTGGGTATGAAAACAGAAGCAGCGGCCTGCAATGTTTCCTTTCACCGCAACATCGCCCTAGATACCGCACAAAAAACCTATACCTACACCGTTGAAACCAACGCCTGTGGCGAATGTGGCACACAGTTGAATAGTTCAAATTTCGCACTCGGTCCCAAAATTCCCCCCGGATACCGCGTTGTTTTTGTTCGTAAATGAAAAGAATCCTAAAGTATCTCGGACTGAGCCTCCTCATCCTCTTGCTGGGGATGTTTGTGAAGACCCTTTTCACCCAAAGTTTACAACCCAAGGTTGCCTTTATTGGACCCGGTGCCGCAATTCCCGGTGCCGAATATCGCTTGGCCCAAGTCTTGCGATTTCAAACCATTTCTGCGGAAAACAACAGCCTTGATTCCCTGAAACATGCGCAGCTGGAGCTGCTGTTTACCTGGATGTACCAGGCCTATCCTCTGGTGTTTAAAAACAGCACTGTAACCGCTATTGGCGATTCAAGGCTGATTGAAATTAAAGGGCAAGACCCCAAATTGCTACCCGCACTCATGCTGGCGCACTTAGACGTGGTACCCGCCGACACGGGGATTACCGGTCATTGGAAATTTCCACCCTTTTCAGGCACCATAAGTCAGGACACGGTTTATGGCCGCGGAGCCCTAGATGATAAATCTGTAGCCACTGCCATGCTAGAGGCATTGGAAGATCTGCTCAAGTCAGGCAAAAAACCGCGCAGAACCATTATGCTTGCCTTCGGCCATGATGAAGAAATTGGAGGACAAGATGGCGCTAAAAAAATTGCTGCCTACCTCAGCGCTAAAGGTATTAAAGCGGAATTTATCTGCGACGAGGGTTTTGGTGTTATGGAAAACCTTGTGCCTGGCGTTCAAAATAATGTCGCACTTATCGGCGTGGCAGAAAAAGGCTTCGTATCGGCTGAGTTAACCGTTGCCATACCGGGCGGACACAGCTCCATGCCCAAGGCAGATAATGCTACCGCCATACTCACAAAAGGTCTTGCCGCGGTAGAAAACACCACCTTCTTAGAAGAATTGTGTGCGCCACAACAGGGATTTTTCAGACATATTGCCCCTGAGGCTAGCCCCCTGTATCGTTTCTTATTTTCCAATCTCTGGATGAGTGCCCCCGCGGTTAAGATGGTCTTAAGAGGAAATAACAAAACGGCTGCTACCATGCGCACCACGCATGCCACTACCATCATACAAGCTGGAGACAAAGAGAATGTAATGCCTGGCAAGGCGCGGGCGGTTATCAATTTTAGAATACTTCCTGGTCAGACTATAGAGGAGGTGAAGCAACACTTGATTCAAACCCTTGACGAGCCAAGAATTGCGGTGCGCTTGTTGCCGGACCAAACAGCGCCTTCAGATGTTTCACCCGACCAGGGTGCCGCTTGGGATGCGATTGTCAAATCCATACACCAAACGTATAAAAACGTAGTTACCGCGCCAGCATTGGTAATCGCAGGCACAGATTGTAAGCATTACACTGCCATATCAGCCAATATTTACAGGTTTGTGCCCTTGAGACTCAACAGCCAAAACCTAGAAGGTATTCATGGCTCTGACGAAAAAATAGCCTTGCGCAATTACCAAGAGGCGATTGGATACTACCGCCTCTTGTTTTCAAATATTTAGGAGCAACGCCTTATTTGGCGCGAAGTTCCATGAGGTACATGGCCAATTGGTCCAACTGCTCGGGAGTAAATGTCTTACCATAACCCGGCATGCTGTTTTTACCTTTAGTGATTAAGGCAATGGTTTCTTCTTTGCTCAGGGTACTTTTGGTGAGGTCTTTGGCACCTACTGCAAGCACCGGCTCATTGCCATTCGCACCATGGCAACTGGCGCAATTGCCTGCCACATAAAGTTCTTTCGCGTCCACGGCGTTTGAAATCATATTAGACTTAACCACGGGTCTTTTCTTAGCCATTTCACCCATGCCATAGGCACCTAGGAGCAAGAGCACAGATAGAATCGCAAACAACTTGTTGGCTTTCTTGAAACCAATAATCGCTAGGGGAACACTAATTACAACCACAGCCACTTTCATGAGCACCATAGTGCCTAAGGCATCAGAAGGGATATTGAGCATCATCCAAATTCCAGTAACCAAGAATACAGTGCTGAGCACCATATCCACGAGGATACGCATGAACTTTTTGGTGTATAGATTCTGTATTGCCTGAATGTTGCCAAGCAAGCCAATAAGGCGAATAACATAGGACAACAGGAATAGAGAAACTGAGATTTTGTGTATGAGGTGTAATGTGGCCGACATAGGAGCAAATTAAGGGAAAATACAGAACCCGGACAAGGGAAAAGGAAAGTTATGGAATGATAATACTACTTCAGCCATTGACAGCGAAAACCGAGATTAGCTCCGCTGATCTCAGAGGGGGGAGTCTCAACCAAAAAGCCTTTTGTTGCTGCGCAACAATGGGCTTTTTTTATGCACCTCTCTCTTGATTCGACTGCGTCGAATCAGATTCGGGGCGCATAAAAAAAGCCCTGGCTACGCCAAGGCTTTTTGGTTGGTCGGGATGGCGAGATTCGAACTCACGACCCCTTGCACCCCATGCAAGTGCGCTACCGGGCTGCGCTACATCCCGAAAAATAGCAAATCTATGATTTGCGTAATTTTTTGAGGCCCACGAAATGATTGCGAAGCTTTCATCGTCGGTGGCCCGATTGAACTGAAATCCATTTTCATCGATTTCAATCTCGGTAGGTTTTTTGAGGCCCACGACATGATTGTGAAACAATCAACTCGGGGCCCGCTGAAAAGAATTCCTATGACTGCAGTTATTATAAACTTCTGCCCTAAAGCAGTTTGAGTCAAAGAAAAACGGGGCTGCAAATATAGCTTTTCTGCCGAACTATTTTTGTTGTTTTCTATCAGTTTCCTATATACTTCATCTTATACCAAGTCGGTTAAGCTCAATTCCAATCCCTTGGCACTAATACCTGTGCTTTTCGGATTAAACTGGTGCAAACGCAACATGGTCTGACGGATAATATTGCTCACGTCTTTGAATATTTCTACGTCGGTTACCACGGCATCTTTTTTCATGAGATAAGCAAACACACGCGCCATACCACAATTTGCTACAAAGTCAGGAATCACCGCCATTTGGCTGTCTGCCAAACGAGAAATAGGTCCCATAAAAATCTCTTTATCCGCAAAAGGCACATTCGCACCGCAACTTACCACTTCAATTCCTGATTTAATCAACCTGCGCACTTGTTCTTCTGTTACCAATCTGCTGGCTGCACCCGGCACAAAAATCTCTGCAGGAATATCCCAAATTCTCTCATGCACTTCTTCAAATGAAAGCATATTGGGTGCATTTAATTTATTTCCTGAACGGTTAATAAACAACTCGCGAACCTCTTCATAACCCATGCCTTGTTCGTGGATAATGCCCCCATCCCGGTCAATGATACCGGCAATGCGCACACCGTATTTGGTTAGGTAAAAGGCAGCGGCCGCGGCCACATTACCCCAACCTTGAATAATGGCAAGTTTGTTATTCATAAACCCGCCATACACTTCATAATAGTGTTTTACAGATTCTGCTACTCCCCAACCTGTAATCATATCCGCTATGGTATACCCTTTGGTTACATCAGGACTCAATCTTTCATCGGTAATTGGCAGAACCACACCCTCTTGCAATCTGCTAATGGCGCGCAACTTCTCTTCAGGAGTATAGTGGGTCAAATGTCCATTTACGGTGCCTTCTTGTGGGTGTAACAATCCATTGGCCGCTGTCATTGGAATTACTTCATGGATTTCGTCCACATTCAAATCCCCACCCGTGCCATAGTAGTACTTTAAGATGGGATGAACAGCCTTATACCAGCGTTCCAATACCCCTTTTTTACGTGGGTCTGCTGGATCGAAGTTAATACCAGATTTTGCACCCCCAATAGGCGGTCCAGCTACGGTAAACTTTACCTCCATGGTTTTGGCCAAACTCTCCACTTCGCGCTTGTCAAGTCCTTTACGCATGCGGGTTCCGCCACCTGCTGAACCATTTCTGAGTGAGTTAATCACTACCCAGCCTTCAGCTTCGGTTTCGCTGTCTTTCCATTCAAAAACAATTTCAGGACGCTTGTCCTCGAATTTTGCAATCAGTTGTTCTAAATTCACTGTATTTACTTTCTTTTAGGATATCAATGTTGAGAAATTTCCATGCAGACCGCCTGAAACAAAGGCAGCATTTGCCCCTGTTGCCGATGGCTGTGTATTGGTTAAGTTGTGCATGCGCATAGCGCCCAACAAGCCGAAAACCAAGGCCTCTTTGTAGTCTACCAATTGGGCTTCAGGGATCACAATTTCAGCTTCCGTTTCGCTGCGCAAGAAATCAATAAGACAGTCATTGTGTGCACCGCCACCGGTAACAAGCACGCGTTTGCCTGCGCCGTTATCCGAACTTACCATATCTATTGCATTGGCAATTTGATTGGCAATATGCATTACCAAGGTTTTCATTCGGTCTTCTACAAGTTCGGTATCATAATCGCGCACTATGTGCCAAAAGCCTTTATTAATCCACTCTCTTCCCAATGATTTTGGGAAGGATGCTTTGTAATATTCGATTTCGTTAAGCGCATTTAACAGGGGATAAATGGTACTGCCCGATTCAGCAATGGCGCCATTCTCATCGTATTTGAGTCCCCGTTCGCGTGCCAATCTATTGAGTACAATATTGCAAGGTGCAATATCAAATGCAATTCTTTCGCCCTGGTGCTCCATGCTGATATTGCAAAAACCGCCGAGGTTTAGGCACATATCATATTCACCAAAAAACAAGCTATCGCCAATTCCAACCAAGGGGGCACCTTGTCCGCCTAAAGCCACGTCTGCTCTGCGGAAATCATTCACAACTGGCAATCCACAGACTGCAGCCAAGGTAGCTCCGTCACCCACTTGGGCGGTTACCCAACCTTCGGGATCGTGAAAAACAGTATGTCCATGAGAGGATACTAAATCCGCAGTTTCATTGTGTTTTTTCAAGAATTGATTTACCAAATCTCCCAAGTGGCGGCCAAAAAAAATGTCGGTTTTCACGTACACTTCTGAATTTTGATAGCGCAATTGAGAAAGCCTTACACGCCATTTCTCTTCAAATGGAATGGTTTCCGCAGCGAGGATGCGGTAATTCCAAGAGCCTGGGTTGGTGATTTCTGCCAAACATAGGTCTATTCCATCCATGCTGGTTCCACTCATTATTCCTACAACTTTCATCTTTTGAGGGTTTTTCAGGGGCGCAAAAATACGCACATTGCCTGAGTGAAACCAATTTATCCCAATTGCAGCGACAAAACCATACCTCACCGCAGGTTTAGGTAAGAATCGACTATCGATCCCCACAATAATTTGGGAATAAAACCGAGGATTGGTCATTTTTTCCCACAGAAATGTGCGATTTGAATGTGGTACGTTACATTTGTTCTAGAATAACCCGTGGAACGAAGAAAATTTTTATCAGCAGCTGCGCTGCTTGCCACAGCTCCAGCGGTGGCGGCAGACCTCTTCAATAGCAAGCGAACAAATCTTCAATCTCTTTCCGAATCTGGCGACTGGAACCATATTCGCAGCCTCTTTCCGCTACAGCCGAATAGAATCTATCTCAATAATGGCACTATGGGCATTACTCCTATGCCGGTCCTGCAAACCCTAGAACAATCATTCAAGAATATTGCTGAAAATGGCAATTATCCTGCCGGCGCCTCTGCTTTATATGACACATTGGCCCAACTCATTGGCGCAGATACTTCTGAAGTAACCATCACCAAAAATGTAAGTGAAGGCACCAACCATGTGTGTTGGGGTGTGCCCCTAAAACGCAAAGATGAGGTTATTCTTACCGTGCATGAACACGTGGGCGGAGCAGTAGCTTGGCTCAACCGCGCAAGACTTGATGGCATTGTAATAAAAACGGTAGAGCTGGGCAGCACCGCCGCGGAAACTTTGCAGCGCATTGAAGATGCCATCACCAAAAAAACACGCGTAATCGCTGTGCCTCATATTCCTTGCACCATAGGACAAGTATTGCCTGTTAAGGAAATTTGCACCCTGGCGCGAAACAAAGGAATTCTGTCTGCCATTGACGGTGCACACCCACTAGGTATGATTCAATTCAATGTAAAAGACATTGGCTGCGATTACTATTACGGCTGTATTCACAAGTGGGCGCTAGGTCCTATAGGTGTTGGCTTCTTATACATTAATAAAAACGTGTTGGATAAAACACGCTGTACCCATGTCGCCGCATACAGCAACACAGCCTTTACCATGCGCGGCGAGAAGCCAGATATGGGCGCGTTGGTTGATAGCGCACACCGATTTACCTATGGTTCTTTCTGCGGACCGCTATGGGATGGCGCACTCAAAGCCTTGGAGTTCTATAAGATTATGGACCCAGCAAAAATTGAGGAACGCAGCAAGAGCTTAACAACACGCCTGCAACAACAGTTACTAGAATTGGGCAACCGCATAGAAATGCTCACCCCAACGGAAGACATTAGCAGGGCCTGTCAACTGGGTTTCCGCATAAAAAATGGCAATGAAAAAGCCAGCCAAGAGTTTGTGACAAAAGCGCGAGAAAAAAATATTATTCTTCGCTATGTTGGCGAATCCAATATCGATTGTGTAAGGGTCTCTACGCACTACTATAATTCGGAAGCAGACACAGATGCTATGATGGATGAACTCAAAAAATTCATTGGATAATTCGTCTGTATTGAATACAGCTGATTCCTTTTTTAAATCTTGGGATTCAGGTCAAGCCCAATTTGCATTGCACACTTCGGGTTCCACGGGTAACCCTAGTAATATTTACCGCAGTCGGAATGCACTCATCTGCTCCGCAAATGCCACCGCCTCCGCATTGAATGTTACAAAAAACGATTCCATTTTTTGCTGTTTGCCCTTAGATAAAACGGGTGGTTTTATGCAATTGGTTCGAAGTAAGGTATGGAATGTGCCCATTACGACAGTTGAACCTACTCTCAACCCATTGCTGAACTACAAAGGCCAGGCCAGCATTATTTCAGTGACACCGCAGCAATTGCACGAAATACTCTCAGACCCGCAAAGTTTACACTCTCTAAACGCGTTTCGTATTGTGCTTATTGGTGGGGGCGCACTAAGCGCGCAAACTGCTGCCGCGCTGCAGGAACTGAAAGCCGATTTCTACGAAACCTATGGCATGACCGAAACCTGCTCCCATATTGCGCTGAGAAATATTAAAGAAGATACTTATTTCAAACTATTGCCCGAAATAGAAATTGCATGTGCCAATGATGAGACGTTAAGAATACGGGGTTCTGTCACTGACAATGAATGGATACAAACCTATGATCGGGTGGAAATAGGCCCCCATGGACTGCGATTTCTAGGCAGAATTGACAATACCATCAATACAGGCGGTGTTAAAATCCAAGCAGAATGGCTTGAAAATGAAATTATAAATCATTTTCATTTACCCCTGAATTCCATAGCGATAACTGGCATGTCCGATGCGGTTCTAGGCGATAAAATCGCGCTTGTTATTGATAAAAATACGGTATCCAAAACGATTCAACTTGACTTTGGTTTTTTATCCAAATCCTATAGCAAACCCCGTCATGTTTTTTGGATAGATGGAATGCCATTAACAGAAACCAACAAACTAAAACGAACCGAGATTAAGAATTGGGTGCTGCTTCAGCAGCGAAACCCAGAAGCATAAGCACCTTGCTTATCTTCCAGTACAACGTATACGCAGTTTATTGTACACTAGAAAATGCGCTGAATCCGATTGAACGAAAAAGGCATTTACGGGTGAAAATTCCCCTGAAATATTCATGAAATAATAATAATTTCCGGGTTCAGTTTTGATATTTTTTGATAGCAACAATTCCACCTCTTGCATTAGGTTGGCAGCCTCAGATGGGGGAATACTTCTGCCTGTAAACACCAAACTATCCTGCACGGCTGAATCTATGTTCCCATTGCTTCGCAGTACCCAGGTTTGCACCGCACCTGTAAATCCACCACCTTCGCCAAAAACGATATCTTTACCTGAACCCGCCACTGCCGCCTGTTTCGTCTTGCACGCAGCAATCAAAACAAGTGCAGCGACAAAAAACCACTTAAAAGGCATTTTGAAGCATGTGTTGGTTCTCACGGAAAAACAGCACCATGCACACCAAAAGTAGAGCAAGTCCTAGAAATCTAAAAATATTCGATGTCCAATTCAATTTTTGAAATGCGGCAGGAAGACCAAGCTTAATAATTACATTATAACTCAGTGCCTGGGCCAAGATGGTATACCCCAAAAAGGCACCAAAATAGCCATAGAGTCCAGCCATAGGATTTATTCTGAAGTTGTATATCAAAAGCAAAAAGCCCATGATAATTCCCGCCAACGCCAGCACTGTCCATTTTCGTGTGGCTGCCAATCCCGCAACCAAATCGCTACGTTGCTCTTGTGTTAAGAGTTTCTGTCCCTTGTCCGCCTGCAAGCGACCCGCCAAGGTGAAGCCCAAAAATAAGATGATCCCTATTATGAGGTATGTCATGTTGCAAAAGAAATGAAATTGTTCGAGATTCTCTGGACTATAGGACTACCGTCAATTCTTATCCGACGAATGCACCTCCCTCTTGGTGTGGCAAAGCGTACAACCCCTATAAATACTAGCATCACGACAATTATCAACACCGCGTAGATGGAATTATTTCTAAAACTCAGCAGCAGTTTTTGTATTATTGAAGAAAAATACGCCAGCATCCACACCCCCTATGGTATTTGCAAGTCTTGTTTTTCTGTGCATTTTTCTGCCACTCAATCTGATATTGTATTTTATCTCCAAAAATGCAATCTACAGAAATGTTTTGCTGGTTATCTTCTCGCTGTTCTTCTATGCTTGGGGTGAACCCCTTTGGATTACCCTCCTGATTTTTACCACGTTCATTGATTATTACAATGCCATATTGGTTGAGAAATTTCGAGGGACACGCTGGGCTAAAGCGCCTCTTATTTCCTCTATCATTTTCAATTTTGGGATACTCATTGCCTTTAAATACGCTGGTTTTCTTACGGATAATATCAATGCCATTTTAGGCACTCACATCAAAGCACCAGGCTGGTCCCTGCCTATCGGGATTTCATTCTATACCTTTCAATCCATTTCGTATGTGTTAGATGTGTATCGCAATGAGGTAAAAGCACAACGCGAATATTATAAATTCCTCCTTTTCGTATCGCTATTCCACCAATTGGTGGCTGGCCCCATTGTGCGTTACGTAGATATTGCCTCAGAAATTGACAACCGAAGTGTCACACTAAAAGATATTTCTGATGGGTTTTCGCGCTTTTGCATGGGGCTGTTTAAGAAAGTGTTTTTTGCCAATACCGCAGGGGAAATTGCTGCCCGTTATTTGGACGGAGACCTCAGTAATTTAGCCACAGCCAGCGCTTGGTATGGTCTCATATTATTCTCCTTACAAATTTACTTTGACTTCTCCGGCTACAGCGACATGGCCATAGGCATGGGCCGCATGGTTGGCTTTCACTATTTAGAGAATTTCCGCTTTCCCTATATCGCTAAATCAGCCTCAGAATTTTGGCGCAGGTGGCACATGTCTTTGGGAAGCTTC
>JBEIRK010000028.1:0-22097 GCA_040376005.1 Flavobacteriales bacterium
ACCGACGCTGGAGTTAAGTGAGACTGAAATGTTTGGATCAATAGACTGGAACCCATTTTCAAGGTACAACAGAAGCTTGGTGAACATCATGCTGTTGTGTGTGTATGCATTTATTATTTCTACCATTTTGGGTTGGATACCTGGCGGGCACGCAGTGCTACATTATTTTAATTTAACCCCAAATTTTCCTGCATTTCTCTATCAGCCCTATTCGTTGGTAAGTTATATCTTCCTTCATTCAGGGCTATTTCATTTGTTGGGAAATTTGCTTTGGCTCTACTTTATTGGGGTGATTTTTGAGGACCTCACGGGTAACCGCCATATTTGGAAACTGTTTTTAGGTGGCGGAATTGCAGGTGGCTTGCTCTATATGCTGTTGTTTCAGCTGTTGCCCATATTTGACCATAGCGTCAAGCATTATTTGGTTGGAGCCTCTGCAGGGGTGAGTGCTGTCATTATTGGAACGGCCACGTTTTCGCCAAATTATTCCGTGTATTTGTTCGGTATGCTGCGTGTAGAGCTTCGTTGGATTGCAGTTTTCAGAATTTTATTCGATCTTTTGGGTGTTACAGGTGGCAGCAATCAAGGCGGGTTTATCGCCCATTTGGGTGGAGCCTTATTCGGTTTTTTGTATATTTTACATATCAAAGGAAGGATTCATATTCCTTTTGTAGATAATATTGCAGAATTGTTTACCCGCAGTAAAGCCAAACCATTGCGACCTGCACGCAGTGCCAGCGTAAATATCAACCGAGAGGAGAAGCGCCAGCCCGAGCAGGATGAGATTGATCGTATTTTGGATAAAATCAATAAAAGTGGGTACGAGAGTTTGAGTAAATCAGAAAAAGAGGCCTTATTTCGCGCCGGTGATAAAGATTAGAAGTGCTGAGAGTCATTAATATCATTTTTTTTCCGCTAACCCTACTCATTGGCTTGCTGCTTATAGCATCTGGACTTAGTGTGTATGTGCATCCCTCCTTTTTGCCATGGTTGCCATTTTTGGGATTGATATTCCCATTGCTCTTTATTGCCAATTTGTTTTTTATGATTTACTGGTGGGTGCAGCTCAAGTTAAAATTGATTTTCCCTTTGTGTGTAGCTATTTTTAGTTTGCCTCATGCATCAAAGTATATCCAATACACTGCCAAAAACAGTCCGAGTAAAGGCGATATTTCTGTTGGAAGTTATAATGCACAATTATTTGGGGGTACCCGAGATAGTGCCCAGTTTCAAGCCTTTATAGAACGATTGGAAAAAGACAGCTTTGACATTCTTTGTTTGCAGGAGGTTTTCGCCATTGATGATTTAAAAGGCAGGGTGCAGCGCATTAAGAAAGCAGGGAATTTCATTACGTATAATTTTGTTAGACTCAAGCCAGACCGTCCCTACGGCATGGTGATATTCAGCAAATACAGTTTACTTGCCAATGGCAGAATAAATTTGGGTGACCAAAGCGGCAATATGGCAACATGGGCGGACATCCATGTAGAGGGAGATACCATTCGCATGTACAATGTGCATTTGCAATCGATTCGTTTTCAAAACAAGGATTATCAGTTTATCGAAACGGAACACGATTTATCTAGAAATACATTGGAAGGATCTAAGAACTTGATGTCGCGTATGAAGGTTGCTTATGGATATCGTGCGGCGCAAGCAGATTCTGTCTATAACCATATAGAGAAATCGCAGCATCCGGTATTCATAGCTGGGGACTTGAATGATGTACCTGTGAGCTACACCTACAATCAGCTGAGCAATGGCATGTTGGATGCCTTCAGGGAACGTGGTTCAGGATTTGAACGCACTTACAAGGGGCCCTTTCCCAACTTTAGAATTGATTACCTCTTATGTAGCAAGCAGTATGCCTGCAGCAGCTATAAAAGTTACGCTGATGTGCCCGGGGATCACAAGCTTCTTCGCGCTGCATTTCACAAGGCGGAAGTCGTGCAATAAAATCGTTTTTCCTGAACTATATTTGCGGAAATTTGTCTACGGACAAACCTCAACTATATGCCATATTTTTTCACATCAGAATCCGTTTCAGAAGGGCACCCAGACAAGGTAGCCGACCAGATTTCAGACGCACTCATCGACCAATTTTTGGCCTATGATCCAGAGAGTAAAGTAGCGTGCGAAACGCTTGTAACAACTGGGCAGGTGGTACTTGCCGGAGAGGTAAAGTCTAATGCTTATTTGGATGTTCAAGACATTGCAAGAGAAGTAATTCGCAAAATTGGTTACACTAAAAGTGAATACATGTTCGAAGCCAATTCTTGTGGTATTCTTTCTGCAATACACGAGCAGAGTGCCGACATTAACCAAGGTGTAGAACGCAAAAAGAAAGAAGACCAAGGTGCAGGTGACCAAGGAATGATGTTTGGTTACGCCAATAACGAAACCGACAACCGTATGCCATTGGCCATTAGTATTGCCCACTTGTTGTTGGAGGAATTGGCCAATATTCGCCGTGAAGGCAAAAAGATGAAGTATTTGCGCCCTGATGCGAAAAGTCAGGTGACCATCGAATATTCAGACGACCACAAAGCGCTGCGTGTAGATACTATCGTATTGTCTACCCAGCACGATGATTGGGTTAAACCCAAAACAGGAAAAGCATCAGATGCAAAAAAGGCGGATGACCACATGTTGTCTGAAATTTCAGATGATGTTAAGACAGTGCTGATTCCACGTGTCTTGAAGCGCCTGCCAAAGCGTGTTCAGAATCTATTTGGAAGCGATATTAAATACCATATCAACCCTACAGGAAAGTTTGTAATCGGTGGCCCACACGGAGATACCGGTCTTACAGGAAGAAAAATCATCGTAGATACTTACGGTGGCAAAGGAGCCCACGGTGGTGGCGCATTCAGCGGTAAAGATCCAAGCAAGGTAGACCGCAGCGCAGCCTACGCTACCCGTCACATTGCGAGAAACCTCGTTGCATCAGGTGTGTGTGAAGAGGTGTTGGTGCAAGTATCTTATGCGATTGGTGTTGCAGACCCAGTGGGTCTATTTGTGGATACATACGGCACAGCGAAAGTAAAAATGTCGGATGGTGAAATTGCAGCAACTATCTTGAAAATGAAAGAATTCAGCTTACGTCCTTATGATATCGAAACCCGTTTTAATCTGCGTAGCCCTATTTACCTAGAAACCGCAGCTTATGGCCACATGGGTCGTAAAACAGAAACGGTTACTAAGGTATTTAACAAAGGCCGTAGCAATGAGAAAACAGTGAAAGTAAAACTTTTCCCATGGGAAGAGGAGAACGCTGTAGTTGCCGTGAGAAAAGCGTTTAAGCTGAAATAATTTAAGAACTTAATCCCCCCCCCAAAAAAAACATGTGTGGAATTGTAGCATATATAGGTGACCGTCAGGCATTTCCTATATTGATCAAAGGTCTGAAAAGACTGGAATACCGAGGTTATGACAGTGCTGGCGTAGCCTTGCTGAGTGATGACATGCGCGTATTCAAGAAGAAGGGAAAAGTGGCTGACCTTGAAGGATCTATCCATGAGAGTGAAAGCTATGGTACCATTGGCATGGGCCATACCCGTTGGGCTACACACGGTGTTCCGAATGACGTAAATGCACACCCGCACGTAAGTCAGAGTGGGGATCTGGCAGTAATTCATAATGGTATTATAGAAAACTATGCTACCATTAAGGAAGGCTTGCAACGCCGTGGACATGTATTCCATAGCGATACCGATACGGAAGTATTGATTCACTTGATTGAGGATATTATGGTGAATGCCAGCCTCAATCTACAAGAAGCGGTGCGTGTGGCTTTGAAACAAGTTGTAGGCGCATATGCAATCGTAATTCTATCAAAAAACCATCCCGAACACCTGATTGCAGCGCGCAAAGGCAGTCCATTGGTGGTGGGTATTGGCAAAGAACGCGGCGAGTTTTTTCTTGCCAGTGACGCTACTCCAATTGTGGAATACACACGCCAAGTAATTTATCTCAATGATGGCGAAATAGCCGTAGTTGAAAATAAAGAACTTACCATTAAGACCATTGACAACCAAATTCAAACTCCCTATATCCATGAGTTGGAAATGAATTTGGAGCAGTTGGAAAAAGGCGGTTATGAGCATTTTATGCTCAAGGAAATATACGAACAGCCCAAGTCTATTCATGATAGTTTCCGCGGTAGAATTGAACCAAATTCTGCTGATATACACATGCAGAGTATCCGCGATTATGGGGATAAACTCAAGAGCATTAATAGACTTATTCTCATCGGCTGCGGCACAAGCTGGCATGCTGGTTTGGTTGCCGAATATTTGTTCGAGGAATTTGCGCGTATTCCTGTGGAGGTTGAATATGCTTCTGAATTCAGATATAGGAATCCTGTATTGTATGCCGATGATTTGGTAATTGCCATTTCCCAAAGTGGTGAAACAGCGGATACCTTGGCTGCCATGGAATTGGCCAAGTCTAAGGGTGCCACTGTATTTGGTATTTGCAATGTTGTAGGTAGTAGCATACCTCGAATGAGCCATGCAGGAGCTTACACGCATGCAGGTCCTGAGATTGGTGTGGCAAGCACGAAGGCATTTACCGCGCAGGTTACTGTACTGAGTATTGTGGCCATTGCCATGGCAAAATTGCGCGGCACCATGAGTTCGGATAAAATCCGCCAACTGATGTATGAGTTGGAATCTATCCCAGAAAAGGTGGAGAAAGCCTTGAAATTGAATGACCAGATTGTGGAGATTGCGAAGATGTATAAGGACAGCCGCAACTTCTTGTATTTGGGCAGAGGATACAATTTCCCTGTGGCCCTAGAAGGCGCCTTAAAGCTGAAGGAAATTAGCTACATACATGCAGAAGGATACCCGGCAGCAGAGATGAAGCACGGTCCGATTGCTTTGATTGATGAAGAAATGCCCGTGGTTGTAATTGCAACCAACAGTGCCCACTATGAAAAAGTGGTGAGCAATATCCAAGAAGTAAAAGCGCGCAAGGGCAAGATAATCGCTGTAGTTTCTGAAGGCAATACGAGCATTCGCGATATGGCGGATCACGTTATTGAGGTGCCAGCCACTGAAGAGAGTTTAAGCCCATTGATTAACACAGTGCCTTTGCAATTGTTGAGCTACCACATAGCCGTAATGCGTGGATGTAATGTAGACCAGCCGCGTAACTTGGCGAAGAGTGTGACGGTGGAATAAGGCGTTTGAGACGGGCTAGTGCCATTGGTAGTATTCCTGTAATCAGCACTAGAAACTGAATATTCGCGAGGTGTAAAATCGGAATATTGGATCTATCATTTGTGTGGTTGAGTTTATTTTACCAAGCCAAAGCTACTCGTATTTAGTATTCCCATATTTCTACCGTGCTGAGAGATAATGGGTATCCCATATTTTTCTTATTGATTTAATGTTTAGGAAGCATGCTGTTGTGTTCTAGAACTCTTGCTGGTCCAATATTTTGCTGAAAATAGGTCTGTGTAAACCATAAGACCTCACTTTTTGTGGTAAATGCAGATGATTCAGTTATTTATATATTTGGGAAAAATCAAATCATGAAAATCCATCGCAATTCAATGTATTGCTTTTTAATGCTATCTGTCGCAGTGATATCATGCAATCAAATCGAAACAAAAACAGAGTCGATACTCACTGATGAGGTTAAGGGACAGCTGCTGAATAAGAATGTATGTGACGATGTTCGCATTACGGACTTGAATTTTGACAATAGTCCAGCTGATAACTCGGGTACAAACTTTAATTTATCAGGGGTAGCCACATTAACTGGAGGCGTTGAAAGGGCCATAAGCTTAGAAGGTGATTTGACCAAGAATGACAACTGGTCCTATTCATTTGGAGAAGAAACCCAGGAAAGCATGACTAGGAGAATGTTGCAACTTTTGAATTCCGGCTCCTTCTCTAGTCTTGGATCTGATAATTCAATTCCAAGCGATATCAGTTTTGAATCTGACAATTCTGGGTACTATCATTCTCAGGATGGGGATAGATATTCTTTTGACTACAGTATTAGCAATGTATACCACAAGAATGAATTTCCAACCATTCAATCTACAGGTTCAAAATGCGATGATTTGGTTGAAAGTATCACGCTAGATAGACAATATTTTGGAGCAGATTTTACCATGTCGAATAACAGGTTTGTGTTGAAGGGCACAATAAAAATGAATGGACCAGATATGAGAGTTGATATAAGCGCTGATGTTGAAGATAATGAAACATCAAAAAGTGATCATCTTGAGTGGTCTTTATACAAAGATTAAAACGCATTTCACATAAAAAAAGCCTCGAATAATTCGAGGCTTTTTTTATGTATTTTATTTTTACTTTCTAAAGTGTCGTGTATGGGTTTTGTTCATGGTGGAGAGTGCAACTGTTTGAGCCATTTTCAGGATTTTTTCTGCATGCATCATAAGTAGCTTCGACAGCCTCATGTGTATTGTATGACAGCTATGCCTTATTTGTGAATCTGTCCCACTTTAAACACTGAAATGAAAATAAATCGCGGTTTGTATCTATTAATTAACGCATAATGGATGGCACATATAATTTTAATACAAATAAGTCCTAGGGGGTATATTTAACCTATGAGAAATTATTATTTAATCTTAGAATAACCTTACAGCATAAAAAATTATTCAAATTAACATTGGTTTAACAAATGCGTAAATAATTGAGAATATTTTCGCAAATATAAACTCTCTCAAATAGATGTTAATAAATAGATTAGGTTTGAAAAACAAGGGGAAATCCCATTTCATCCTCAATACAATCTTTATATGTTTGTTAATCCTCTTCTGTTGCTCTACGCTTTGGCTTTCAAAACATTTGTTTACAATTTCCAGTAAGGTTAAACAGGATATGTTTCAAACCATGGATGCCAACTCACCCGATCCTGGAAAAACATCTGCCGAACATACTGAAATCAATACACAGGTACAAAAAGTTAAATTGGGAATTTATCTAGAAAGAATTGAAGAAATAGACATCAAACAATCTCGATGGAACTATGAGTTTTATGTTTGGTTTACTTGGAATCCCCAAAAGATTGACTTTCTAGGCAACAACACTTTTGAGCATAAAGGTGAGTTGCCATTCTCTGTTATAAATGGTGATATCATTTCCTCTGCAATAGTTCAAACCGCCTATGACTCTGCGAGTAATTCTCAGTATATTCAATACCTTGTAAAGGCAAGAAATACCCAGTTTTTTGATGTGTCTCTTTATCCGGTTGACCAGCACGATTTAATCATCCCGATAGAACATAAATGGCTAGACCGCAATTTGCTTGTTTTTGTTCCAGATACCGTTGATTCAAAAATAAGTTCGCGGGTTAGTATTAATGGTTACGAGAGAAATAGTAAATGCAAATTAATTGAAAAGCCGCATGCCTATAAATCAGCTAGAGGTAACCCTTCTCTAAAATCTGGTTATAAGGTTAATTTTTCTCAACTGAGAATGGCAATGAGAATCTCTCGTGGCGGGTTGTCTAGTATTCTGAAATTATTCATTGTACTTTACATTGCTGTAATTGTTACTTTTATTGCACCTTTTGTATCCGATCCAAGCAGATATACGGTTGGTGCACTTTTCACAACGGCAGGTGCCAATTACGTTTTAGCCCAGAAACTTCCCGCAGTAGAGATATTTACATTTGCAGAGATCATTAATACGGTTTGCTTGGTCATAATTGTGCTCATGATGGCCTTGCTTGCGATTTTACCGGCTGTGATTTTCGCAGATGGGAAAGCGGATGCTTTTGAGAAAAAAATGAATCGGAGAATCAATATGATGTGCTTCATATTTTTCATAATTATTAACGTCTTGCTGGCCGCAATTGCCCTTCAATTGAACGGTTAATCATTGGTGTTATAACAGTCTCGAAGATAGAACGAGAACAATAGGCTGTCGCATCACTTAGCGATATTTCAATTAGAATCCTTTCAAACAAACCACCTGCGGTTGTCCTAAGCTGAGATTTATTCTGAATATATCCATTGAAATTAGGGTGTAGATTTTTCTCAATGGCCTAGCGCTGTCGATAGTTACAAATATAAGATTGTAAGCAGCGGTGTATTTACCTTTTAATTCTTAGGCTGGAGTATTGTTTTAGATAAAGTGCCTGTTTATAAGCATTACACATAAAAAAGCCTCGAATATTCGAGGCTTTTTTATGTGTTTTAGATTTACTTTCTAAAGTGTCGTGTATTCGTTTTATTCAAAGCGATGAGTGCCTTTAATGCCTCTGCTTGTTCCAGCAATTTTTCACCGTCTTTTGCATCGTAGTCATTTGCAATTAAGCCTCTAGCTTCTTCCGCAGCCTTTTCCGGCATATCCATGAGCAGGTACAACACCGCATTGTTATACCAAGCTGCGTAGCGCAATTTCTTGTGCGACTTTTCGTCTTCTGTGTAACGGGTTTTTACATCATCAAAATACTTTGTCATTTCCGTCATTTTACTTATGGTTTCTTGTGAAAGCTCATTGGCAGAAACGGCTTCTAACGCTGGTTTTAGCGCTGTCCAGCGCAGCGTCATGGCCTCAGTTTCCGGATGTTTTTTGCCGTCTGAAAGCCACAGATTTTCTGCATTTCTACTTACAGGATATCCAAAATAGTAGTTCACTTTGCTATTGGCAGCATTAATAGCTTCATTTAAGCGTTCACGGATAAATCCATTGATAAGGGCCGTCCTGTTATTCTCATAGTAATTGTTTGCTTCACTGCGGGTTTTGTATGTAGCGGATGCCCAATTGTAACTTCTGGATGAAAATAAATTAATCCCTTGAGCTAATTCAGCACCCCCATTGTCTGACCAGTCGGCGGACCCTGTAATGGAATAATCCACAGATACATAGTAGCTGTATGTTTTGGTTTCAGAACCATCTTTATTTTTGGTAGTGCTGCTCGATTCCACTACTTGATATTTGTCTACGATCAAGTCTTGGATGCGCAATTTAATCTGCACATCACCATCCATTTCTTTGCGTTCGAACCCCTGCAAGTCAATTTTAGATTTTATGGATTCAATACCCATGGCACCGGTGATGTAGTTGCTTGCTTCCAAATCAACAGAGAATGAAGTGTAAGAAGAGTCTAGTGGTTTGTGGGGCAGATTGCGGTATTCAAAATTAAAATTGAAACGGTCTAAATCCACCTTCTGTGCTGAAGCCATGCCGGCAATTAGGCACAGTCCCAATGTTGCAATAAATTTCATGTGTGCGCAAGATAATTCAAAAAATAAGAACGTTTGTTCAATACTGATGATTGCGCCTCAATATTATGTGAATCTGCGGCTTGAATGTGTTACCATGAATTGTCGCGCCGGTCGAAATATTCAAAATTCACCTTAAAGCCGTAAATAGGTTGCTCGTAAATATTGGAATAGCCTGCGGCATAATACAGTCCTATTTTAAAGCGTTCACGCCATACCTTAACCAACTTGTCTATGCCAACATAAAACTCATAAAAGAACATATTGCGGCGTTCGGGTGCATACAACAAGTTGATGCCTGCAGATTCGCGCAAGCCTAGTTTTTTTACGAATGGAATTTTATTCAGCAGCGCCCCATTGAAATGGTGGCGGTAGTGCAATTCGTAGAAACGGTTAAAGGTGGCGAAGGTGCTATCCAGGGTTTGGAACGCAAACATAGGAGGGGTGAAGAGCAGCACGTCACCTCTGCGTTGATAGCGGTAATCCACCAAACTTACTTTTTTGGAACTGAGGAAAGATCCGCTGTTCACGCGCAATTCACTTCGGCCCCACAAGGCAAATTGCATTTCTTGATCCAAACCAAACTCGAGGTAGTTGTAATCAATAACCGACTGCAATACTCCAGGGATACCTTTGCTGTATGACACAAAAAAGGTGGGCCAACGGCTTCCGAGGATAACCTTTTGTCGGGGTTCACGAATGTATTTTTGGAACGGCGTATATTGTAAAGTCGCAGTGCCAATAAATGCTCTGTGGGTGCCGAATACAGAGGGTGGATTGTCGCCGAATATTTGATCACCTAAGTCGTCAAAAACAAAATTACTAATATCTTTTCGTTCGCTTATTTCACTGCGAATGCGCAGATAAAGCCCATTGATTAATTCACGTCGAACGTAGGCGGAAAGGTGCGTGTTTTGATAAAAATTGGCTCTTTTCGCCAAGTCTAGAAAGGCGGCATTCCCATTAATAAAGTTAAAATCACGGCCAGCCGAAGCGTAGAAGAAACCCCGGTGATAGGGGTCAAATAAAGTGCTGAAAATAACCGTACCACGTATGTCTTTGTTGTTTATACCATACGATAAATTCTCAACAAAATTAATGCTTCGTTTGCTTTTAAATTCCTTATTAATGGTGTTCCATACATTCAATCTTACCCCTCCTGGATACCATGGCTGTGCGATGAACATGAGGGGTTGAAAGCTAATGGTCAAGCCTTTTTCGCGGTTTTGATATTCTTGTCCGGAAAGCAACAACTTGTAAAATGTTACCTTGTTGTTGATTTTCTGCATACTATCCAAATACTCTTTTGAGTTGAGCACGCGCTTAATGCTATCCGATCGGGTTATGAATTTGATTTCACCTGCATTTAATGGAACGGCACGCGTTGTATTCCAAAAGCTGCTGTCTTTTTCATAGGCAGAGTCGCTGGTGGCGCTTATTTCCATGCCAAAGTGCCCTTTTGGAAAAGCAGCAGGCATGATGTAATTTCTATATTTTACAAGGGTGTATCCTGAATATTTTCCTTTTCCCGCTTTGGCGTAGTAGTCAAAACGCTGGTCGGCAAATTGCAGAAAGGTATCTTGGGTAAGGGTGTATTCTTGAGATATAATAAAATCATTATACTCGTTAAGTTGCGTAGCGGGGAAATGCAAATCGGTGCGGTAAATACAGAATAAAGAGTCAACGAGGTGAATTTCGCCTGAGAAAACAGAGTTCGTCACCAAACGGGGCTGTACCTTGATTTTTAAAATACGTCGGCCTAAATCATCCTTATACGAACCTAAGAATGAGAATTTATAGGAGGCAATAGCGGCATAGTTTAGGGGCGATACTACAGGCATGTCGCTGAGTCCTGGAATTGTAACCAAGTTTTGGTAAAAGTTAAAATCACCTTCTGTAGTGCTGGTATAAAACAAGCTACTTCTGTCTCCACGATAACTAACTGCACTGCGCACTTCCTTAAGTTGCCCAGCAGGGGTCCAATCGCGCTGCAAAATGATTTCTGCCATACTGGCCACAGGTCCATTGTCATCCGACTGACGCTGTTTTTTGCTCTTGGTGCTATCGGTTACTTCCCAGGCTTTTTTATTTTTCTTAGGCTTGTTATATTCTTCAAAAGCACGGATATAGAGTTCGGTAGAGTGTGCAGGGATACGGCTATTCCAGTATTCTCTTTTTTCAATGGCTTTGCGCATCATTTCCGGACCTGGGTCCTTCCATTTTACTGTAACATTTGCTTGTCCTACCGATTTAATTAAGTAGGGCAAAATTATATTCACGGTATCATCATGGGTGCTCAAAACAATTTTTACGTGCACCGATTGAAAATTTCTATGGGTAAATACCAACTCGTATTCCCCTTCTCGCAGTTCAAATTTGTAATAGCCGAAATTGTCAGTTTTGCCCATTACCGAACCGTTGGTAATGTAAATATTGGCATCCTCAATGGGCTGAAGGGTGCTGTCGGCAACAAAACCAGATACGGTATAATACTGTGCTTGCCCAGCAGCACTGAAGAAAAGACAAATGAGTATGAGTAGTATTCGGTTCAAATTTGGTTTGCAAAAAAACGGGAGTTCGTGCTGAAAGTTACAATAGCAATGGACAAACGCACGATAAAAACGTTTAAACTATGATTTTCGTTTTCGATTGGGTGAAGTTTCTGCCCTTTTTTGTGGCAGAGATGGAATTTGAAACTTGGGTGTAAAGATTTCTGAAATTGGCCTATTTGAGATATCCCACATGAAACCCGTGAGGCTTTTTTTATCTGCGGGCAATTCATCTAATGTGTACAAGGTGCCTTCTGGTTTGTCGTAAAAACGCACCGCCTTTACCTTATTGCTGTCAAGCTGAATGCGCATGCTGCTGCATACCACATAGTTGGCAGAGGTCACTGCGCTGTCTTTTTCCTTGATATAATAAATACTTTTTCCTGCGCCCAGCACATGCACCAGTTTGAGTTTGTTTTCTTGGTTGAAGTAATTGTTCATGTCAGTGCCAGAGATTTGACTGTACAGGCCCTCTTCTTCTTCGGTGCTAACAAATGAATTTCCGCGGAGTTGCATATGGCTAATTTTGGAATTGCGCATGTACATGCGCATGGTATCTGCACTTAGGCGGTTGTTGTTGTTCCATAGCACGGGGCTTCCAAATAATCGAAAGAGGCTGTCGCTAGACACGAAACTCATACTATCTGCGGTTCCGCTGAAATCCACCCTCCACAAGGCCACGCGGTGAAAGGCTATCAATGTGCGCCTGTTTTGAATTGAATCTACTGTGTGTACAAAAGTATCTGCTTTGAGCATCAGGCTATCGCCATTTTTCTCGTATTGACGGGCAAGTGGCGCGCCTGTTACCCTTGTGTATCGTGTTTTGCGGTCGTAGTAACCCTTGTTGCCAAAAATGGTAATGCGCTGCAGGGTGTCTTTCACCCATAAACGGCCAAAAGCCTCACCTATGCCTGTATTGCGATTGTAGCTTAAGGTATCTGCTCGAATGATATTGTCTTTCGATAGAATGGCAGCATTCTTAGTGAAATAGGATTTCCCCGTGCGTTGGTTGTATTCCCCATAGTTGCAAATAATAGTGCTGCTGTCACTTTCAATTTCTGTATAGGTGAAAAAATAGGAAGTTCCTGTTTCCGTATTGTATTGCAAGGTGTCTGCCTTGATTTTGTATTCAGGATGGTCTAGAAACACGTTTTTTCGGAAGTAGAGCATACGCAAATTCGGATTATACGTTCCACTGCCACTGGTAAGCACCATTTCATTGTCTACGATTCTACCTCCTGCGCCATAGTACCCGATGCGGGTATCTGTATTGTAATTGATCCATGGGGTGGTAAGGGTCATGTCGCGGTCGGTGAGCTTCACATTGCCCGACACCCTTGCCGTTTTTGTTTTGTTGCTGTAAATGAGACTGCTACCAGTAATACGAACGCCTTCAGAACTTTGTATTTGTACATTCCCAATTCCTGTAAGCTCCTCGTCTTGCACGTCATAGTCTGCCATATCGCAAAGCACAATATTCCCATTTTGCTCAAACCGCACATTCCCTTCCAGATGCTGAATGTCGCGTCCTCCTCTTTTTATACCCTTGAGTTTTGATGCAGAGAGGTTGATAGACTGGGCATGTAGGTGCAGCAAGGCTTGGCCACAAAGTAAACAGGTGAACAACAGGAGTCTGCGCATTGGCAATTGTTACGCAAATAACGAGCCAATATCGGAGAATGTAAAACAGGGAATTCCACAATACCTTTGTAAGGTGGATGCATGCCTACAAGAGTTTGAAGCACAGCACGGGTTCTCATTGGCCCGAGGTACAACATTGCTCGCGATTAGTGGGGGTGTAGATTCTATGGTGCTGTTGCATTTGTTTGCGAAGGCTTCCTATCCTATTGCAGTCGCACATGTAAATTTTGGTTTGCGCGGTGAAGCAAGTCAAGCGGATGAAACCTTGGTTTGTGAAACCTGCGAGGCCCTTGAGATTCCCTACCATGTGTTGCGTCCAGACACACAAGCGTATGCCGCCGAGCATCGGTTATCTACCCAAATGGCAGCCCGCGACCTGAGGTATGGTTTTTTTGAGGAACTCATGCGTGACTTTGGGTATGTGAGATTGGCTACCGCACATCATGCAGATGATGCGCTAGAGACACTGTTTATTTACCTGCTGCGAAACAATGGACGTGCTGCGCTTACAGGTATAGAAGCCATGATGGAAAGTCGCGTGCGCCCTTTGCTGCGCTATACCAAGAAGGAACTGCTGCAGTTTTCTATGGACAAGAAGTTGCAGTGGCGCGATGATGAGAGCAACGCATCTGTTAAATACCTTCGCAATAAAGTTCGGCATTGGTTGGTGCCTGCACTGAAGGAGGTGTACCCTGAAATCATCCCGGATTTCCAAGAACTGTCGCAAGGCATGAGCTCATATTATAAGGCACAAGATCAAGAATTGCGAGAGGCTATGCTGCCCTTTATCCTTAACCAGAGTAGCGATAAGGTAGAAATTTCAAAAACGATACTCCAGCATCCAAAAAAAGAACAAATATTCGACTATTATGGGCGTTCCTTGGGTTTTGTAAAAGAGCCAACTCGGGCCATCCTTGAGGCACAGGTTGGGGCACAATTACAAGCTGTAGGCACAGCATGGCAGCTCCAAGTGCTGCATGATAGATTCCGATTTATAAGGGGTTACGAGAAGGCTGAGTATGAAAAAAGTATTCAAGTAGGAGAATATTATTCTTTTGTTTTGGGTGGTTTCCAAATAAATATAAGTTGGGAGAAGGGTGCAGTAGTTGCCGGAGATAATGAATATATATTCGTTATTGATGAGGTATGCGAAAATATTTTATTGCGGAGCTGCAGGACGGGTGATACGATGGCATGGAAACAGGGTTCTACTGCGAAAAAGCTGAGTGATGTATTTACGGATGCGCATATTTCTACCTTTGATAGGTGGGCTTTTCCCTTGATAGAGCTAGGAGGAGAAGTGGTAGGAATTGTGGGATTAAAGAGAAGTTATTTATACCGAACAACTGCAGCAACCCAGCAATCCATGCGCATTTCTTGGGAAAAATTGCCCACGTAAGCAGCTGTATGCCTATGAAAAAAGCCATTTAATAGAGAATGCCTGCGGTACTCCTGAATAATTGTTTAAATTTGCCTTAAATTATGAAAGCCATAATTCCTGTTGCAGGTATTGGCAGCAGGTTAAAACCGCATACCCATACGCAACCGAAATCCCTAATTCCGGTGGCGGGGAAGCCCATTTTGGGTCACATTATCGACAGTTTAAAAAGTGCCGGTGTTAATGATTTTATCTTTGTTATCGGGTATTTAGGTGACAAGATAGAGCAGTATGTTTCCGAGCATCATACCGATTGCCGCAGCACTTTTGTAATACAAACTTTGGGCAAGGGCATAGGCCATGCGATATGGTTGGCTAAAGATGAATTTGCCGATGATGAGCCTGTGCTGATTGTGCTTGGAGATACCATTTTTGAAGCCGATTTGAAAGCGGTTATTGAAGGGGAGAGCAGTTCCTTAGGTGTAAAGAAAGTGGAGGATCCTCGGCTTTTTGGGGTGGCGGAATTGGATGAGGAAGGCAGGATTTCTCAATTGGTAGAAAAGCCGAATATTCCTAAGAGCAACTTGGCTTTGGTGGGATTGTATTTCATACGGGAGACAGGCGTGTTGAAGGAGTGTTTGCGGTACAATATTGAAAATGAGATACGGACGCAAAATGAATTTCACCTTACCGATGCGTTGCAATGTATGGTGCAGAACGGAGTGAAATTTAGCACTTTTACAGTAGACAGCTGGTTTGACTGCGGAAAGAAAGATGTGATATTGCAGACAAATAGAACGCTACTGCGCAATGCAAGCACTGCTATTTCTGATGCGATGCGTCAAAGTAACATTATTGTACCTCCTGTGTACATTTCACCCTTGGCTAAAATTGAAAACAGCATTATTGGGCCAGATGTGAGTGTGGGTGACCACGCCATTATTACCCGGTCTATTGTTAAAAATAGCATCATTGGGCAAAATGCCGAGTTGGAAAGTGCCATTTTAGAGAACTCTCTCATCGGCTCTGATTCCACCTTAATTGGCGCAGTTCACAGCCTCAATATCGGAGATAGCGCCGAAATTAATTTGCGAAACTACTAGCCTTCATGCACTACACGGCAGCGACCATTGGCGAAATACTGGGTTGTGAGACGCATCTTTCCAATCCAACAGCAGAGATTGTGAGCATCGTGTATGATACCCGCCGCGTGTACCAAGGGGAGAATGCCCTTTTTGTAGCCTTACAGGGCAGTTCTAGACGGGGCGATGCCTTTATTGATGATGCGTATAGCAAGGGGATTCGAAGTTTTTTGGTTTCTGAATTGCCTTCAGGGCATGACCGCTTTGCCTCGGCAAATTGGTATATAGTGCCCCAGCCATTGATGGCCTTGCAACAATTGGCAGCCAAACACAGGCGTGGGTTTACGGGTCCATTGGTGGCAATAACAGGTTCTAATGGAAAGACCATTGTGAAAGAATGGTTGTTTCACCTGCTGCAACAGGATTTCTCTATTGCGCGCAGTCCAAGAAGTTACAACAGTGGATTGGGTGTCGCTATAAGCCTGTTAGGCATTGAGTCATGGCATAGCATGGCCCTTATTGAAGCGGGTATTTCCCAGCAAGGTGAAATGCAGGCTTTGGAAAACATGTCGCTACCCTCACTGGGTATTTTCACCCACTTGGGTTCTGCCCACGACGCCGGATTTGCCAGCAAAGCGGAAAAAGTAGCAGAGAAGTTTATCCTCTTTCGCAACTGCGATGTGCTGGTGTATCCATTCGATATAGCAGAAGTGCGCACAGAAGTTGGCAAGTTAAGAACACACAATCCCCTGTTAAAAACCTATTCGTGGGGTTTTGAGGAAGGAGCAGCCTATAGGATTGAGTCGGTGCTCCCGCGTGAGAAGGGTTGTTTGATTCAGTTTAGGTACCGTTCCACACTGCACGAATTTGAAATTCCATTTTCAGACCATGCGAGTATAGAGAATGCCATGAGCTGTTTGTGCGCTGTAGCTGCATTTGAACGTTGGGATGAGACCCATTTGGCCCGTTTCGCAAGCCTGCCTTCTTTAGAAAATCGCATGGTTTTTATGGAAGGGAAACGCGGGAATTATCTGGTAAACGACAGTTATAGCAATGATTTGGATAGTTTGGAAGTGGCTTTAGATTTTATGCTCAGGCAGCAACCCGACAAAGAACATATTGTAGTGTTGAGTGATTTGGACCAGGCGGATCCAGACAAGGAATTGCTGTATGGCAAAATTGCGAAGTTGCTGGAAGCAAAGAAGAGCTCAAGACTTATAGGAATAGGGACAGAGCTGCGCACACATGCAGCCTTGTTCAATGCATTTCAAGCAGATTTTTTTGAAACAACTGCAGCTTTAGAGGCTAGCGGGATATTGGATGCGATAGAGAATAGGGCTATCCTTATCAAAGGCGCACGGCGTTTTGGATTGGAAACCGTTGCTGCTGTTTTGCGCAAGCAATTGCACAAAACGGTTTTGGAGATCGACCTTAATGCACTCAGGAATAATTTCAGTTATTTCAGAAACAAAACCCAAGCGGGTACTAAAATGATGGCCATGGTAAAAGCCTTTGGCTATGGCAGTGGCTCATTTGAGGCGGCTCGAACCCTGCAGTTTGCTGGTGCTGATTATTTTGCGGTAGCTTACGCTGACGAAGGCATTCAGCTGCGCAACGCGGGGATTCATGTGCCCATAATGGTAATGAATACAGGGATAGAAGACGCCAATGCCTTGTTGCAGTATCGCTTGGAGCCCGTAATTTTTGATCAAAAAGGCTTGCGAGATTTTGCCCAATTGGACAAGAACATGCCTGTGCATTTGGAATTGGATACTGGGATGCACAGACTTGGTTTTGCCAGTAATACACCTCTGGTTTTTGAGGGTATTGGAGAAAGGCTGCAGGTAAAGTCAGTATTCAGCCACCTGGCATCTTCGGAGAATGCGGCTGATGATGGTTTTACGCTGGAGCAAATTGATAAATTCAATTTCATGTGCAGCCAAATACGCGCAGCCCTAGGGTATGATTTTCTGAAACACATCGCCAATTCGGGTGCGATACTGCGCATGCCAAGCTCTCATTTTGATATGGTGCGCTTGGGTATAGGCATGTATGGTGTGCATCCCTCGGGTGCAGTGGACTTGGGTTTAGAAACCGTAATCGGTTTGAAAACCCATATTAGTCAGATAAAAACCATAGCAGCGGGAGATAGTGTAGGTTATGGTCGCAGGGGAATTGCAGACCATGACAGGCAAATTGCGATATTGCCAATAGGCTATGCCGATGGCTTGTGGCGCAAACTGGGCAACGGGAATGGCGCTGCGCTTATTGGTGGCATGGAAGCGCCCTACGTAGGCAGTATATGCATGGATATGGCCATGTGTGATGTTACTGGAATCGCCTGTAAGGAAGGCGATAGTGTAGAGATATTCGGCAAACACATGCGGGTAGAAACCCTGGCTGAAAAATGCCAAACCATACCTTACGAAATACTCACCGGAGTGTCGCCAAGGGTGCGCCGAGAGTATATTGGCGAAAACTAATAGAACGTTTGTTCTGCTCTTTTTGTAAAGATATTTTTATAAAAGAAAAAGCCCCCGGAGAACCGAAGGCCTTTTGAAATGGAACACAAAAGTGTATCGTTTATCCGGTGTTTAGGGCACCGATTATTTCACGAGTGCTGTGAAATCATTTTTCAAATTACTATATCCTGTAATATCTACTTTTACAGAACCCACCTGAATTTCTGTTTGCACACGAATGGGAATTTTGTTTTCATCGTCACTGATCCAAACAGTCATGTCGTTGGTGCCTTTAAACACACGGTCTACAACGAGTTTTGGTCTGAGTTTGATGCATTTTACTTTACCCAAGTCAGTTTTGATAGTTTCTTTACCCAAGTAGGTAAAATTCAAATTATAGACCTTGTTATCGAGATAAATGTCTATTGGGAATTTCTGGTTCACCGTTGCATTTTTAAGGTCTAAGTTTCGCGCATAATAGAGGGCACTGGCAATATCTTGGGTGTAGGTGGGTATGGTCATTTCACCATCGGTATTGCGCAGTTTCTTTTTGTCGTGCATGTATATGGCTAGGTCTTCATCAAAGTATTTGTTCTCGCGCACTGTTTTTGCATAGCGCAGCGGGGCCAAAGATTCATTGTCTACCCAACTTTGAAATTTGTCGCGCACTTTATATACCCAGTCAAAACTTTTTAGGGTTTCTCCTTCTACTTTCATTTGGTAGGCAGTGCGGTTGCTAATCTTAGAAGTAGCAGCCTCAATACTCATGGTAATGGTAGCTGCATTCACTAAGCCATAGTGGGCTCTAAAGGTGAGTTTCTCTCCTGCTTTAAAAGCAGAATTCGTCATTTTACGATAAGTAAATGAAGTTTGACTTGTGTAGGTATCTGTCTTTTCAAAAGACATAGCGCCAATGGCAAGCAATGCGGCTGATGCGGTGAGAATGAAGTTCCTTTTCATATTGTGTCCTTTCATGTATACAGTTTTCAAAGCGTGTGCCAAACTGTTTACAATAGTGAACACAAGAAAGCAGGGGCTCACCCCCAAGCAGATTTATATTTTTTTGAAACTCCCACCGCCGGAGGTCTCGATTTTGGAGTAAGCTGGGTTTCCTTTGGCTTGCAGGGTGGATGCGCCACTGACTTTTCCTTCGAGTCTGTTTTCTGCCCAAACCACCAAGGTAGCAGCACCGCTGCTTTGAATATTGGCCTCAGTTGAAGACAAGTTCGTCAGGTCTATATCCGCAGCTCCAGAAGCCCGGAGATTGAGTATGCGTGTCTTGCCTTCCAGGTTTGCATTGGCTGCACCGTTGCATTCCAAGTTGCATTCTGAAACCATCACGTCGCCTTTTACGCTGCTGGCACCGCTGGCCTCTATGCGGAGTTGGTCTGCTCTCCATTTGCGAAATTCTGCATGTGCCACTCCTGAAAGTTCGACTACTTGGAGTTGGTTGCTATAGACCCGAACATAGCTAGGACGGTCTTCAACCCAGTCGTCATCTCCAGAGATAATCAGTTTGTCGCCATCCAACTGCACCCAATCAAGGTTCTCCAAGGCGGGCCCCGAGATTACTTCTACATAGTTTAGCGTAGAATAAACGAGCTGCACGTCGACCTTGCCTTCCACTTCCAAGTGCCGAATAGACTTGCCTTGAAAAAGGCGTTTGCCATTTCCCGCACCCGGTGCCATATAGCCAGAGCTGTCTAGCGAATACACATGGTTTTGGCTATTCAGCGGGGTGTAATTGTTCTCAATGAAATGAAAGTTCGCAGCTGTTTTAATGTATTTTCCTTTAGGCACATGCAGGGTATAGCGTACCCAATTCAGTCCTGTCTTGCGCAAATCGGCTACACGGGTGCCTTGTTTAATCGTTAAGGTATTTGTGGCAATACTGAATTGTTTGGGCATATTGCTTGCGCGGTTGTTGCTGTTCATGCGGTCGCGGCCATAGCAGACATTGGTTTGCTCCAATTTCCATTCTCCGGTTTCAGAGGGTACGATATCAGTAAACTCATTTAAGGTATACAAGCCATAGGCTTCGGAATTGAAAGCACTTGCATCCAAGATAAGCGTATCTCCGGTTACTTGTAAGATTTCGGAGTATACTGTTTTTTCGCTGCGATGGCTGATATTACGCACCCCGTCAGCAGTTATTACGATAAGGGTGAGTCCAGCGATGAGGGTAGACCAGCCCATGATGCGGATTGGGTATTGAAGGCGCAAGCGATTTTGTGCGTTGCTAAATAGTTGCAGTCCAACATAGCTGAGGAGAATGAGTAAAAATGCAATGACGCCAAATTTGAGCCAAAAGGGATCCCCTGCCGAGCTTAACAAGGTGTCAATACCCTCTTGTCCGCTGATGAGTACGTGGTAAGAATTGATGAAAATACGGTCAGAAATAATGCCAAAGAAGGCAAGAATGAGCATGAGTAGAATAAAGGATGCGGCTATGGTAAAGGCGATTTTAATTGCCCATTGGAAAAAGCGTCCGATTACTGAGAAAAAATTGGCAAAAAACTCACCCAATCGTGCGCCTACTTTGGGATTGCTGAGGTTGTCACTCACTTGTTGAAATTCGCTGCGCAGGGTTTCCTCAATGTTTTGAAGGGTAGGCTTTTTGCCTTTCATCGACAATTTATCGGCTGTGGTTTTCGCCTCAGGAATTACAATCCAAAGGATAACATAGAGGGGAACCCCCATGCCAAAAAACAACACAGAGATGGCCCAAAGTACTCGCGGAATGACAGGGTCTATATCAAAGTAGGCTGCAATACCGCCCCAAACACCAGCTACAATTTTATTGTCGGTATCGCGAAACAAGCGGCGCTTTGTATCGTATTGGTCATACCCTTTGCTGTCGGCAGGGTCCAGCGGGCCAAGCTGTTCAATCACCTGTTGAACATCCTGCAAGGTGCTGAAGTTGCGGTTATGCTCTTTCTGCTTTCTGTCGAGCAGCTCGCCCATGCGGTCTTCAATATCACTTACAATTTCTTGTGCGCCTTCTTCACCCGCATATTTTTTGCGGAGTGCGTCTGCATAGATTCCAACTGCTGCTGCAGCATCCTCATCGATAGTGAGCACATAATTTCCGAGCCTGATGGTAGTTACTTTATTCATTGGGTAGGTCTTTTAATATTATTTACAGTCTGAATGAGTTCAGACCAGGTTTTGTCCAATTCGCTGAGGTATTCCAAACCAGAATCGGTAATGGTGAAGTATTTTCTTGGCGGACCTTGGGTACTTTCTACCCACTTATAACTCACCAGGCCACTATTTTTTAGGCGGGATAGCAGGGGGTATAAGGTTCCTTCTGCCACAAGCAGTTTGGATTGGGTAAGGATATCAATAATATCACTGGAATAGATTTCGCCGCGGGCAATAACAGAGAGCACACAGTACTCCAGCACGCCTTTTCTCATTTGACTTTGTGTATTTTCCAGTGCCATAATTACAATGCAAAGATATATGCATAGTTTAGTAATATGCAAAACATAGTACTAAATAATTTACAGAAATGTAAATTTCATCGACAAACGGCGGGATAAGAATACACAGGGATGTTGCTGATAGCGCTTGCGATTGTCTTAGATTTGCTGTGTGAGTGAAGCGGTGCGCCTAACGGCATTAAGTAAGGGCAGCGGATGTGGCTGTAAGATAAATCCAACGGTATTGAAAGAAATGTTGGATGGTTTTCGAGTAGATGAGAGTTTTCCGGGCATTTTGGTTGGCAATTCACTATCGGATGATTGTTCGGTATATGATCTTGGAGAC
>JBEIRK010000242.1:0-1892 GCA_040376005.1 Flavobacteriales bacterium
AGCAAAGGATCCTTTTCGAGTATAGCTTCCGCTTCTTTGCGCGCCGCAATGAGCCATTTCTCATCTTTACGAATGTCAGCTAATTTCAGATCCAATAGGCCGCTTTGCCGCGTCCCATCCATATCGCCAGGCCCTCGCAGTTCCATGTCTACCTGCGCAATTACAAAGCCATCGGTGGATTCACACATGGTCTTTATACGCCGTTGGGCCGCTGCTGATAACTTACCACCTGTCATGAGTATGCAATAGCTCTGCTCCGCCCCGCGACCTACACGACCCCTTAATTGGTGCAATTGAGAAAGCCCAAATCGTTCTGCATTTTCAATAATCATTACAGAAGCATTGGGCACGTTTACACCCACTTCAATAACCGTAGTAGCCACCATAATATCCGTTTGATGCTGTTTAAAGCGCCGCATCTCTATTTCCTTCTCATCGGGCTTGAGTTTGCCGTGCAGCATGCTGTAGGTAAACTCAGGTGGCGATAAATAACCCGTAATCATCTCATAACCCGACATGAGACTCTTGAGTTCTAACTTTTGGCTATCCTCAATGAGTGGGAATACTACATAAATCTGTCTTCCTTTGGCAATTTCATCTTTGATAAACTGCATCACCAAGGGCCGGGTATTCTCATGACGGTGAACCGTAACGATTTGCTTTCTGCCTTCAGGCAGTTTATCGATTACACTCACATCTAAGTCGCCGTATACCGTTAGTGCTAGGGTGCGTGGGATGGGCGTTGCCGTCATTACGAGCACATGGGGTGCTACATTGCCTTTTTTCCAAAGTTTGGCCCTCTGGGCTACGCCAAATCGGTGCTGTTCGTCAATGACAACCAAACCAAGCTGGTGAAACTCAACATCGTTTTCAATCAGGGCGTGGGTGCCGATGAGAACTTGCAGTTCGCCTGACTTAAGGTCTTGTAGGATTTCTTCCCTTCTTTTCTTTTTGGTACTTCCGGTAAGTAAGGCTGTTTTTACCCCAACCACATCGAGCATTTCTGAGAACACGCCATAGTGCTGTGTAGCCAATATCTCAGTTGGTGCCATAATACAGGCTTGAAAACCATTATCTAGCGCAATAAGCATGGATAGGAGGGCTACTATGGTTTTTCCAGAACCAACATCACCTTGCAGCAATCGGTTCATTTGTTTGCCAGTGGCCATGTCCTTGCGAATTTCTCTCAGCACCTTTTTTTGTGCATCCGTAAGGGTAAATGGCAGTTTTTCATTGTAAAACTGGTGGAAATAATCACCTACTTTCTCGAAAACAGCCCCCTTCAAGGTCTGATTTCTATGCGACTTTAATTGCAGATGTCGCATTTGAAGGTAAAAGAGTTCTTCAAAAACAATTCTACTTTCTGCTTTAACCAAGCTCTCTCTATTGCTGGGCCTGTGTATTTGTTGTATTGCGGTTTTGCGGTCCGCAAAGCCCAATTTGGCCAACAAATGGGGTGGTAGGTTTTCAGGAACTTGAAAATTGGGCAACTCAAAGGCGGAAGCAACTGCTTGGCGAATAAATCGGCTGTCCAAAAACCGCCTACGCATGCTTTCGGTCAATGGATACACGGGAACCAATCCTTTGGGCCCTTTTGCTTTTTCCTTGCCCGATTCTTCCATTTCAGGATGCGCCATACTGAGCTTTCCTCTGAAGTCGGTGATTTTCCCAAATACAAGGTATTCTGTGCCTGGTAAAAGGGTTTTTAACATAAAAGGAATGCCTTGAAACCATAGCAATTCAAGACTTCCTGTGCCGTCGTGTATGTTTACAGTAAGTCGTTTTGATTTTCCTTCTCCTGCCATTGCAGGCATGTCAATGCGCCCTTTTACTTGTACATATACATCACCGCCCTGCAGTTGGGAAATTGGATAAATTATCGATCTGTCTTC
>JBEIRK010000060.1:0-15804 GCA_040376005.1 Flavobacteriales bacterium
CGGAAGTGCATCTCAAGCGCTAACTGCCGGAATCTGTGAGTATTATGGAGTTGAACCTGGAAACCTAAGCGTAAGCCGGTTTTCTGATGGTGAATTTCAGCCCGTTTTCAATGAAAGTGTGCGCGGATGCGATATTTTCATAGTGCAGAGCACCAACCCGCCTGCAGATAACTTATTGGAATTGCTCATGACCATTGATGCCAGCAAGCGCGCATCTGCCAATTCCATTACCTGCATTATCCCTTACTACGGATTTGCGCGTCAAGACCGCAAAGACAAGCCTAGGGTTTCCATTGCGTCAAAAATGGTAGCAGACCTCCTTTCTTCGGCTGGTGCTGACCGTGTTATTACCATGGAATTGCACGCGCCACAGATTCAAGGTTTCTTCAACATTCCAGTTGACCATTTAGAAAGCTCCATCGTGTTTGTTCCTTACATCCGCACCTTTAACCAAGAAAACTTGGTAATCGCCGCGCCTGATGTGGGAGCCAGCAATCGTATCCGCGAAGTGGCTAAAGCGTTGAATCTTCCTATGGTTATTTGTGACAAGGAAAGAAAACGCGCCAACGAAATTGCGAACATGACCGTAATTGGTGATGTTCAAGGCAAGGACGTAATTATCATAGACGACATTATTGATACGGGAGGAACCCTTTGCAAAGCGGCTGCCATGCTGCAAGAAAAAGGAGCAAAGAGCATTCGTGCTATGTGCTGCCATCCTGTGCTTTCTGGCAAGGCCTATGAAAACATTGAGAACTCTGTATTGACTGAATTGGTAGTTACTGACTCCATTCCGTTGAAATCCCATACTCCAAAAATCAAAGTACTTAGCGTAGCTTCTTTGTTTGCACGCGCTATCAGAAACGTGCATGAAAACGGCAGTGTGAGCTCTCTGTTTAAGCAGATTTACAATCCAGGAAATCAAACCAACCTGGACTTCAAAAAAGACTAATTAATTTACTAGAAATAAAATGAAAACCATTCTTTTAAAAGGAGAATTGCGCGACGGGCTTGGATCAGGCTCATCAAAACAACTGCGCAATGAAGGAAAAGTTCCATGCGTTATGTATGGACTTGGCGAGAACTTAAACTTTGCAGTATATGCTGCAGATTTCAAAAATTTGGTATACACTCCAAATGTATACAAGGTAAGAATTGATGTTGCTGGCAAAAGCTACGAAGCGGTATTGCAAGAAATTCAGTTCCACCCTGTTTCTGATGCAATCATTCACGTTGACTTCCTCGCTGTAGCTGCTGATAAGCCTGTAGTAATGGAAATCCCTGTGAAAGTAGTAGGCAACTCTCCTGGCGTGCGTGCGGGTGGTAAGTTGGTGAAGAAAATCAACAAACTTAAAGTTCGCGGCTTGATCGCAAACTTGCCTGACTATATCGACGTATCTATTGATACTCTTGAAATTGGTCAAAGTGCAAAAGTGAAAGACTTGACCGTTACTGGCTTTGACATTTTGGACGCAAAAGAAAATGCGATTCTGACTGTGAAAACCACTAGGGCGTTGATGCAGGCAAGCGCTGATGCTGCATCTGGCAAGAAATAATCACATTATCTCATTCATAAAAAAAGCCCCGAAATCGGGGCTTTTTTTATGTCTTTTACTGTTGATTTATCGGGTAGCTTCTTCAAACAAAGCAGAAGCTTTTTCCCAGTTTACCACATTCCAGAAAGCACCAATGTAGTCAGGTCTGCGGTTTTGATAGTGCAGGTAATACGCATGTTCCCAAACGTCAAGCGCCAAGATAGGAGTGCCTTTTACTTCTGCAATATCCATCAAGGGATTGTCTTGGTTTGCAGTGCTGGTTACTACCAACTTATCGCCGTGCAATACCAACCATGCCCAACCGCTTCCGAAGCGTGTGGTAGCTGCAGTGTTGAACTGTTCCTTGAAGGCATCAAAACTGCTGAAAGAAGCAGTAATTGCATCCGCCAATTTGCCGCTTGGCAATCCGCCGCCCGTTGGAGAAAGCAGCTGCCAAAACAAGCTGTGGTTCCAATGGCCACCGCCGTTGTTGCGCACCGCCATAGGAAACTTGCTCATTGAAGCCAAGATGTCTTCAAGAGATTTACCTGCCGCATCTGCATTATCTTCGAGTGCGTTGTTCAGGTTATTTACATACGCTTGGTGATGTTTACCGTGGTGAATTTCCATGGTGCGTGCATCAATATGCGGCTCAAGAGCCTCAAACGCGTAGGGGAGTGATGGGAGTTCGAACATATTCTGTAGATTATTTTAGTGTCTGTTAATTCAACAAAGTTATATACAGACTGTTTGCTTTGCAAGGCTTCGCAGCGCATACTTGCCTATTTTTGCTGTATCAAAGAAGAGCTAACATACTTGTGGGAGAACCCAATGGAGCTTTGGGCTGCACTGGCGGCCTTTCTATGTGTTTGGCTCGCGGTTAAAAATCATATTTTAAACTGGCCCATTAGTATTATTTCTTCCCTGTTGTACTTCTTTGTCTTCTACGAGGGCAAACTCTATTCTGATGCCCTATTGCAGGTGGTATTTCTCATTATGCAAGGGTATGGTTGGTATTCTTGGTATCAAAAAACGGGCAATAACAGTGACATACGCACGGTCAATGCCACCTGGTTTGCAGCACCCTTCCTTATCACCTTTGCACTTTGGGCGCTATGGTATTTTTTCCTCATTGCTTGGAAACCCGATGCCTCCTACCCCATTTGGGATGCGGGCACTACCGTATTTTCCTTATTGGCCATATACATGCAAGCCAAGAGAATCTTGGAAAATTGGTGGCTTTGGATCGGAGTAGACCTATTTTATATCCCTCTCTATTGGCAAAAAGGCATGTATCTCACCGCCTTACTCTATACCATTTACCTTGGGCTTGCGCTGTGGGGATGGTGGCAATGGAAAAAAATTATGCTGCGTCAAGCAACCCCTGCGACATAACACAGACCAAAATCATATGAAAATAAAACTTCTCGCTATTCTTTTGCTTACAATCAGCAGCCGCGCCTTCTCTCAAAGTCTATATTACCCTAGCACTACGTGGCAAACCACAGATCCGAGCAGCTTAGGCTGGTGTACTTCAGAAATCGATAGTTTGTATGCCTTTTTGCAAAAAGGAGATTCTAAGGCATTTGTACTTCTCAAAGACGGAAAAATTGTACTGGAAAAATACTTTGGAACCTTTACCCAAGATAGCTTGTGGTACTGGGCATCCGCAGGCAAAACCCTTACTGCATTTGCGGTAGGTCTTGCGCAGCAAAAGGGATTTTTAAAACTCAGCGACACCTCATCAAAATACTTAGGCAAGGGGTGGAGTAGCTTAACGGCCGAACAAGAAGCTAAGATTACCGTTTGGCATCACCTCACCATGACTACCGGCCTCGATGATGCTACGGGCAATGCAGATTGCACAGATAAAAATTGTCTCACATACAAGGCAGAGCCAGGCAGCCGCTGGGCATACCACAATGCACCCTACACCTTACTCGACCAGATTATGCAAGGCGCTACGGGCCAGAACATCAATGCTTTTTTAAATGCCAATGTAAAGCCTACCGCGGGAATGACAGGGCTTTTTGTGAAAACGGGTTATAACAATGTGTATTTCAGCAATGCGCGGTCCATGGCGCGCTATGGCTTGCTGCTTTTGGGCGAAGGCCAATGGAATGGAAATGCAGTGATGACGGACACAGGCTACCTGCGACGCATGCGCAACAGTTCTCAAACCCTAAACCGTTCGTATGGATACCTCACTTGGTTAAACGGAAAAAGCAGTTTCATGATTCCGCAAAGTCAAATTGTATTTCCCGGAACACTGATGCCAAATGCGCCGTCTGACATGTATGCCGCCTTGGGAAAGAATAGCCAATACATTAATGTGGTGCCCTCGCAAGGATTGGTATTGGTGCGTATGGGAAATGACCCACCTGAAGGGGGCGGTCTGGTACCCACTGCGTTCAACAATAATATTTGGAAATATTTGAATAAAATCATGTGTCAGAACAATCAAATTATTTCTGAAAACACATCTTTATATCGTATTTATCCCAATCCATCACAAGGCATATTACACATTTCTGGAGAAATAAAAAGTACAGATTTAATCGAAATAATAAATGCCAAAGGCCAAGTGGTGTATGCGCAATACGGCGCAGAACAGTTGGATATTCGTGCATTAGGTTCAGGAATTTACTCCCTCAGAATTGTAAATCATCACGGGATTTATTCTGAGAAAATAGTGCTTAAATAAATAAACGGTAGTGCCTGTATAGTAATAATTTCAAATATTTAGTCGACTTAATATACATTATCGAATAAGTGTAAAGGTTTTGCGATGGTATTTTTGGCCGGGTACCTGCACTATGGCAAGGTAGACACCATCATTACAAGGACTGCCTTTGTAGCTGCCATCCCACCCTGGGCCTGCGCTGCTCCCCGTAAATAACAAGAGTCCATCGCGGTTATATATTTTGTATTCCGCACTAGGTATACCGTATAGCTTGGGCTGCCATGTGTCGTTTACCCCATCTGCATTGGGTGTAAAAGATGTAGGTATATGTACCTGAGGTTTTATCTCTATACACAGGTAATTGCTAAATGCTAGCCCCATGTCTGAGGTAGAAGCAGCTACCTTATAGCAATAATTCGCAGGTGGTATGTTTTCATAGGTTAATGCATATTCAAGGCTGCTAGTGCTGTCAATCAACTTAAAATTGAGTGCATCTGTGGCGTTGTATATATAATATTTTAGTGGCCTTGTTGGCTGGTAGTTATTCCATCGGAGTAAAGCGGTGTCATGGTGCCATTCGTGTCCAAGAAATATATTCTTGTAGGATAGTGAAGGTAGGCTTTTTTTGCCGCAGCTATCTATAGCCGATGCACTAAAGTAGTTGGTATCTGCCCAGTCTGCCTGTATGCTATGCACAAATTCAGTATCTCGTGTGTTGCCGATTACAGTGCCGTTTTTGTAAAATTCGTAATCCGTTGCACCTGCTATTTTATTCGTTTTTATCAATAAAGATTTATTGTCGTTGGCTGATATAAATAGAAGTTTTGGTTTAGTTGTATCACTAAAACTCTGCAACACAGTGATTAAGAGAGAATCTTGGGTTACACAAGTATTACTATAAACGAGTTGTTTTATTTTAAGTGTACCGGGCTTTTGTGTCTTGTAAGTTATTGTGGTATTTGCTGTTTTTGAAAGTATGCCACTATCGTTAAATTTCCAGAAAACACTATCAGCAACATCTGTAAATTTGCGCATAACGGATAATATATTGCCTGCACAAACATTACCGCTAGTGCTAGAAATACCGGGCTTGGCAGCAGGCTTAATTGTTATAGACTTGATTAAGGAAACGGTGTCTGCACAATATCCATTATTTGCTATCAATTGCAGATTAAAAGTGCCTGAGGTAAAATAGGTATGGTTAATTTTGTGTAATGATTTGGTATTTATTACTGTGTCATTGCCGTCTCCAAAGCTGTAATGCCATGTATAAGGTATGTTTCCTGCACCAGCCATTTGTGTGCTATCTGAGATTGTAAATCCCACATATTGGCAGCCTGTATAGGTAGTTACTCCAAACTTGGCTTGAGGTTTTTGTTTAATAATTACTTTATTCCATGTCCATGCACTTACACCGCCAGGCCCAGTGGCATGGAGTTGTACAATAAAAGTATCGCTGGATTTAAAGAAATGTGACAAAGGCGCACGGCTGTTGGTTATGGTACTATCCCCATCGCCCCAGTACCATACAAAGGTGTCAAAAATAGATGGGCAAGTATTCATAAAGCGGGTGTTGCAGGCTTGGTTATTTACTTCGAACCTAGCAAATGGACCTTGATTTATTCGAAAACTAAAGTAGTCTGTTATATTTTGTAATGTTATGTCTTTTTTAAAATTTGGAATCCTATTAATTAGCACATCTGTCTCTAGCTCCATGTCGAGACCCAATTTTTCAGGGTGATGAAGTACGGAAACGTAATAGTAACCCTTTGTCGTAAATAAACCTGGTAAATATTTAAAATGAAAGATATACAACTTTCCATCAGGGCCGTATTGAATGTCGTAAATTATCCATGCACCTAAATCGGGTCCATCTATAGTGTCTTTCCACCTAAAAAAAATGTTGTTATTATCCATACGTTTTATATTGGTGCTGTCCGGTTTTTCGTATATCGGTATGGTAAATATACCTGCATCTGATTCACTTGGATGGGGAGTAATTCCTAAGAAATATTTTTTAATGGCAGTACTTGAGTAAAAAATCAATGCGCTATCGTTCGGCGTAAAAGCAGTGCGGGCTTTTTGAAAAGGATATGTAAAGTGGCTGCCTCTTATCAAATCTTTATAGTGCTTAATCTCACCGGTGGTATTGTTAAAATGATACAACCTGCTGCCATATACCTCTAAATCATCCAAAAACATGGTTCCACTGTTGTTAAAAACAAAGTTGGATAAGTAGCCAGTAATAAAACTTGGATACAAGGTGCGCTGTACGATTCCTGAACTGCTCAGTTGAGTGCTTACATAATATTTCATACCAGTAGTAAAGTTTGAATAGGCTGCATAGCCAGAAGAAACAATCCAGAAATCCTTTCCATTCGCATGTTTTGTGATGCCCAGTCCGTAAATTGCTAATGTATCTGGCATAAGGGGTATATATGCCTGATTGATTACATCGCCATATCCATTGTTTTTGTTCATGTCTATCATCAAAAAACCAGGTGGCTTTCTTTGATATAGATACTTGCCGTCACTCTTATATTGTTCATCGGCACCAGATCTTACAATTATCGCGTGTTTGTTTAATGAATCCGAAAAAGTTATAGCAGCAAATGTGAAATAGTTAAATCCGTCATAGGAACTTGATGGCATTGAGTCAGCATAAACAGGCGAATTAGGCATACGCACTCCTCTTTTGTCGAAAACACCATAGAGGTTGGCATACCACAGTAGGTTGCCGTTGGTGTCTAAGCCTACAGCTTGGTGGCCGCTGCTATCCCAAGTGCTACCTTGTGGAACTCCATTTTTCCAAGTTATTTGGTAACCTGTGCCAAGCCAATGGTCGTTGCCAGATTGTGCATTTGCATGGGAAAGACTCAAAAGTATAAGCATCAAAAGGAACAGTCTATGCATAAACAAGTATTCTATTATTTCAAATATAGACAAATATAACGATGAATGTGTTGCACAATAAAAAATCAATGCTTTTAGAATAAGCATTCTTTAGAGATTCATAAGCCCCTTTTGAGAAGATCAAAAATATCGGTCAATATATCTGTGATTTACATGTACGTGCAAGTTCTGCCAATGTTTCCGAGCAATATGGAATTAAACTCCTGCTTCAACCTTTTCACTTGTAAATCAACGAAATAAATCCACTATTCGATCTTTAAATTGCATTTAATCAGTATTCATATCCACACCTGTAAAAAACTCTGTTTTTTCTATGGTATGGCTGCGCACTACATCTAGGGCCATTAAATTTACAACGATGCGTCCTATGCGGCGCCTGCCCATATTAAATCGCTTGCAAATTTCAGAAAGTGTGGTTTTTTCTCTAGAAGAAATATAGGCCAAAACTTCCTTTTCTAAGGTGCCTATTTCTAGTACAGTTTCTTCATCGCTGTATTTTCTGTGTAAGAAATCCACGGTGGTTTTGCTGGCCAATAGGCTTTTGTCTGCCGTGCGCACATACACCCACCATTTCCCTTCTTCGTCCTTGGCGTAATAGGGTTTGGATTCCCCTTCAGGGATATAGGCTTCAAGAACTATTTTTCCCTCTACCCGGTGTTCTGTGATTTGAGGAACAATTTCAGGCTTGCAGAAAAAACTGCCTGCCAACTCTAGCATATAAAACTCCTCGTCACTCTGAATGCCCGCTATGCTGCGGTTGTCGCGCACTCCTATGAGCAACACACCACCGCGGGTATTTGCAAAACTCACCATGGTTTTGGCAATTTTTGCAGCACTGCTCACGGTTTGTTTAAAATCGAGATGCTCCCCTTCTCCGTCTGTTAAATATTTTTTGATTTTTGCATTCACTCCGGCAGATAGGTTAAGTATGAAAAATTACTTTCATCAAAAATATCTACTGCCGTTTCCATAAGGTCTGTGGCGCTAATCTTTTGAATTTCTGCAATCACTTCTTTCAAAGAAATTGCCCTGCCCTCTGTAAGTATGCCTCTGCCATTGTGCACCATAAGTCCTGTGCGGCTTTCGTCTGACATCACCATCTGTCCTGCAAATTGATTCTTGGCCCTGCTCAATTGCAACAAGCCCAATTTTTGGGTTTTTAACTTCTTTAATTCTTGCAAGGCCAGGTTCACGGATTTTTCAATGTATTTTTTTTCTGAAGAAAGATACACATGAAACAATCCTGAGTTCATATAAGTTTGGTACCCACTTTCTACATGGTAGGTGTAGCCATATTTTTCTCGAATAGCCAAATTCAAGCGGCTGTTTAATCCGGGTCCACCCAACAAATTGTTCAACAACAGCAACTTCCATTTATTTGCGTGGCCTTCGGGATAGGCCATGCCCCCAAAAATGGCATAGGCTTGCTGATGGTCCGTTTCCCGGGTTACCGACAATGGACTGTAGGTCACTTTTGCCAGCTTTTTTTCCGGCATTTGGCTTTGCACCTGCAGGGGCAATACGTACTTCTCCAGGGCCGCAACAACGCGTTTCAAGGACACATTTCCTACCACAGAAAAGACCATATTTGGCAAGGCATACCACTGCTGTATAAACTCCAATAAATCTTGGCGTTTCAGTTTTTCTAAGCTTTCTGCACTGCCGAGAATATTGTGGGCCAGCGGGTGTTTTCCATAGATTTGTTCGTGGAATTCATCGTAAATATTCTCCTCAGGCGTATCAAGGTACATGTTGATTTCCTCAGTGATTACCTTTTTTTCTTTTTCTAGTTCCACATCGGGAATGGCGGAAGAAAACGTAACATCTGCGAGTATATCCACTGCCCGCATAAAATGTGCGGCCTGAACTGAAGCGTAAATAGCGGTAAACTCTTTGGTAGTAAAGGCATTCATCTCACCGCCCACAACTTCCAGGTGGTTGAGTACATGTATGGTTTTGCGTTTTTGGGTGCCTTTAAACACCATATGCTCCATGCAATGGGCGATACCCGGGTTGGCACCATCGTTGGAACTCCCTGCGTGTATGATAAACCCGCAGTGGACCAAGCGTGTGCCAGTAATGCGTTTATGGGCGATACGCAGTCCATTGCTCAGTTGGTAAAATTCATAGTCTGTTTGGCCCATGCCGCGAAGATACATGTAAGGTCCCAAATGTGGGAGTGGCTCGTTTACAGGGTTCAGCCCTAGGTTGTATCTTTGCGCAACTCATGCGCGTTAATACCGTAGCCTCACTTGCAGAAAAAATTAGACTGGGTTTGTACAAAACAGCGGTTATCACCACCCACCACAAACCCGATGGAGATGCTTTGGGCTCTTCACTGGGCCTGTATTTGTTTTTGAAACGCCATATCAAAACCGTGCATGTGGTTTCACCCACAGATTATCCTGAGTTTTTGAGTTGGCTGCCAGGCAATGAAGATGTGCGCATTTTTGAAGGCGATGAGGCCGCTTGCACACAGTTGGTTAGAGAAGCCAGCTTGGTGTTTTGTTTGGATTTCAACCGCTTGTCGCGCATCAATGATTTAGGAGAAATCGTGCGCACCTCGGAGGCCCAAAAAATCCTGATTGACCACCATTTGGATCCAGAGAATTTCGAAGACCATACCTATTGGGACAACCATGCTTCGAGCACTGCTGAATTGGTATTTGATTTTATTTGCAACCACTACAGCTACAATGAAATCACACCCGAAATTGCCACCTGCTTATACACAGGTTTAATGACCGATACCGGGAATTTTAGACATGTAAATACTACGGCACATACCCATAGGGTGGCCGGAGAACTTATTGATGCCGGCGTGCAACACACAGAAATTAGCGAACGCATTTTTGATGTATTCAGTCCTACAAGAAGCAAATTGTTTGGGTATTGCATGTACGAAAAATTAGAAATAATTCCCGAATTAAGAACTGCACTGATTTGTTTATCCAAAGAAGAATTGGAACGTTTTCAAGTGGTTACAGGTGACACCGAAGGCCTGGTAAATCTGGGATTGAATATAGAAAATGTGGTGTTGTCGGTACTGATTATTGACCGCAGTAAATTGGTGAAAATGAGCTTTAGAAGTAAGGGTGATTTTGCGGTAAATGAATATGCAGAAAAATACTTCTCAGGCGGCGGACATAAGAATGCCAGCGGCGGACAAAGTGAAGATAGCTTAGAAAATACCGTTGCGAAATTTCGTGAAACAATAAAATTGTACGAAAAGGAGTTGAATGCCTTATGAACTATTTAAAAAATAAATGGGTAATTGCCACCCTTCTCTTGCTAGCACTTGCGGGTGTAGGCATCGCATTAAGAAAACAGTTGGGGCCATGGCTAGGCGGATATACCAAAAGTGAACGCGGCTATTACTACCGTTTTACCCAAGGAAAACCTTTTGCCAAGGTACAAGAGCAAGGAATGAATATCATATTTCAATTCCTAATCACTGGTCCCAATGGCGACACCCTGGTAAACAAAAGCAAAGATGCTGTGGAGCAAGTGCGTGATTATCCAACGGAAATAAAGAACGAAATAGACGAGATATTTCAAATAGCTGCACCAGGTTCCATTGTGGAGTTGTTGGTGCCTACAGACACCTTTAAAATGCGTTATCCCGACAATGCACAAGCCCTAGCATTGCCCGAAGGTAAGAATGTAAAATACACCTTCAGAATTATTAAAATATTAAATGCTGCAGCATTTGAAGGGTATAAAAATGACCGTTTGTTTAAGCGCATTGAAAAAGAAAATAAAATGATTGATGCCTATGCTGCCCAAGTAAAAAAGGATTGGACGCTAGACAGCGATGCATGGATAAAATATGCGATTGAAAATCCAGGAAAAGCGCCGCGATTTGAAGATGGCGATGAATTGGAGTTTCACACCGAAGTATATACCTTGTCTGGTAAATTGGTAGCCAATTCAGGTGCTGAGGGCCGCAAATACAAGCTCACCTTAGGAAAAATTGTATATGATTTGGTGGCCTATGACAAGGTGCTGCACTATTTAGGCGAAGGAGAAGCAGGCCTATTTTTGGTAACCTCTGACTATGGTTACGGAGCAGAAGGCATGGGCAATTATATTGCACCGTATGAACCCTTATTAATAAGAATAAAAAACATAAAAAAACTCAATAAATGAAGACCCTAATTATCACCGGTGGCGCAGGATTTATTGGCTCGCATGTGGTGCGCTTGTTCGTGACAAAATATCCGAATTATCGCATTGTAAACATAGATGCGCTAACCTATGCAGGCAACCTGGAAAATTTGCGCGATATCGAAAACCAAAGCAACTATGTGTTTTGCAAAGCGGATATCCGCGATGCAGAAGCCTTGAATACCCTATTTGCCGAATACAAGCCCTTTGGTGTGGTGCACCTTGCAGCAGAAAGCCATGTAGACCGCAGCATCAGCAGTCCTATGGATTTTGTAATGACCAATGTGGTGGGAACGGTGAATTTGCTCAATGCATTCCGCGCCCATGGCGATATGGAACAAGGACGTTTTTACCATGTAAGTACCGATGAGGTGTATGGCACCTTGGGCGATGAAGGTAAATTTACCGAGAGCACGCCCTACAGCCCGAACAGCCCCTACAGCGCAAGTAAAGCCTCCAGCGACCATTTTGTGCGCGCCTATCATGAAACGTATAAATTGCCTGTGGTAATTAGCAATTGCAGCAACAATTACGGCAGCCATCATTTCCCTGAGAAACTCATTCCGCTGATGATTCATAACATCCGCAACAACAAACCACTGCCTGTATACGGCAAAGGTGAAAATGTGCGCGATTGGCTGTTTGTAGAGGACCATGCCGCGGCCATAGATTTAATATTTCACCAAGGCCAATCAGGAGAAACCTACAATATAGGTGGAAACAATGAGTGGAAAAACATTGATTTGGTGAAGAAATTATGCGAGATTATGGATCGCAAACTGGGCCGCAGTGCGGGGGAGAGTGAAAAGCTCATTACCTACGTTACCGACCGCGCAGGCCATGACTTTCGCTACGCCATAGATGCCTCCAAATTAATGAATACACTTGGCTGGAAACCCAGCGTAGCCTTTGCAGAAGGATTTGAAAAAACCATAGACTGGTATTTACACAACCAAGACTGGCTAGACCATGTCACCAGCGGCGCATATCAGGGCTATTACGAAGAAATGTATGCTGGGCGGTAGGGGTTAATACCACCTGCCTTTTTCTTCAAGCAGTTTATAGGCTTCTTCCCAACTGGGAATGGTATCACTCTCATAGCCATAAGTTCTGCCTGTGGCTATTTTGTGAAAAGCCTTCATGGCTTTAAGATGTGGTCCACTGCGCATAAATGCGAGCATGGCATCTTTATTCTCCCAAGAAGTGAGGGTGCATTGATACCCTTGAATATTCTTTACTGAATGGTGCTTGTTGCCTGCGGCGGTTTGCGCTTGTCTGAAGGTTGGAATGGCGAGCATCCAGAATTTGATATAGCTGAGGATGCCTTTTGGTTTTAAGCCGGTGATGGAGATATGCATAAGAGGTGCAATTTAGTAAATAATATTGGATAGTGAGGAGTGGCGAGGCTTGCTCGCCATCGCGAGTGCAACCTCGCGATTTATAGTTGACAGTTTAAAGTTGACAGTTTGTCCATGCCTGAATAACGTTGACCGTTTAGTTGGAGAAAAGTGGTCAACATATTTCAGGCACTGACAGTTTTGGAATACGAACACCCGCTGAGCTTTGCGGAATTACAAGGAATTCTTAATCGGAGAGATATTGAAGAAAACAATTCAATAACCCATTGACAACCTGCGCAAACGCATGTTTCGGGCAAGTACAAGCGCGTAGAGACGCGATGCCTCGCGTCTCCGTAGTTTAGAGATGACAGTGGCGCGGTTTGCTTGCCATATGTGCTTTTCTTAACTATAATGAAATTTAATTCGTGGAAATTCATGTCTTTAGCTTCTTCTTGATAAAAGCCGTGAATGAACAATGTGCCAAACAAAATCAGCAGTTACAAGCTCGGTAAAAGTCCGTTTTCTCCCATGCATCAATCCCTGATTATTACTAACTTTGCAAGCTATGAGTACCCTGCATCTGTACAATACCTATACCCGTAAAACGGAAGAATTCCGTTCTGTTCACGAAAAAACGGTTGGATTGTATGTGTGCGGACCTACGGTTTATGGTCCCCCTCACTTGGGGCACGTGCGCGGTCCTGTGGTGTTTGATGTGCTGCGCCGCTACCTCATGCATTTGGGCTACCAAGTGCGTCATGTGCGCAATATTACCGACGTAGGACACATCGTAGGCGATGCCGACGATGGAGAAGATAAACTCCAAAAACAGGCTGCCCTAGAGCAAGTGCAGCCCATGGAGATTGCACAAACCTATACACTCGCATACAATGACATGATTCGTTTGATGAATGTGCTGCCCCCACGCATTGAACCCTTGGCGAGTGGACACATTATCGAGCAAATTGAGATGATACAGTCTATCATCGAAGCAGGCTTGGCCTATGAGATGAATGGGTCTGTGTATTTTGATGTGCTGCGCTACAGCCAAAACCACGAGTACGGCAAGCTTAGCGGCCGCATTCTGGATGACCTCATCGCCGGGGCAGGTAACGAAAGTCGCGAACTCGAAGGACAGGAAGAAAAACGCAGTCCGAACGATTTTGCCCTCTGGAAAAAAGCCGGTCCAGAACATATTATGCAATGGAGCAGTCCCTGGGGCAAAGGCTATCCCGGATGGCATATAGAATGCTCTGCCATGAGCCGCAAATATTTGGGCGATACCTTTGATATTCACGGCGGTGGCATGGATTTGCTCTTCCCGCACCACGAAAGCGAAATTGCTCAAAGCACTGCTTGCACGGGCCATAATCCTGCCCGCTATTGGATGCACCATAACATGATTACCCTCAATGGTCAGAAAATGGCCAAAAGCTTGAACAATGGTATTAAAGTAACCGAGTTGTTTGCGGGTAATCACGAATTGCTAGAACAGGCCTACAGTCCCATGACCCTCAGGTTCTTTATCCTGCAAGCCCACTACCGTGGAACCTTGGACTTTAGCAACAGTGCCCTGCAAGCATCAGAAAAAGGCTTACAACGCCTGTGGAATGCAGCAGAAATTGCAACCAAACTGAGTCCTTCGGCCAGCAATGAATACGAAGTAGCTGAAATAAAAAACGCAATCAAGACGGCACTCGACGACGACTTAAGCACGCCCGGCGTAATTGCACAGTTGTTTGAAGCTGCGCGTATCACCAACTTGGCGCATGATGGCAAACTGCAGCTCAATGCAGAAAATATTGCCTTACTTCAAAACGTGTTTAAAGAAGTGTTAGAAGGCATACTGGGGATTATCCCGGAGTCGGCAGGAAACAATGAAGCCTTAGATGGGGTGATGAATATGCTGTTGAATATGCGCGCCAAAGCCAAGGCCGACAAGAACTATGCACTGAGTGATGAAATTCGCAACCAACTTACAGCCTTAGGTTTTACCATCAATGATGGAAAAGAAGGCAGCAGCTGGAGTCTATAAGCATTGTGCATGGCGCAAAGCGCTTACCCTTTATTCTCTAAACAAAGAAGTCCTCACCTGGGGCATTGGTGGGTTTTTGTCTGCGGATTGAATACTATAAAAGGCACAGAAAAACAACACCATTTTCGGTGTTTCATTTAAAATCAAGATCTTACTCTTTTGATTTTTTGTCGCGCTGTTTCAGGCCATGCCAGCAGTATTCCATCGCTGATTCGAGTTCAGCCGCCTCAAATTTGGTCTCAAAAATGGTCTCAAATTTAATCACTGAAAATACGGTTTGAAAAATCATATTCAGCATCAAGCGGGTATCCATGCTGCGCAATGTTGATTTCTCAATACCCAAGTTCAGGAAATGAAACACCTCATTATAGAAAATGCGGCTTTCCCTGATAGCATTATAGGATACTGAAAACCCAGCCTCGGATTCTTGCATAAAATGCAATTCCGCACTGTGTTTTGAAAAATGTTCGTACCACGCCATTACCATGGCGGTAAAGCGGTCCTTGTAGGCTTCATCACCTTTTACAGCCTTTGCGCCTATCGCTGCTGCCCGCTTGTGGCAATAGAGATAGGTTTCCTGCAGCATAACATCCTTGCTGCTGAAATAGTGATAAAAAGTGCCTGCTGCTATGCCAGAATCTTTAGACAATTGTCCCATGGCGAGGCCATGTACTCCTGTCTTTTTTAGCATGTTTAAAGCGGCCTTAAAAATTTTCTCTTTCTTTTCTGTTTTCATTTCAATTTGTCATGAAACTGTCACAAACATATACATTGAACTGTCCCTTTCCAAAAAAACCATGGTCAAAGTTCTGCATTATTTAACATTACAATCACTACTTGGTTTGCACACTTGTTCATAACAATAACTATTATACTGTATTTCAATGTATTAGACTCGATGAAATTCCAAAATGAAATTCCAAACTCTTGTATATTTGAAGTCTTATACACGCCATGCCTGGACATTTTACCTTTTACACTGAACACATCGAGGGCAACCTCGCTGTATTCGACGCCCACGAGCACCGGCATGCCATCATCGCATTGAGGTATAAAGCAGGAGATCCCATTGCATTTACAAATGGCAAAGGCTTACGCTGCGAGGGTTTTATTGAAAATGTTCGAAAAGAC
>JBEIRK010000124.1:0-7197 GCA_040376005.1 Flavobacteriales bacterium
CCCACCAGAGGTAGAGGCAATAATAATTGCTGAGTTCTGCGGATGCATAATCATCCGTCCTACATGCACATTTCCCATACCCGAGTTGCGGGTTACCCATGTTTTGCCGCCGTTCCAACTTGCAATAACACCAAATCCTGGGGCATCACCGGCATCTCGATCTCCAGTGCCAATGTACATGGTGTCTGGGTTCCTATAGCTCAATACCATAGAGGTTGCGCCTATGGTATTTACAACGGGTCCTTTGCCAAACAAATGGGTCCAAGTTTGTCCATTATTTGTAGTTTTCCATACCCCACCTTGTGGAGCACAAACGAAAAAGGTATTCGAATCAGAAGGGTGGAATGCCATACCTGCAATCCTGCCTATACCCGTGGGTTGGCCGGATTGGTTGAAGGGGTGACGAATAGGGCCCACAGGGCTCCAGCGCCCATTCTGCGGGCAGGCCGCAACGCCTTGGCCGCCACCACCGGAAACACCATATTGCGTATTCCCTTTTGAGGGTCCACCTAGAGAAACCAAATCATCTAAAGATCCAGTGGGCCATGCTACGGTGCCGTCCTGCTGCACATATTCCAAAGCACGCCATTCCCAACGCTTAAATGACTTGTATCCATAACTGCGAGCAGGCATGGAATCACCCCAATAAGCATAAAATGCGTTTTTTACTTTATAGTAGTTGGGTGGGGATTCCAACATGTATTGCATCCACAAAGTGGAGTCAATTACTTGAGAATCCGCTGTTTTGAGAACCAAAAGAGATGCAAGTAAGAGTAGTGCTTTTTTCATATTTAAGAGGCCTTCCTTGTTCAAAAATAAAGAATTCCTTTAAAAATCTTCTTTTTATGCCAAAGAATCCTATTTCAATGCCCACAGTCTACCACACAGAAACCCTAACTTTGCATTGTGAAAATCAATCTTTCGGGTAAAACAGCACTGGTTTGTGGCAGTAGTGCCGGCATAGGACAGGCTATAGCCATGGAACTTGCAAAAGCAGGAGCCCGCATCATTTTACTGGCTCGAAATCCTGAAAAACTCAAACAAGTGGCCGACTCCTTAGAGGCCCATTCCGAAGGACATGTTTATTATGCAGCGGACTTTAATTCAAATGAGGATGTTGCACATGCTGTGCAAGAAATTGCCAAAAACCACAGCATCGACATTTTGGTAAACAATACCGGTGGACCGCCAGCAGGACCTGCCCATCTTGCCCAAGTCGATGAATATCTCACAGCCTTTAAAAACCATTTGATCAACAATCAAATATTGGCCCAAGCCCTTGTCCCCGGAATGAAAAGCCGCAGTTGGGGGCGCATTATCAATATTATTTCTACTTCTGTAAAAATACCCTTACACAACCTTGGGGTAAGCAATACCATACGCGGGGCTGTAGGCAATTGGTCAAAAACATTGGCCAATGAGCTCGCTGCCTCAGGCATAACCGTTAACAATGTGTTGCCCGGAGCTACAGAAACCGACCGTTTGGGTGCCATCATCAGCGGTAAAAGCCAGAAGTTAGGACTTACCCAAGACCATGTTACCCAAGAAATGTTGGCAGAAATCCCTGCAGGACGCTTTGGTAAGCCTGAAGAAATCGCCTATGCTGCTTGCTTCTTAGCCAGCGAACAGGCGGCCTACATTACAGGTACCAACATTGTGGTAGACGGGGGAAGAACAGGTAATTTATAAACTATGCTCTCGCATTGGATACAAGCTGCCAGACCCAAAACACTGCCCTTGGCTGTGTCGGGTATTTTGCTGGGAAGCGCAGTAGCCTATATTAATCACAGTTTCATTCCAAGTACCTTTTACTTGGGTTTACTCACCGCCATTTTATTGCAAATTCTCTCCAATTTTGCCAATGATTATGGGGATTTTGTGAAAGGCACCGACGTGCTAGCAGGTAGAAAGGACCGCATGCTAGCAGCAGGCAACATCTCAGTATCTCAAATGCGGATGGCCCTTGTCATGACCGCTATGACAGCCCTCATTTCAGGCATTGCGCTGCTTTGGTTTTCCTTACATGCCAATGCCCTTTGGTTTCTGCTCTTTTTGGTCTTGGGATTCGCTGCCATTGCTGCGGCCTTGGCCTATACTATGGGCAAGAAAGCCTTCGCCTACACAGGTCTTGGTGACCCTGTAGTGTTTATCTTTTTTGGCTGGGTAGCTGTGGGCGGTATTGGCTACCTGCATGGCGACTCCCTTCAACTCGACACCTTATTGGCTGGCACAGGCTGTGGCTTGCTTTCTGTTGCCGTGCTCAATGTAAACAACATGAGAGACATGGATACAGATGCGGCAGCAGGTAAAAGAACCATCGCCCTGCGCCTTGGAGTAAAAAAGGCGCTACTGTACCATAGAATGCTTGTTTGGCTTGGCTTTACTGCGGTATTTCTGTCTTTTGCTTATAATTTACAACAGAAACATGAAGGCATAATGCCCTTTGAATACCTTCTGATACTTGGGGTTTTCAGTCCGGTGATGATCATTCTCGCGGGCCATATTCATCGCACTTCAGCCGCTGTGTTGCAGCGCCATGAGGAAGCAGAAATCGACAACCGCATGGCCATGCGCGAAGCATTTAATCCAGAACTGAAAAAATTGTCCCTTTCTATTTTGCTGATAACACTGATATACTGGCTGCTCACGTACCTGTTAGGTTAACCTTATGTATACCCTAGTTTGGCAGCGTTTTGAGCTCACTTTTAAAAAGCCGGCAACTACCAGCCGCGGCACCTATACGCACAAAACCATCTACATTATTGGACTGACTCAAGGGGCTTCCTTCGGCATAGGTGAAATTGCGACCTTACCCGACCTTAGTATTGATGGTCAGGTTGATTATGAAAGCATACTTCCAGAAATAGCTTCATTGCTTCATACCGCCACTGGGTTTACAGATGTTTTTGAACAATACAGTCACCTTCCTGCATTGCTGTTTGCCTTAGAAGCGGCTTCCATGCAACTTAAGCACAGCCTGGGCATTCTCTCAAATAACCCATTTGTGCAGGGAAAAGAAGCCATTCCTATCAATGGATTGGTTTGGATGGGCTCTCCCGAAGCCATGCTACAAGAAGCCATTACAAAGCTTGAAGCGGGATTTGAATGTCTCAAATTCAAGGTGGGTGCGCAAGAACACGATACAGAATGCCGCATGTTAGAGCAGGTGCGACAACATCCCTTGGGGAAGAAGGCAAGCCTACGCTTGGATGCGAATGGCGCCTACGCCTTTGATGATGCGGGATTGTTTCTCAATGATTTTAAACGGTTCGACATTCACAGCATAGAACAACCTATTAAAGCAGGCCAATGGGATGCCATGCAAGAAATTTGCGCCAAAAGCTCAATAGATATAGCCTTAGATGAAGAACTCATTGGGGTATCTTCAAAAGACGCTGCGGGCATGTTGCGCCACATTCAACCCCAGTGGATTATTCTAAAACCCGGTCTCATTGGGGGCTTCAGCCAGTGCAACAACTGGATACATCAGGCAAGAGAGCAGCATATGGGTTGGTGGGCTACCTCAGCATTGGAGAGTAATATTGGCCTAAGCCATATTGCACAATGGGTTTCAAGCTATCCTGAAAAAATGCATCAAGGCCTAGGTACGGGCGCTTTATTCACCCATAATTTTCCTTCACAAACACGACTGCAGGGCGAGCAATTGCAATTTATACATCACAGCATGTATACCCAAGCAGGAGTGCATCAGTTTTCAGACCTTGGCCTCACCCTAATTCCCGAGTAAACCGCATGAAAGCACTGCCAGTAGCATTTTTGCAAGAACTTGAAAGCACCTTGCCAAAAAGCGAAGTAGGTCCCTTGCTCGAGGCTATGGCCTTGACTTCCAACACCTGCATTCGGCTAAATACCGCAAAAGCAGCAAGCACCTCCCTGCCCCACAGCCTTGTACCATGGTGTAAAGAAGCCATCCTGCTTGATCAGCGGCCCGATTTTGCTGCAGACCCCCTGTTTCACAGCGGACACTATTATGTGCAAGAAGCATCCAGCACCATTATTGGAAGCATAGTGCAACAATTGACCCATGGTAATGCCAGTGTAGTGCTAGATTTATGTGCAGCACCTGGCGGCAAAAGCACCCATGTAGCTTCCGTTTTGGCTGCAGATTCCATACTTATTGCCAACGAAGTCATTCAGACCCGAACACCCATACTTCACGAAAATCTCTGCAAATGGGGAAAGGCAAACCATGTTGTTACGCGGGCAGATTCCAAACAATTTGGCGCCTCGGCATTGGAAGTGGATGTAATTGTTGCCGACATGCCATGCAGTGGTGAGGGCTTATTCCGCAAAGACGAAAATGCCATTGACAGTTGGAGTCTTAGCAATGTAGCCTTGTGCAGCTCTCGACAGCAGCGCATAGCCCACGATATTTGGCCCGTGCTCAAGGAAGGTGGTTATATGGTATACAGCACCTGCACCCTAAACCGAGCAGAGAATGAAGACAACGTCAAACACATTTGTGAAGAATTGGGAGCAACAGTTCTTGAACTCGAGCTACCTGCATCTTGGCAGTTGTTTACCATAGAACCGGGCATGTATAGAATGATGCCACATCGCGGACCAGGCGAGGGATTCTTCTTTGCAGTACTGCAAAAAACAGCGACCCGCAAGGGGAATAGCCGTTCGCAAAAACCCGCTTGGAAACAGGTAGGTTTGCCACATATGCCCGAGGACCTGCATTTCTTTCACCACCTGCAACAGGATGGAGGAAACTTGCATGTGTGGCGGGGTGCAGATACGGCCCAGTTATTTGAAACCTTATCGCAATTACCTGCTATTTATGCAGCAGGGGTGCCTGCCGGAAAAGTATTAGAGAAGCGAACCGGCACTCAGTTTAAACCTGATACAGCGCTTGCATTGCTTGCTGGGTTAGAGTTGCCATGGCCTGCCATTGAATTGGGTGACCCAGATATCATCCGTTACCTTCAACGTGAAAGCTTATCGAATCCTCAAGGCTTGGAGGGCATACACAGGGTGCAGTGGCATGGGAAAACCGTAGGTATAGCCAATGGTACGGGGAGAAATTGGAACAATTTATGGCCTATGGAATGGCGTTTGCGCAATGCGAGAAACGCTGAATCTATTTTGGATTAAGACCAAGAAATTCAATTCTTTACGGCTTTTTTCATTTCCCTTTGTTAAATTCCAAATCTTTTGTATCTTTGCAGCCCGTTTGGCAACGCGGCCCGTTCGTCTATCGGCTAGGACGGTTCCCTTTCACGGAACAAAGAGGGGTTCGATTCCCCTACGGGCTACAAAGGATTTTAAAGTTAGGAATTAAAAGTGAAGGTTTTAATTCTGGAAGCGAAAGCCACATAACTTTAACTAAAAGACACATCGCGGGATGGAGCAGTGGTAGCTCGTCGGGCTCATAACCCGAAGGTCACAGGTTCGAGTCCTGTTCCCGCTACGAAGAAAAAAGCAGCCAAATGGCTGCTTTTTTTATGCCTATGCGGCAGCGAAGCTTGCTTCGGCAAGAGCATAGGCATAAAAAAACAACTCGCTTCGCTAGTTGTTTTTTCTTTGTTAAGCCCTCCCCTCGGGCCCGGCGACAGCAGAGAACCAATCCTGTTTTTAGCTGTCCTGTTGCGAGGCAGGCTCGCGATGGTGGGCTAACCCAAGCATTTCGACAACTTATTTGCTACATTGTAAAAAATTAAACATTGCCAAGTAACAACAATACTATTGTATAGCTAAATTGCACACATATGAAAAGATGCATTCTTTTTTGTGGGGTCTTGTTCTCCATATTTATTTCATCTGCGCAACCCCATGCTATTGGGCATAAACAGAGAATATTTATTGATGCAGCTAGAAGCAATAGAAATATAGTAGCTGAAATTTACTACCCGGCCACTACTGCTGGCGAGAATGTCTCTGTTGCATTGGGCAAATTTCCAGTTATCGCTTTTGGACATGGCTTCATTATGGAAACAAGCGCTTATGATGTGGTTTGGAAAGCATTGGTACCAAAGGGCTATATTTTGATTTTCCCAACCACTGAATCATCTATTAGTCCTTCTCATCTTGATTTTGGCAAAGACCTATCTTATTTGATAGCTGCTATTAAAAAAGAAGGCCAACAAACTACTTCTGAATTCTATAATACCATAGCAGATGCATGTGCAACAATGGGCCATTCTATGGGTGGTGGGGCGGCTTTTTTAGCCATGTCGCAGGATACTTCAATTACGGCTATGGTAACATTTGCAGCAGCAGTTACAAATCCTTCTTCAATCACCGTGGCAAAAAACATAAATAAACCCTCTTTAATTTTCTCTGCTTCAGCCGATTGTGTAGCTCCCACAGCTACTCATCAAACCCCGATGTATGATTCATTAGCTTCCAAGTGCAAAACTTATGTCAGCATTACTGGAGGCAGCCACTGCCAATTTGCAAATAACAATGTTGCTTGCTCTTTGGGAGAAGTAATTTGTTTTCCAAAGGCCACGGTAAACAGCGGTGAACAACAGAAAATCACCTTTGACTTAATGATTCACTGGTTGAATTTTTATCTTAAAAAAGAAGTTTCTGGGGCTACAGATTTTCAGTCATTAATTACAGCGGGAAAGGGCATAAGCTCAAGACAAAACTGCAGTCTAAATTCGAATATAGGAACTATCAATGAAATGACTACAGGATTGAATTATCACCCGAATCCTGCCTCCCAGGATGTAACTGTTTTTATGCCTACCGATGGTCAAATTGATGTGTATTCCTCAACAGGTCAATTGACCTTTTCAAAAAGGGCACCCGTTGGGCACACCCTGATTCCTGTGGGGCTTGGCACCAATATTTTCCGGATCACTTGGGGCAATACAGTGCAGACCTTTATAGTTTTGGGTGAGTAATAAAATCTATTTCCGAATCAACGAACTATAAATTCCAAATTCTTATTTAGCAAGAATATATTCAATATTCTACCACGATAGTTTCATTCCAACCTTTTCAACCCCTCAGCTTCCGATGAATTTCTTGGTCTCTGCGTCGCCCCAAAGTTCTTCAATGCCGTAGAAACTGCGTTTTTCCTCCTGGAATACATGCACCACCACATTGACATAGTCCAGCAGCACCCACTCCGCTTGGGCGGCACCTTCGCGGTGTAAGGGTCTTTCTCCTGTGGCCTTGCGCACTTCATCCTCTACGCTATCTGCAATAGCCTCTACCTGACGG
>JBEIRK010000114.1:0-8146 GCA_040376005.1 Flavobacteriales bacterium
CCTAGTTCTTGAATACGATTTCATTCACGATAAATTTACCTACCTGCAAAACGGAAAAGAAGTTGCCAAGCCCAATGTGCGCAAAGGCAACGAAGTGAAAGTGCATGTTAAAAACCTCAACCCCTTTGTATTTATCGCCCGCTGCGACTGGAAAGATGAAGTGGTGGAAGACAACAGCACCCTCAGTGGCATTGCATCCATGTTCGCTGGATTTGGTGGAGGCGCTGAAGCCCTCACCGGACTCATGTCAGGCTTGAATACCGACATCTTTGAACTGGCATCCAACCGCGATGCAGCAAGTATGTTTTCACAATATACCGCCGCAAAAAGCGATATGAAAACCGCCATGCGCAGCTATTCCAACTTGTTTGATATCGAACAAACCATGCTTCGCACGGAGTTCACCACCAAAAAACTAAATAAGATGAAGCTGAACCCCTATATGCCTTCAGACACCTTAAAGATTGTGACTACCCTGCTTACAGAAAATGCCTTGAAGGCGAAAGGACAAGCTGAATTCAATATCACAGCCACTTCATTTTTGCAAAAAGCGACTGACCTTCAGAACAATATGATGTTGGAATACAACAACCTAAAAAATGCTGCGAACAACTTCCTGGCTGCCTACAATGCCTACTCTACAGCGAATGGAACCAATTTCTCAGAAGTAGGGTTAGACGAACAGATCAAGAATATGTTGGTGGCTGCTGAAGAAATGAAAACCAAGTACAATCCAGAAAACATACATGCCCAAATTGAAGCATTGGAGTTCCAATATGAAAGCATCATTTACACGCCCTATGAGTATGTATGCAATTATATGGCTACAGGCGACCGACTGACCCTGCGCCTGGATTTCTGGGAAACTTCCCCCTATTCTCGGTCTGCTGAATATTACACTGCCGGCGGCGACAACGTAGACACCTTGCGCAAAATACGCACGAAAACAGTAAACATCTTGGTAAAGGGCGACATGAAGATCAACACCGGTGTGGGCTTAGGTTTTCCAACCTATTTCGACAAGAACCAGACCTATTCTAACAACGACAGCATGATAACCGCCACCGCTGGAAACAATTTTGCACCCTGCATTTCTACCTTCATCAGTTTCTATCCGTATACAGGTAAAAACGTACACTATGGGGGCTGTTTTGGTGTAGGAATTCCTGTACAAAGCGAAGGCACCAGCAATATGAACTTCTTTGTTGGAGGCAGCGCTGTGTTGGGAACCAACAGCAAGGTAGGCATCCATGCAGGCTTGGCGATAGGCCAACTTGATTTTTTGGCCAACGGCCAAAAAGTGGGTGATAATTTGGGCGATATTTATGCAGTGCCGAATGTGAAACGCCAATTTACAACGGGCGCCTTTTTCGGACTCAGCTTTGCGCTAAACCGCTAAAAAGATTTATACCAATTCGAAATCGCTGAGAATCGCGATCGCTTCAAACACAGACTCCACCCCGCGTACCGTGGTGATGAGAGCTTTATCAGTTTGCTTCATAGAATAGCGCTGCGGCGAATCTGCCACGTGCTGCATCATGCGGGCAAAGGCTTCCGAACCATACACCGCTGCAGACGGGTCTCCTGGGAAATACATGCGCATTTGACCATTATTCAGGGTAACTTTTTCCAGCCCTATGCGCTTTCCAGCCCATTTGAGTCGCACCGTATCGATAAGGCGCATCACCGTTTCGGGTATCTTTCCAAATCGGTCTTGCAAGGCCTCGGTATAAGACTTCAGTGCCTGCTCATTGCTCACATTTGCCAGTTCTGTATATAAGGACAAACGTTCGGCAATGTTAGAAACATAATCACTGGGGATGAGCATTTCATAATCCGTCTCTACCTGACATTCGCGGCTGCTGATATCTTCCACTTCTTCAAATAAGCCTGAGAACTCTTCTTGTTTTAACTCACGCACCGCCTCATCCAAAATCTTATGGTACATCTCAAAGCCCATTTCAGAGATAAAGCCACTTTGTTCACCTCCCAACAAGTTTCCTGCACCACGGATATCCAAATCGCGCATGGCCACTTGAAACCCACTGCCTAAGTCGTTGTATTCCTCTATGGTGCGCAATCGTTTGCGGGCATCTTCTGTAAGCACACTCACCGGAGGGGAAAAGAGGTAACAAAATGCACGGGTATTGCTTCTACCTACGCGGCCGCGCATTTGATGCAAATCGCTAAGGCCAAACATGTGCGCATTGTTAATGATAATGGTATTGGCATTGGAGATATCCAACCCACTTTCAATAATGGTAGTGGCTACAAGCACATCGTATTCTCCTTCAATGAAACGCACCATTACATCCTCAAGTTCGTGCCCTTCCATTTGTCCGTGTGCCACACATACCCGCACACCCGGAACATCCGCTTCTAGTATGTGGGCCAATTCATAAATATCTTTTACGCGGCTGTGTACGACAAAAGCTTGTCCCCCGCGGTTGATTTCAAAGGAAATGGCTTCCGCCATAACGGCCCGGTTAAACACATGCAATTCTGTGTGCACAGGCTGTCTATTGGGCGGCGGTGTATTGATAATACTTAAATCCCGTGCTCCCATCAAAGAGAAGTGCAGGGTGCGGGGAATGGGAGTTGCAGTAAGGGTAAGTGTGTCTACATTTATCTTAAGTTCCTTCAGCTTTTCCTTATTGGCTACGCCAAATTTTTGCTCTTCGTCAATAACCAGCAGACCCAAATCCTTAAACTCAATATCTTTTGCCAGCAAGCGGTGTGTGCCGATGATCACATCTACTTTCCCATCTTTCAACTTCTCTAGCGTTGCTTTCTGTTCTTTTGCGCTTTTAAAGCGGTTGAGGTATTCCACATTTACAGGGAAACCTGCAAAGCGCTTTTTAAACGTGCGGTAATGTTGCTGCGCCAAAATGGTAGTAGGAACCAACACTGCGGCTTGCTTGCTGTCGCACACGGCTTTAAACACAGAACGCATGGCCACTTCTGTTTTGCCAAATCCCACATCCCCACAAACCAATCGATCCATGGGTTGCTCGCTTTCCATATCGCGTTTTACATCTTCAACTGCCTTGGCTTGGTCAGGAGTATCCTCATAGAAGAAGGATGCTTCCATTTCCATTTGCAAATAATTGTCAGGCGCAAAGGGATGCCCTTTTTGCGCTTTGCGGCGCGCATAGAGCTCAATAAGCTCTCGTGCAATATCTTTTACCTTTTTCTTGGTAGACTTTTTCTGTTTATCCCAAGCGGGACTGCCCAACTTGTGCAGTTGCGGTGGGGTGCCGTCTTTGCCTGTGTATTTGGCAATCTTATGCAGACTGTTCACGGATACATAGAGCAAATCGTTGTCTTTATATACAATGCGCACCGCCTCTTGCATTACCCCTTTGACATCCATTTTTTCAAGGCCAGCAAATCTGCCAATACCATGATCGATATGGGTTACAAAGTCTCCAGGTTTTAGATTTCGCAGTTCGCGCAGGGTAAGGGCCGTGCTGCTGCTGTAGCGCTGCCGGCTGCGCGGACGGTAATATTTGTCAAACAACTGATGCTCGGTAGCAAACGCCAAGCCTGCGTCTGAATCGGTAAATCCACCACTCAGTCCTTGATAAATGGGCACAAATTCAATGTCTTGACCGCCGCCGATATCGGCCATAATGGTCTGCAATCGTTCAATCTGACGGCTGTTTTCAGAAAAGACCAAGGTTGTAATCTTTTGGGTCTTGTTCTCTATCATCCAATTTTTGAGCATGTCAAAATTGCGATGAAACAACGGTTGGGGTTGCTGACCAAACTCTATGATGGTGGTTTTTCCTTCTGGGCGCATGCTGCCAAAATGCACCAGTGCATGTTTCGCCAAGGTCGTCTTCACCATGCCAGGCGTCATGAGCTTGTTCACAGGATCAGAGGGCACATGCTCTTGTTTATTATCAATAGCAGTGCGGTTGGCCGCAAGCGCTTGCTCCCAGGCCAAGCCCAATTCTTCTGTTTGCAATCCAAACTCCGCCAACCACAGGGTGGTGTTGGGGTGCAGATACTCAAAAACGGAAGTATGGGTTTCTTTGAAACTCTGAGATTGCAGGTTAGGCACCAAGCTAAAAAATGCGATTTCCTTTATGGACAATTGCGAAGAGACATCAAAGCTTCTGATATTCTCTATGATATCGCCGTCCAGTTCTATACGAAAGGGGTTCTCATGGGCGAAGGAAAACAAATCCAGTATTCCTCCTCGAACGCTAAACTCCCCAGGTTCGAAAACAAAGTCACGGCGTTCAAAGCCATTTTCTTGCAGAAATTCCATCAGGAAATTCACATCCAAACGCTGTCCGCGTTGAATTTCATAGGTATTGTCCTCAACAGATTCGCGCGAAGCCACAAGTTCAGCCACTGCAGGCAAATAAGAAACCACAATGCGGTTGTTATTCTTTCGCAGTCCGTTTAGCGCTTCGATGCGTTCTTGCACCGCGAGTGCATTTTCGGTGTCGAGCTTGTAGGGTTTGAGAAAACTATCCGGCAAGAATACGATGGGTTCACCCGGCAGTAAGTTTTCGAGATCTGTTTTAAAGTACAGGGCCTCTTCCTTATTGGGCATCATCACCAAGGCAGGAAAAGGCTTTTGGGCATACAGCGATGCGAGGATCACAGCGGGTCCTGAGCCACAGACACCATCAAGGTAATTGGGAATTTCCGTTTGGCTTAGGCATGAAGATAACCGCTGTACACCGGGTACAGAACAGTAACGTTGTATAATATCTCTCGTATTCAAGCGCCTCTAAACCGTGTCAAAGATACAAAAAGCTGCAGGCTGCTTGCAACTAGAAAAGGCTAATAAATAAGCCAGCACTTAGAACCTGACGCAACCTCATGAATATCAAAAACTTATACAATTCTTTCAGTTTTTCATAAATCAAAAACACAATTTTGTAAACTGAAAACTTGTTTTTGTCAATTCAATTGCTTTATCTTTGAATTATGGGTATTGTATTTATTGGAGTATTTACACTTGCCGCCTTGGGTATCATATACCGAGGCAACAGACTTCGCCGGGGAAAGGCAGTTCCCATGGCATTTAGTTCATTCCTGCTGGCTTTCCAACTGTTTCAGATGTTGAGCCATATTGCGACGCACAGTTTCTTCTTCAACACGGTGGAACACTTCGTTCTGTCTTCGTTGATTCTTGGGGCCACCTTGCACCAGCTGAGCAATAGCCGTTCGATGCAGTACATATGAACTGAAATCTACCAAAAAAAGGGCCCTTTATGGGCCTTTTTTTGTTTGTGTAATTCTGCGTTTCAAAGCCCTAACATAACACAAAGTGCATATAAGAATATTCTTAATATTGAGGTGGCTCGACATGAAACAAAAGGTTCCCACCGAGAATACCTCGGTCGGAACTTACTTCAACTACCAAACCAAATAAAAACAGTCCTACTCATCTGACTTATGCTGCAGTTTCCGCATGTTGCGAATTTGACTGCAATACAAGCTTCGTTTAGAAACTTGAACTTCTTGAAAACCATCCTTCACAGCTTGTGTGGACAGCTCCAATTGCTTTGTCGGAACTGCAGCCTTTTTACTGCAGGCCCATGCACTCAATACCAATATAACCCCAACCCATGCGATTCTATTTACAATGATTCTTTTACCCTTTTTCATAGTTAATACTCCTGCCAGAGAAATTTTATTCTATTTATACGTGCACTTGAGGTTGACTGTTCTGAAACAAATACCCATCAAACCCTTCTTGTTTCAACACCGTTACCACCATGACCTCTTCCAAAGAAGCTTTCTTATCGCCCTGGTTTACACTCAAATCTGAAGATATTATCACAATCCCATCCGCTGAAGGCCTTATACTCAAATCTAAAAACACATCCTCTTTACCAGCTATTTCGAACTTTGCCAGAAAATCCTTCGCCTCCCTGCTTTCCATTACTACTGTCATAGCCTTGAAAAACGCTAAATGCTCAATCCCTGGAAACACCTCCGTAACTCGATAACCGATGAGTTGCTGACGGGTCATTCGACTCTGAATCAACGCCGCTTGATTGACATACAAGTACCTCCAATCACTGTCAATTAAAGTAAAGCCTTCAGGCAAACTTTCAATTACTGCAGTTCCAAAGTTTATTTCCATGTGTTCTTTTGGGATGGTTTTAAAGTTGCATACTCCATTTAAAACTACTTTTTAGACTTCAATAAGGAGTGTTTTATACTCCTTAGCGACTTCAATCCATTGCTCTAAACAGAATTATACACAATTATAATGGCTTTTCGTTAATCCAAAAGCTCTTTTCGTTAATTTTAACGCTATTTAGAATCATTATAAATAAAAACAATAAAGCCAGACAAGAAAAACACCTGTGCACCCTAGCTGCATGGTCCCTTTTTCCTTTGTTACGTAGCATAGGTTATAAACTCATCGATGCGCCTTTCTCATTCCGCATGAATTCAACGAAAACATCTGAGCCACCAAATCTATTCCGTGCTATTTTATTCGCTGTATTCCCTAATTTTGCTACTGTATATGAAATGGCTCGGAATCTGTTGTCTCATTGTATCACTCACTGCATGTATGAAAGACGATAAGGAAAGAAAAAAAATAGAATCTTATGTGAAGGCAAACAACCTTCAAGGCCAATACACCTCTAGCGGGTTGTTTTATACGATAGAGACCCTAGGCACTGGCGGACATCCGATTTCCAGCAGCACCGTTACGGTCACCTACAAAGGCTATCTGCTCGACGGTTCTGTATTCGACAGCACCGAACGGGGCAAATCTGTATCGTTTGCCTTGCGCCAAGTGATCAGCGGTTGGCAAGAAGGCATTCCAAAGTTCCAAAAAGGGGGAAAAGGGAAACTCATCATCCCTAGCAACATGGCCTACGGAAGACAATCCCAACCCGGCATCCCTAAAAACTCTATTTTGGTATTTGATGTGGCGCTGCTGGATTGGGAATAAAACCAATTCCTAAACTCATAGCGTCAAAGACACTTCTCCTCTAAAAACCAAGCTGGGGGCTCATACTCTGTTAAAATCCGGAGATTCTCTTTAGGAATCTAGCCTTCGGTTTCAACAAAGGCAAATGAAGAGGGATGAACATATTCGTTTTTGACGGATTTATAAAAGCATCTTGTTTAGCTTATTATTTGGAATCAGCTAGTAGAATAAATTCGCTTAAATCAAATACTTCGTTTGATATCGCAAAATGCTTAACCCTGCGACCATTTGCATCACTATTATTTTCAATTAAAAATCGAGACACTTCACTTGTGTTTCTATTTTCCATTCTAGCCATTCTGCTTCCGCCTTGCTCAGAAACAATATTACCATAAATCTGATGTTCTCTATTTACATCAATAACTTTAACATCTTTATTTCTTGAGAAAAAACACACAACAGACTTATCATCAAAAATAACCAGATATTTCCAATAGAAGAGTTCCACATCTCCCATCTGAGTTTCTTCACTGATAACTGTATGGTTTGCACTTCGGTATAATTCAAACCAGTTTGAAAAATGGGGTACTTACACACCCATTCCACAACAACATTGATAATCTTTTCAATCAGTACGGCTTTCTTGTCGTGCATGAGTTCTAAGCCAGACTTATGAAGCTCGGCAGTGAGCTGCGCAGCTAGGTCAGCAGATAGATGCTGACTTAACCGCACTTCTCCCAATTCCATTGAAGTATAGGCAATCTGCATTCGTTCCAAAATTGACTTTACCAGGAGTTTACAACGCAAACTCACCATATGTTGAATAAAAATTCTCATTTGGCACTTTTACGAATTATTCATAGTTAATACTAGGATTGCTTATCAAATTTACTTGTAACTCACGGATTGACCTAAGTGCTGGCCTTATTTGTTACCATTACAAATTGCCCACCTTCGATTTATTAAATTCTAATCTCGCTTCTGAAAAAAAGAATTACCCATCAAATTCAGTATCCTCTCCAATGGAATTTCCATCAGTCCAGTAAAACTGCCACAACCAAACCATCATTTAAACTCATTAACAACATATTTCACACAACGCATACTACCTAACACTTATTTGTTGTATTATTGCATTAACGATCCCCAAAAGGGAAAACCAATCACATTTGTGGCACATCATCCCCCTCCGGGATGTGCTGCCAGAAGCCCTGCGGTACCGCTGTTTCC
>JBEIRK010000073.1:0-13496 GCA_040376005.1 Flavobacteriales bacterium
AGGCCAAAAGACAAAACCGCATGAAACAGGCCTTCAGTGCCTACATGCTTGAAGAAATTCAAAACACCTTGGATGCTGGGGCCCAAGTCATTGTATTTCAAAACAGAAAGGGCTATGTGCCTTATATAAGCTGTGATTTCTGTGGGCACACCACCCATTGTGTGAACTGTGATATTTCGCTAACCTATTACAAGAGCCTGAATACGCAGAAATGCAATTATTGTGGATTTACCCGCGATACAGAAAAGCAATGTCCAGATTGTGGTAGGACCTCCCTGAGTATGCGTGGATTCGGCACAGAACGCATAGCCGAAGAGCTCGAAATCTATTTCCCAGAAGCGCGGATTACACGATTCGATCAAGAGAGTATTCGAAAGAAATCTGATTTTCAGCGCATTTTAAACGGGTTTGAAAACAAGGAAATCGATATTCTTGTGGGCACACAACTGCTGAGCAAGGGCTTAGACTTTGAAAATGTAGGTTTGGTGTGTATACCCGATGCGGATATGCTGCTGAATATTCCTGATTTCCGCAGCCATGAACGCGCTTTTCAACAAATGCACCAAGTGGCAGGCCGGTCAGGCAGAGGAACAAAGCAAGGCAAGGTAATTATACAGAGCTACCAGCCCTCGCATCCCGTAATTCAGGCCGTGAAAAATGCCGCTTTTGAAGAATTGGCAGCCTTTGAAATTCCACTGAGAAAATCCCTCAGCTATCCGCCTTTTACACGGCTTATTCGCATTACCCTCAGGCATAAGGATTTTGTCCTTTGTCAGAATGCGGCAGACCTGTATGCCAATGCCATTCGCAAATACCTCATGGACAGGGTAGTGGGTCCTCAATCGCCTGGTATTGGCAGAATTAGAGGGTATTACTTACAGCAGTTGTTGGTGAAGATGAATGTGGGAAAAGACGACATTACTCGCATAAAAAAGTACCTTTCTGATGCAGCGCTGCATGTTCAAAAAACCAACGATTTCAAAGGCCTGTGGTTTGATTTTGATGTAGACCCAGTCTAATAATTTGTACCCAAATCGCACTTGGGCTAGGAACCGCTGCCCAACACTTGCACACATGGATTTCCTGTCGTTATTTTGAACCCTAAATCCAATGGAAACCGCAGAAATCACGACCGCCGCAGACCAAAAAGACTTCTTGCCATTGAATGGCACCGATCACATAGAATTTTATGTGGGCAATGCAAAGCAAAGCGCGTATTACTACCAAAAAGCTTGGGGGTACAAACTTGTAGCCTATGCGGGTCCAGAAACTGGGGTTCGCGACCGCGCCAGTTATGTGTTGCAGCAAGGCAAAGTACGTTTGGTTCTTACTGCCAGCATGCACCCCAATACTGAAATTTCTGAGCACAACAACCAACATGGCGATGGGGTTAAGTTCCTGAGCCTGTGGGTAGATGATGCAACAAAGAGCTTTGAAGAAACGGTAAAACGCGGGGCAAAGCCGCATACGCCTCCTACAAAGATGGAAGATGAACATGGTTGGGTAATCGTTTCTGCTATTCACACCTATGGTGACACCGTGCACCGTTTTGTAGAACGCCATAGCTACACCGGACCCTTTTTGCCTGGCTTTAAAGCAGTAGAAAATGCCATGGAAGTGGAACCTGTAGGTATCAAACACGTTGACCACTGTGTAGGAAATGTGGAACTGGGTGAAATGAATAAATGGGTAAACTTCTACGAAGAAGTAATGGGCTTCAAGCTTTTATTGACATTTGACGATAAAGACATTTCTACAGAGTACACCGCACTTATGAGTAAGGTGGTAAGCAATGGCAATGGTTATGTAAAGTTCCCTATTAACGAGCCAGCGAATGGCCGCAAGAAGTCTCAGATTGAGGAATACATTGAATTCTACCATGGTCCAGGTTGCCAGCACGTGGCCTTGGCAACAGATGACATCATCAAAACGGTATCTGAATTGAGAAGCCGTGGGGTTGATTTTCTGTACGTTCCAGATACCTATTACCAAGATGCAGCAGAACGTGTGGGCGCTGTAGATGAGAGTATGGAAGACCTGAAAAAGTGGAATATATTGGTTGACAGGGATGAGGAAGGCTATTTACTGCAGATTTTCACCAAACCTGTAGAAGACCGTCCTACCTTGTTCTATGAAATCATTCAGCGCAAAGGTGCGCAAAGCTTCGGCAAAGGCAATTTCAAAGCGCTTTTCGAAAGCATAGAACGCGAGCAAGAACTCAGAGGAAATTTGTAAGAAATATCCCAATTCTGGGTCTTTTCTTAGCCTATTTTGCCTATTTTAACAATGTAATTTCAAATAATGAACCGTAATTTTATAGTCATAAACAATATAGGAGTGTACACTCGTTTCATTGAGAGCCCGCAACTTTGCTACTAATGCCACTATTTATAATTAAAAGTATTTTATTAAGATCTAATTCCTTTTTCGTATAAATATTTTGCTTTGTTGAGGGAATTATATATATTAATCGTACATTTTTCCTGCCCAACCTTCCTTGGTAAAAAGTCTACTCATGGATAGCGCGACTAATCAACAGTAATAACATAACAAGCAGTGATTATCACTGTGTCGGTTCCATATAAGTTAATGTTTTACATTTGAAACGCAACTGGGCAGATGAGACACCAGCTTATACACCTACTAGAATTTTTACATTGATAAAAGTAGATAATCTATGTAACAAGTAATTAAATCACTTAAAATGATTCCAAATAAGCAAGTTCCTTCAGTAGAAGTATTGTTTTCTTATTTTTTTGATTATTTTCGCTAAGGTAAGTAAATTATTACAGAAATATGAGAATCTTTAGTAAAACCCAGATACGCATTGTGTTGGTTATAATTTGTGCTTCATCTACATTTAGTTGCTATTCACAAATAATTGGTAATTGGTTAAATAACTTAGGCACACTTGCTGATAATCAGGCCCAAACAACTGGTGCTGTTGGAATTGGAATTGGTCCCTGGACTGCGGGAACTAAACTTGAAAGTTGGGCACAAATAAGATGGTGTCCGCCAGTTGTCGGTTCAGATGAAGCTGGATTATTTTTAACTTTAAAAAAATGTAATTCAAATTCAAATCTTATAAATCTAAACCAATTCCAGACTGTTCCAATAGATTTTAATGCCTCATCATTCGAGCCTGCTCCACTTCCGTCATTTGCATTTACATCTTTTCTGCCACTTGGTACATATCCGACAAGTTCAAACCCAAATACTACTTATATTTCAGGGGTTAATTCAGGACGAGAGCCATTGTTTTGGGCAAGAACAGAGGAGACAGGAAATGGTGTAACAACTACACCAGGGATTGAAACTCAGTTTATTGTCATGCCAAATGGGCATACAGGTATTAATGTCTCTGCACCTAGAGCAGCATTAGATGTTAGAACTTGGGGACTCAATACACCAACAGCTATTTTTGGAATGCATGCATTAAGAGGATTTATTTCGCATCCTAATGCGCTATCTGGAGTGCAATATCGGTTTTCAAGACATTTGGCAATAATTCCTTTTCTAGGTGCTGCTGGATATAACAACAATTCACAAAAGGGGGATTTAGGGTTAATATACACTGATGGACTGGGAGCCAATGGTGAAAATGTTGACGGTTCGCTGCTTATTGCTCCTTGGTCAGTTTCAAATTCTGTTGGTGGTATAAAATTAGATAATCTAGGAAATGTAACTGTCTTCAAGAATTTAACTGTTCAAGGCGCATTAGCTTTTCCAGGTTATATAGACCAGAATTTGGAAGTAAGGGGATTAGTAAAATGCACAACTCTACTAGTTAATCAAAAATGGTGGCCTGATTATGTTTTCAAGCAGCAATATAAATTAAGAACAATAGAAGATTTTTCTAATTATATTAAATTGAACCAAAGACTTCCAAATTTTCCAAGCGCAGAAGAAGTTCAAAACAATGGTCAGGATATAGGTGAATTACAAAAACTTCAACAACAATCACTTGAAGAGATCTCCCTATATATAATTGAGCTAAATGCACGATTAATCGAAGCTAATCAAAAAATTGATAAACTCAAAAATACTATTGATTCATTGGAGAGTAAATGTCAAAAGTAATTTAACTGCACGGTATGAAAAAAAGCATTTTTATAACATTTTTATTACAATTGTTTATCCATAATTCGAATGGTCAGAATCAAAGATGCAGTCAGTTTGATGATGGCTTATTTAATATTATCGGTAGAACTGATAACTGTAATCCTAATAATTATCGCTTGGTATACGAAGATAATTTTAATGGTAATTCATTGGACTTAACTTTCTGGAGACCTTTAACGGGTTTGCCTACTGCCGATCTCGAATTATCTTACTATCAACCGGAAAACTTTGTTGTATCAGATGGTTTACTAAAAATTATCACTAAAAAAGAAAACTTAGGTACAAAATCTTGGCAATATTGGGATGGTAATACGCAATCAATGATTCAAAAATCAGCAAATTTCAATTACTCATCAGCATGGATGGAATCAAAATTTAAATTTCCTTATGCATATGGAAAGTTTGAGGCACGAGTTAAAATCACTAATTCAAACAGCTGTCGCCCTGCATTTTGGTTATACGGAAACCATTCAAATGAAATAGATATATTTGAATTTTTTGAAGATGTCACAAAAATGTCCTATACTATACATGATGATATTTAAAATACTGGAGGTGAAAAATTTTGTCACAACGACTTTAGTCTCGGTAGTAGCTCTTCTTTTGCGAATGATTTTCACATTTATTCAGTTACTTGGACACCTTGGGCTATCAAAATATATCTAGATAATGTATTAAAGTGGACATATAGTAGATGGGCAACAATACTATCACAAGATGTTGAATGCCCTGATGTTACTAGTAATTACATTCGGAGATCTGTTTATGCTGATAATCCAATGGTTATTAAATTCAATACAAAGGTTTCAAAAGAAGATGATAATCTTATAACACCAGTACAAATGGAGGTTGATTGGGTAAGAGTCTATTATCAATTGGAGTGCAAAGATATTACAATTAATAATCCAGATGACATTCCTCAAATAGACGGGATGTACAATTTTCTTTATGGTAAAAACATAACAATAAATTGTAATTATAATGTGGGAACAAATAAACCTTTGGCACTTATTGGTGCTGAATCAATTAAAATCATAGGAAATCTTACATCAGCATCTGGCACCTATTTTTATACTCATGTGCATAGTTCAAGTGATTGCAATGGTCAATCTCCATTTCCATTAACTGATAGTAATTCATTTAATACGACGGGAAAGAGAGTAAACAATATTTTTATGTATCCGAGTCCAATTGGGTCAGATCAAATATTAAATTTTAGTGGACTGGAAAATAAAAATAACGAAGCCTATAAAATCAAAATATTCAATTCTGACGGTAGAGTTTTGGAAAGTGGATTGATTGATGGAAATTATGCAACATACCAAATAAACAATTATTTAAGTCCTGGTATATACTACGTAATTCTCACTGACCAAAAATCCGTTGACCATCATTTCAAATTTATTAGTATTTAGCATGAAACAAATCGTTACATTTTTTTTGTTTATTTCAACTCAACTCACCTTATTTGCAAATAGCCACCGTCCTAATGATTCAATGGAATTGGGGAAATTTTATTTTTCGATAAATCCCAATTTAAATTTCATATTACCCGAAAATTCTTATTTCGTTAACCATAAGCCAAAGTTAAGCAAATTGTCTTCTAATTATGAATTTGGGTATTCATTTTTAAAATATAGTGCATTCGTGAATTACTACAATCGTCATATTGGTTATTGTTCATATTCAAGGCATTCGAATGACTTACTTTCCAATTCGGAATATAAATATAATATTTCGGGTTTTGGTATTTTTGCCCAACATACATTGTTTCAAAAAGGCCATATTCAATTGTATCATGGTTATGGTATTGGAATAAACAAAATTAGAATGGCTACATTAACAATAATAAATACGGATACAAAATTACATATTTCAGATACAGTTCAAAACATTAATGTTTTAACTGTGCAAAAAAGTGTCCAGCGCGTGAGTTTAAGTATTAATCTTCGCACTTTTTATACTTTTCCGAAGTTACATCATTTTAGCATATTTGCCGATTATTCAATAACAAAAAATTTAAAAAACAAGAATAATGCTAATATTGACATTCTCACTTATTATGGTGGCTATGTTAATTCTTTTTCCCTAGGTGTAAAATATGAATTATTTTAAATGTATAATATTTTTTATACTATTGAATCCCAGTGTAGTTTTTCCGTATACAAATGGTAAAGCAGATTCTATCAATAAGAGATTTGTAAGTACTTGTTTAAATAATAGTGTTCATCGTTTTAAGACTCCACAGGGTTATAAATCGGAAAATTTATTCTCTAGTGGGTATAGTTTTGACTTAGGCTTAGAAAATAAGTTATTCGCTGTGTCGATAGGGTATAGAAATCACAACTTTGTTTTTCGACAACACAATACAGCATTAGATTCATTCAACGGTTTGGGAACTTCTGCTAAATACTATTATAAAATAGAATCTATTCCTATTCGGCTCAGGTATGAATTCATTCACAAAGAGAAAAGCTCATTGGCACTGGATTTGGGTATCTCTTTAAATCGTGAGAACTTCACTAAAGTAATAACCGAGTATCCACCGAACGTGACTAATTCATACTATTTGGTTAAGTATGATAAAGCATTTAGCTCATTAAATGGATCATTTGGTATTGATTACGAATACGATCTCAATAAGAAATTTTCAGTTGGCTGTTCTGTTGAAGCCCAAGTGGAATTCACAAAGAGCTACACTTATGGAGTACCTTCGCAAATGTCATCAGCAGGTAAGTTCTTATACCCTTTTGGTTGGACTCCAATTTATGTTTTGAATTCTATCTACCTGAAATATTCGTTTAATGTCAAATAAATATTTTCATGTGGCTTCTTAGTCCATTTGTGGCCAAGCTACTAGAGCAATTATGGTATTTGAATTGAGTTTGAGTAGATGATTAACAACTTTGTTGACAGTTTAGCGCACTTGCCTTCCAATTACTAAAGGATAATTTATCTTCATTCGGCTTTGAATGAATTTATTACTCAAATAGTGGTAAATCCAATAAATCTAACGTACTTTGTAGTGTAATTAACACAAACAGGCGGCGATTTTCTGCTTTTGCTATTTCTGAATACTCGATCTGATCATTCACCGCCACCGTATTCATGACATTTAAATCATTAGACATCGTAGAACCGATTCTGTCGGCTCTCGAGCATGAAGGATATACAAATCCTACACCTATTCAATCACAAGCCATTCCCCCTATTTTACTGGGCAGAGATTTGCTTGGTTGCGCACAAACAGGAACCGGTAAAACCGCGGCTTTTGCCATTCCCGTGCTGCAACAGCTGTACAACAAAAACAAAACCAAAGGCGCCCCGCGCATCAAAGCCTTGGTGCTAACACCAACCCGTGAATTGGCCATACAAATTGATGAGAGTTTTATTGCCTATGGCAGAAATATCTCCATTCGTTCTATGGTGATTTTTGGTGGCGTATCCCAGCATCCGCAAACCCAGGCACTCAAACGCGGGGTAGATGTGCTTATTGCCACTCCTGGTAGGTTGCTAGACCTTATGAACCAAGGATTTATCGACCTCAATGGTTTGGAAATACTTGTATTGGACGAAGCCGACCGCATGTTAGACATGGGCTTTATCCATGACATTCGCAAAATTCTAAAGGTAATCCCGAAGCAAAGACAAACCCTGTTTTTCTCAGCTACCATGCCTGCAGATATTCAGGAACTGTCAGAGTCTATTCTTAAGAATCCTGTGAAGGTATCGGTTACACCCGTGTCTTCAACGGCTGAAACCATTAAACAGTCGGTGTATTTTGCTGAAAAGCCAGATAAACCGGAGTTGCTCATCCATCTGCTCAAAGAGAAAAAAATCGACCACGCACTGGTGTTTACCCGCACCAAACATGGTGCAGATAAGATAGCGCGTGTGCTTACAAAAGCCAGAATTCCTGCGGAAGCCATTCATGGCAACAAGTCCCAAAACGCAAGACAGCGTGCGCTAAGCAACTTCAAAGACCGCAGCATTCGTATTCTCGTTGCTACCGATATTGCAGCTCGTGGTATCGATGTGGACGAGCTAAGCCATGTGGTGAATTTTGATATTCCCAATATTGCTGAAACCTATGTTCATAGAATTGGCCGTACAGGCAGGGCAGGAGCCAATGGAGAAGCCTTGTCACTCTGTGATTCTGAGGAAAGGGCGTATTTAAAAGACATACAAAAACTCATTCAACTGACTATTCCCGTAGCAGAAGCGGTGGGTTTTGAGTTAAAAACCAAGCCAGAAGCAGTAAAACCTGCTCCTTTGAAGCAAGTGCCACAGTCTGTAATGTCTCGCAATGTGAGGTCAAACAGCACTGCACCACCTTCTAAGAAGAAAAAATGGCACCAAGGCAGACCCAATGGGGGCCAAAACAGCAGAAGTCATTAATGCAGTGTTAAGGAATCAATTCATGTGACTGCAGTTACATGAATTGATTTCCTGAAACCGTACATTTGTTGCGTTCCATAAAACAAGCTTCATGCTCCAATTTTCTAAGTATACCTTTCTTCTTCCCATAGGGCTGTTTGCCTTTTTGGGCTTGGGTTGTAAGGGAAAGAACAATACCATTAAACCCGAACGCACAGATATTGTAGAGTCTGTCTATGCCAGCGCCACGCTAAAAGCCAAAGACCAATATCAGCTATACGCTACGGTCTCGGGCTATTTGCTAGATTTGAGTGTGCGTGAAGGCGATATCATATCCGAAAATACGCTTATCGCAAGGTTGGAAAATGCCAATCCACAACTGGCAGCTGAGAATGCACGATTGGCTTTTGACCAATCTAAAAACAACCAGCTTTTGTTGTTAGAATTAGAATCACAGTTGGCTACTGTGCGAAAGCAAGTGGCGCAAGATTCTGTAAACCTTAAAAGGCAGCAAGAGTTGTGGGCGCAAAATGTGGGCACCAAGAATCAGTTGGAGCAGCGACAGTTGGCCTTTGAAGCAACTAAGAATCAGTTAAAAGGCTTACAAAGCAGGTACAAGCAACAAAAGTTGCAGCTGCAAACGGCCATGCAACAAGCGGAGAATACCTATACCATGAACGAAAAGAGCAGTGGTGATTTTCTTGTTCGCAGCAGAATTCCGGGTAAGGTATATGCCTTGAATTATCAAAAGGGAGATTTGGTTTCACCCCAAAAACCTATAGCCTTGCTGGGAAGTGCCAATGAATTCATCTTGGAACTTACGGTAGATGAGGTAGATATATCTCGCGTGCAATTGGGGCAAGAGGTCGTTATCGGCATGGATGCGTATAAAGATCAAGTGTACCAAGGTAAAATCACGCGTATTTACCCCAACCTAGATCCCAGAACCCAATCGTTTTTGGTAGAGGCAAGTTTCGACAAACAGCCAGCCTCTTTGTATCCAGGTATGTCTGCCGAAGTGAGTATCGTAATCCAAGAGGCAAAAAATGCCTTGGTTATCCCGCTTTCTTATCTTACTGAAAAGAATACAGTATTTACGGTGGACGGGGAAAAACAAGTGACAGTGGGCCTAAAAGGCCTAGATAAAGTGCAAATTCTTAAGGGTCTCGATTCTAGTTCTGAATTGGTATTGCCGGAATGAAGAATACGGTGCTACTCAAAATTGCCAAAACCCATCTGTTGGCGCGCAAAAAGCAGACCGCAGTTGCAGCCCTTGGGGTAACTTTTGGTATTGGGGCTTTCATCATACTTGTTTCTTTCATGACTGGCCTTAATGGTTTGCTCGATGGACTGATCTTAAACAGAACGCCGCACATACGCATTTACAATGAGGTAAAACCCAGTGAAAAGCAACCCATTCAGCGAAGCAGCGACTACAAATCGGCCTACCACATCATTCATAGTGTAAAGCCTAAGAAGACTAAAAACAGCATTTACAATAACATCCCGTTGTTGGAAGTACTCAAGCGCGACAAACGGGTAAAGGGGGTAACTCCTCTCGTTGCTGCTAGGGTCTTTTATGTTTCTGGCAGCACACAACTCAATGGAAACGTGTCAGGCATTGATATTGTGGAACAAACGCGCCTGTTTAATTTTGGTGATTATGTAACCCGAGGCGAACCTGCCGGTCTTGCCAATAGCGAAAATGGCATCGTCATTGGTGCAGGGGTGGCCAAGAAGTTGAGTTTGGATATGGGCGATTATATCCAATTGGTGTCTACCACAGGACAAATTGTAAGTTTAAAGATTGTAGGATTTTTCCAAAGTGGCTTGTCAGATATTGACAATGTGCAGAGCTATGTCAACATAAAAACGGCCCAACGCATTCAAGGTCAGCCCAAAGACTATATTACAGATATCTACGTGAAGCTCTTTGACATGGAACAGGCGCTGCCCATGACACAAGAAATCCAGCGCAATTATGATGTGAATGCCATTGACATCAAATCGGCCAATGCGCAATTTGAAACGGGCACTAGCGTGCGAAATATGATTACCTATGCCGTGTCTGTAGCACTGCTTATCGTGGCAGGATTTGGTATTTACAACATTCTTAATATGCTTATCTTTCAGAAAATGAACGATATAGCCATACTCAAGGCCACTGGATTTAGCGGCAAGGATGTTCGCAACATATTCTTATACCAAGCCATGATGATTGGCTTAGCTGGTGGCGCACTAGGTTTGATTGTTGGCTACCTGGTTTCATTGTTAATCAGTGTAAGTCCTTTCGAAACAGAAGCCTTGCCCACCATTCACACCTTTCCTGTAAATTTTGAAATCCGGTTTTATTTCATAGGCACCATCTTTGCCTTGCTCACCACCTTTTTTGCGGGACTCATGCCCGCGCGCAAGGCCAGTAAGATAGATCCTGTAGAAATCTTAAGAGGACAATAATGAAAGTACTTGAGGCAAGACATATCCATAAGCACTTTTACGATCCCATGGACAACCATGTGATTAAAGATGTGAGCCTAGAAATACAGGCAGGAGAGTTTGTGTCTATCATGGGAAAATCAGGCTGTGGTAAAAGTACCTTGCTGTATATACTGTCTACCATGGATACCAACTTTGAAGGCGAACTCTTCCTTGCAGGCAAGTCTTTGCGCGGTTTACACCCGAATGAATTGGCTCTAGTGCGCAGTCAGCATATCGGATTTGTATTTCAGTTTCACTACTTGCTACCTGAGTTTACCGTGCTAGAAAATGTGATGCTGCCCGCCTTGAAATTGGGAGTGAAAACCAAAGAAGAAATTGAGGTGAACGCGATCAATCAGCTAAAGCTGTTGGGTATCGACGAATTGGCATTGAAAATGGCAACCCAGCTTTCGGGCGGACAGAAGCAACGCGTGGCCATAGCGCGGTCTTTGATCAACAGTCCGGATATCATCATGGGTGACGAACCTACGGGCAACTTAGACAGTAAGAATGCCGATTTGGTATTCGGTATTTTCAAGGAACTCACTACCGAGTTAAACACCGCCATGCTGGTGGTAACCCACGATTTGGATTTCGCGAAAAAAACCGACCGCATTATTGAAATGGCGGATGGTAGGATAGTGAATGGCGGCGTTTAAGGTTAACGTGTGTTATGCCATCTATTTTTATGGCAGAACTTAATTGTCTAGAGGTTTCCATTTCCCTTTTTTGAAATAAACATTATTGAATTTCGGGGAGTAAAGCACCAAATAAAAGCTCCAGGCACTGCGGTAAGTTGTTGGATTACCTGATAAGATATGGTGCGTTGGCTGTTCCATTTTTAATATCAATCTTTTCGAACGATATTGGGTAGTCACTTTTATCGTTCCCCGGTATGTTTTTAATATTTTGTCTTTATCCGTGACATGAAAATAAATAGAGTCGTTCTCTTTTATTTCAAATCTATAATTGTTGTATTGCCAGTCCGCTTGTTTACCAGGAAAAAAGTCCCGATTGATAACATATTGGCCATAATAGTCTTCTTTATCAAGTACCTTTTTTGCATTTAACGACTTGAGGATTTCTGAAAAAACGCCAAAAATTATCATTCCAAGTAACAGAGCTCCAATCACTTTTCCGAAAAGCTTTTTACCTGAAAGTAATCCAATTAATAGCAAGCCTGTTAATGGAAACAGGATGTAAACCAAGAATGATATTATACCAAATCCCATTGTCTTCTTTAATTCGCTATTTATTGTGTTGTGCTAAAGGTTTCGTAGCTTGGGGATGTAGAGTGTTTTGTCTAAATTCCACTGGTCTGTTTTATAGTACTTAATCATTGGTAAATCAAAAGATTTGCTACAAAGGATGTTTACAAAAGTCTTTTCTATGTTAGAACATTGACCTAAATTTATTTCAACGTGATTTCACAGAAAATTGGCATATGGTCACTTAAATCCAACCATTTGTTTGGTTGTCCGATCTCAATGATCTGAGTTTTTTCAATAAATCTCCTAGCTCCAAATATATAGTCTATGTGATAAGGTCGGCTTAAATTTCGTTGGAAATACAAGGTGGGTTTAGATTCTTTTCCTGCTTCTTCTCCACTCAATTTATGATAAATACTATGAATTCCTATTTCGGCTAACTCTCTCACTACATCTGAATGATTCCACCATCGATCCCATTCGTCCCAAATAGGATTGCTGTTCAAATCACCGGCAATAATTGTGTCATGCAGGTTATTTTTATTTACTTGAATATACTTCCAAAGCTGACCGATATAACCAAAATTTGGTGAGTTGTTTCTATGTGTCCAAACAGCCAAAAGTTTAAAGTCATCATTTACCTTGCAAGGCAAAAAATGCTTGACTTTGTGGTCTTTAAAGTTATTCGGCCAATCGAGTTTGTCAATTTTAACTTCAGGTTTTGCAAAAATCCCAAGTCCCTTATTCTTAGTATCACCTATCCAAAGATAATTATTTGCCCATTGAATATAATCCTTGTGACCTGATTCTAAAGGGTTTTCACACTCTTGGATGATATAAATATCTGCGTCATACTCCAATATGGTATGGAACTTTTTTCTAAATGCGCCGTTACAATTCCAGGTGACTAGTTTCATTTAGATATTGAATTCAACATAAGTGGACTTAACTGATTAAAGTTGTCATGGTTCAGATAATTCTTCAGTTTTAGGATTGCAAGATTTGTTGTAGCCGGAGTAAAAGTTCGAATATTAATAATTGTGCTCTGCCAGAGACCTTCGATGATTGAATTATGCTTCTCTACTTACACAAAAATCACGGTAACATCTTGCTCAATCTCAGGGTGCAGGCTGCGTGACACAGGACAAGCTTTCACTATGCGCAACACACCTTCGCGTGCATGCGCGTCATCCTTCTCACGCAACTGAAGTTCCATCTGTACTTCTATTCTCACAATACGACGCGGATCGTTGGCCATATGCTTGGTGGTTTCTGCGGTGGCGCCATCCAAATGGTACCCGTGGTTCTGAC
>JBEIRK010000081.1:0-12165 GCA_040376005.1 Flavobacteriales bacterium
GCTTTGGACCAAGATTAATGGAGCAGATGGCTTTATTAGCAATCCATCCGCAACAAATACTACCTACCAACATGGCTTGCAAGACAGCGCCAACCGCTATGCATGGTTGAAGGTGACTTCAGTGGCCATTGCCAATGAGGTATGCCCACAGGTGAGTGATAGCATTCAAATCATCTTGCACCAATACCCAGACATCGACATGAGCAGCCCTGCAGAAGGATGCGTACCATTGACCGCAAGCTTTACCGGTATTGAGAGAAAAGGCATTCCAAGTGGACAGTTGAGCTGGAGTTGGGATTTTGGAAGTGGCATCACCAGCACAGATCAGAATCCAAGCAACTTGGTGTTCCCAGTGCAAGGTAAGTACACACCAAGGTTGACTGTGACCAATACAGCAGGTCCATGTGCTACCACCATAACCCGTCCGGATTATGTACAGGCATATCCAATTCCTGTGGCCAACTTTGTAACAGATCCCAGCAATAAAACTACGGTTGGATTGCCTAAATTTAAGATGAACAACCTGTCTACTTTGAATAAGAGTGTGTTCACAGGCGGTTGGATGAACTACTTGTGGGATTTTGATGATCCAATCACGGATCCAAATGATACATCTTCTCAGCAAAACCCAAGATATGCGTATGGCAAGGACACCAACACCTATACCATCAGCTTGCGTGTAACTTCAGATAAAGGTTGTGTAAACACCTTTAGCAGAGATGTATTGGTAGGTCCAGATATTATTGTGTTCATCCCGGATGTATTTACTCCAGATGGGGCAGGGCCGAACCGCAACAACATGTTTATGATTAGTGCGGTCAATTATAAGGATTTGAATATTATGGTTTACAACCGCTGGGGCGAGAAGTTGTATGAGACCGACGACATCACCAAAGGATGGGACGGAAACTCTAATGGCAATCCTTGTCCAGATGGCGTTTATATTTATAAAGTAGTAGTGAACTCTATGGAAGGCAAGCGTTATGATTTTGACGGCACCTTCACACTTATGCGTTGAGAAAACAGCGATTAACATATCGATTGAAAAATTTGCTCCTAAGCCTGCTCCTATGTGCAGGCTTTGGCGCTTATACAGACAATCTGTATGCTGACCACATTTTAGGTGGAGAGGTAAGCTATAAGCACGTTTCAAGTAATGTATATAAGTTCAAGGTGCAGTTGTATAGAAATTGCAATGAATGTGTGTTCAATTCTGGCAATTGTGCAGATATCAAAAACCTAGAGATATATGCAAGTCCGGAAGAATTGGGATTTGCTAAAAAACTGAAGAATATACCCCTAACCCGTATTTCAAAGCGAGATATTACTCCTGTATGTAAAACGGTAAATTCTTCCTGTAATGGAGGAAGTTTTCCTGATGGGGTAGAGGAGTGGACTTTTGAGGGTTCTGTCGATTTTGATACCGTTTCGAAAGACTACTGCAAGTTTGAAATTGCCATACGTGTGGAATCGCGCAGAGATGCATGGTCTCAGGGCGGCAATGAGGCATTTTATAATTATGCAAGAATCAATACTTGTGGAGGAAGAACCAATTCTTCTCCAAGTTTACGGGCAATGCCGGTATATCTGATTCATGAAAATCAAAGCTTTACATACAATCTCACTGCCTTAGATACGGATGGCGACTCGCTATCATACCATATGGTAAAGGCTCAAAAGGGTTGGGGGCAAAATATTATCTATCCAACTGGACGGGATGCAAGCACACCTGTTGATGTCTATTGCCCAGGCGGTAACTGTACTTTGAATGAAAAGTCTTGGCCCATTGAAGGCACCGGTATAGATGAAGAATCAGGTTGGTTAGCGTTTACGCCTACAGCATCTGGGCAACACGGTTTTCTGGTTCTAGAGGTCAGAGAATGGCGTTTGGTAAATGGTTTGCGTGTTATGGTGGGAATGAGCAGAAGAGACATGCAGCTCAAGGTGATTTCTATTCCAAACAATGTTCCCAAATTGAGCAGTCCAAACTTTCATTATTATGCATGTGAAGGTAAGGATTTATTAATAGATTTATCAGTGAATGATGCGGTTTATGGCGGAATAAAAGATTCGGTGAAATTAAGCTTCTGGTCCGATATACCCGGTGGATCTATCGTGAAAATACCTGGCTCAAAAAATCAATTTGATGCCTTTTTCCAAGCCCGAATACCAAAGGGAATGGATAAAAGCAAGTTATACTATATCTCTGTTTTGGCCCAAGACGACAAGTGTCCCTTGACGGCATCTGCCATCAGAACTTTTGCCATTGAAATTGTTGATTTACCCAAGGTTACTCCGAAAGTTAGCTATTCTCATTGCAATGTAGTGAGTTTAAAAAGCGGAATCACAGGTAGCCAGTATATGCAAAGCTGGTTTATCTCGGATGCCAATGGACTTTTAGAATCAAGGTTTTCAGGGCAAGATGAGGTTGAAGTTCCCAAGCCTGGGAAGTATTATATAACCTATCAAATTCAAAATTCCATTACAGGCTGTTTGGATGAGTATCAAGATTCTGCAATTGTGCCCGCATTTTCACTTCTAACTAATACCTCAAATTGGCCCGATAAAGTTTGTTCCAATCAGGAGTTTACACTTAAATCCCAGTTTGATGGTGGTTTTACCCCTTTTAAATATGCTTGGAGTCAAGGTGGCACTAATAATACTATTGCTTTAACACTGCAAAAGGATTCAGCGATATCAGTCAACATTGTAGACAGTATAGGGTGTAGGTTGAAAGTGTCCAAGACCATTGGCGTATATGAGAGACTGCAGTTTGATGCATTTGATACTGCCTTGTGTGTGCCTGTGAAACCCTACGCGGTAGATCTGAAAAAACGTATAGAGAAACAGGGTTGGACTGAGCCAGGGAACTACAGTTTCAAGAGGCTTAAGGATTCAAGTATCATCAGTTCGCCCTTTTTAATATGGCCAAATAGCAGTGGCACAGAATCCTATGCTGTGCGTTATTTAGATAAGCACTCCTGTTTGTATACGGATGAATTTGAAGTTCAAGTAGTAGAGCCGCTGCCAACGGGAATTATGAATCCGAACCCCATTTGCTCTAAAGATCAAAAATTGGATTTGGATAAGGCAACCCAATGTGTTTTTACGGATGGAGTTTGGTCTAGTTTTCCAAGTGCATTGTTGTTGTCGCAAAGGTATTTTGATCCTCAGATATCAGGCTCCGGCACCTTTGAAGTCTATTATAATAAAAACCTAAACGGCTGTCTTATTCGCGATACTGCGCTTATTGTGGTGAACGAAACACCCACAGTTACTATAGTAAATACCAAAAAGCAACGCTTTTGCGAAGGAGATGCATCTTTGAAATTATCGGCATCACCTGAAGGCGGAATTTGGCTCACTAAGAATGAAGGAGTACTCAATCCAGCCGCTGTTATAGCTTCTGGTTCGCAAAGCGAATTGTTTATTTATAAGTATTCAAACAAGGTTTCGGGTTGCTTTGCACAAGATACTACTGTGATATTGGTAAATGCATCCCCGAAATTTACCATGCCCACCCTAACTGAAGTGTGCGAAGGTGAACGATTTTACCTAGAACCTAAGCCAGCGTATTTAAATAAAATTGAACTTATAGCTCCAGGAGATTTTTCCATTCAGCGTTTGCCAGAATCTTTTATTGCAAAATCTGCAGCGATCCAGAAGAAACAAATGCTACAATTTGCATACAAAATCACAAGTTTGGAAGGTTGTGCAGACACAATTGCAACATTTAGCATTGCGGTGAATCCAAAGCCTGTTTATGAAATTGTGCCTCAGCCAAGCGCGGGCTGTATTCCATTTACAGGAGTTGTAAAGGCCGTAAATATGAAGCCAGATGTGGTTTCAGATAAGTTTATCTGGCAGTTGGATGGCATAGAGAAATTGGGTGCCGATGAAGAAATTTTCTTTGTGAAAAATCCCGGAGTTATTCAGCTGCATCTCATTACCACAGCAGCCGGGTGTGCAGGAGACATTGCTACCTCTCAGTTAGAAGGTATTGAGACCCCATCAACAGATATACTCACAGATCCTGAGAATAGAACGGTTACTTCGGATTATTCAAGGCTTAATGTCTCGTCGAAAAGCACTTCCTTACTTCCATATACGTTGAATTGGCAGTTTGAAATGGGCTCACCATTGTATGCAAACAAGCCTCAAGTAACTGTAGATTTTCCATCAGATACGGGTTTGTATGAGGTGCGTCTTACCATTACTAATGATCGAGGATGCGCTACCACAGATGCATTAAATATTCGTGTTCGACCCGGACTGCAGTTTTATGTGCCTACTGTTTTTACACCCGATGGAAAAGGGCCACAAGCCAATGAAGTGTTTAAGGTGGTAATGGATAGCACCGCAAGCTATCAGTTGACTGTGCGCAATAAATGGGGCGAGTTTGTATTTAAATCGAATAATCCTGAGGAATGTTGGAATGGTCGATTCATGGGCCAAGCAGCCCCTGCAGGAGTTTATATTTGGGACGTTGAAGCAAATACCATCTACGGCAATTATGTGCGCAAATCGGGCAGCGTAATGCTGTTGCGTTAATCCTTGTGTGGCATAAGCCGCTTGTCACTCAAACGGGTGAGCAACAAGAATCCAATTACAAAGAATACGATTAAAGCGAGTACTGAATTTTGCATGCCTTTCTCAGGTGAGTGTTGTTCTATGTAAGCAAAGCTAAATAGGCCAATAACCAAGGAGAATTTTTCAGTAATGTCATAAAAACTAAAGAATGATGCCATATCTTCAGTGTCTTCAGGAATAAGTTTCCCATAGGTACTGCGACTCAAACTTTGAATGCCGCCCATAACAGCTCCTACAAAAAAGGCCAGCACAAAGAAACCAGGCTCCGACTTGTATTCCGCGTCAAACCAAGCGCCTATGCATATCAAAACCCAAATAACTAAGGTGATGGATAAGGCCATTTTATTTCCTACCTTCTTAGATACCCAAGAAAAGAAATAACTTCCTGCAATGCCTACGAACTGAATAATCAGAATAATTGGCAGCAACTTGCCTGCTGGCATATTCAAGAGTTTGGCTCCAAAATAGGCTGCAACTAACATAATGGTTTGAACCGCCATAGAATAGAACAAAAAGGAAGTGAGATACAACTTTATACTGCGGTTTTTCTGTATTTGTAACCATACCTTTTTCAACTCATGAAACCCTTTCATGATGGATTCTCCCTTGCTAGGTTTGGCATTTTCGTGTACTCTGGTAAAGAATATTTGAGCAAAACCTATCCACCAAATAGCTACCGCAATAAAGCAAATACGTGATGCCAGCCCTGAGCTAATTCCCATGCTTGGGGCAATTCCTTGAATGAATACCAAGCACAATATCAATAATAAGCTGCTCCCAATATATCCAAAAGAAAATCCTTTTGCACTTACCCTATCCATATTCTCGTTATCCGTGATTTCTGGCAAAAAGGAATTGTAGAATACCAAACTGCTCCAAAAGCCCAAACTCGCAAAGAAAATGGATATTATGCCTGTGTCTAGTGTGCTGCGGTCGCTGGTAAGGAAGTATAAACTTGCTGTAGAAATTGCACCCAAATAGCAGAAAAAACGCATAAACATCTTCTTATTGCCCCTGCTGTCTGCTATTCCGGATAGGAGGGGACTACTGATGCATATAATTAAAAATGATAGAGCTAAAGCATAATTGCTGAGAACTGTATTTTTAAAACTCATTCCCATAAATTCAACATTGTCGTTGATTATCTTTCCAGCACTGTCTTTAACTGTAGTTACAGCCGTGTAGTATATCGGGAAAATAGCAGACGAAATCACCAAGGGATATACGCTGTTGGCCCAATCATACATGGCCCATGCATTTGTGATTCTAGAGTTGTTTTTACCCTGAGTTGATAATGAAGACATAGTTTTGGCAGCAAGTTATCAAAAACACTGCAATTAAGAAGAAACTTAAAGTTAAAGTATTCCTAAAAGTGAAGAATTAAGAGGAACTCCCTAGGGAATTGAATATGAAAACAGCTTAGTGGCCTTTACGCTGCGGAGATTGCAATTTTGTGGATGTCCCATTTCTTTTGTGCATCCTTCAGGGTAACTTTAATCTTCTTGTTGTTTTTGGCCGAAGGGGCTTCATACATATAATCTAGCAATATGGCTTCACAAATTCCTCTCAACCCACGCGCACCCAATTGATATTCAAAAGCTTTGTCGACAATAAAATCAACTACAGCATTATCAAACTCAATTTCAATACCCTCAAGCTCAAACAACCGCTTGTACTGTTTGATCAATGCATTTTTCGGTTGGGTGAGTATGTTTTTCAATGCTGCTTTATCCAAGGGTTCAAGCGCTGCAATCACAGGCAATCGTCCAATGATTTCAGGGATAAGGCCAAACTGTTTCAAATCAGCTGGTGAAATGTGCTTTAAGAGGTCGCTTTTCTCAATATCCTTGGCAGCATGGGTTTTGAAGCCCAATGACTGATTTTTTACACGCCTAGAAATGATTTTATCTATTCCGTCAAAAGCACCACCACAAATAAAGAGAATATTGGAAGTGTCAATCTTCACATATTTCGCATCGGGATGCTTACGTCCGCCTTCTGGCGCTACATGCGCAACCGTTCCTTCTAATATTTTGAGTAATCCTTGCTGCACACCTTCGCCACTTACATCGCGTGTGATGGATGGATTGTCGCTTTTGCGGCTGATTTTATCAATCTCATCAAGATAAATGATGCCTCTCTCCGCCGCTGTGGCGTCGTACTCTGCCACTTGTAATAGCCGAGCCAAAATGCTCTCTACATCATCACCAACATAACCTGCTTCTGTAAGAACCGTAGCATCTGCAATGCAAAAAGGAACATTCAGTGTGCGCGCCAAGGTTCGTGCCAAAAGGGTTTTACCTGTTCCCGTTTCTCCTACCAACAAAATGTTGCTTTTTTCAATTTCAACATCATCGTTTTTAGGCTGATTTAATACCCGTTTGTAATGGTTGTATACTGCAACACACATTACTTTTTTGGCATCCTCTTGTCCAATCACATATTCATTTAGCTGTGCCATAATATCCGCAGGATTAGGCAGTTTGAAATCCTTTTCCTGGGTAATTTTTGAGGCAGTTTTACTTCCTTTTTTTGAAGAAAAACCTAACTCTTCTTCAACAATCTTATAAGCTTGTTCAGCACAACTGTCGCAAATCTGACCATCAACACCAGAAATCAACATCAAGGTGTCCGCTTTTTTGCGACCACACAATGAGCAAGTCTGCTCTTTAGATTTCATAATTACTTCTTGTCCCTAATCTTTAGCACCTCATCAATCATTCCGTATTCTTTGGCTTCTTGAGCAGTCATCCAAAAATCACGGTCTCCATCTTTTTCAATGGTTTCATAAGGTTGGCCGCTGTGGTGGGCAAGGATATCGTACAACTCTTTCTTGAGTTTGCTAATTTCTTTGTAGGTGATCTCAATATCAGAAGCCTGTCCCTGAGCACCACCTAAGGGTTGGTGAATCATGATACGGCTATGCGGCAACGCGGTACGTTTGCCTTTTTCACCTGCTGTCATAAGCACAGCACCCATACTTGCCGCCATGCCGGTGCAAATAGTAGCTACATCGCTGCTGATGAACTGCATGGTATCATATATAGCTAAACCAGCATAAACACTGCCGCCTGGGCTATTGATATAGATTTGGATATCGCGGTTAGGGTTGGTGCTTTCTAAGAATAGCAACTGACCAATAATAATATTAGAAACATCATCATAGATGGGAACACCCAAGAAAATGATTCTATCCATCATGAGGCGAGAGAAAATATCCATCGCAACAGCATTCATCTGTCTCTCCTCGATAATATTCGGTGTTAAACCTACAATTTGGTTGGGAGCAGATACCATATCTACATATTTATCTACATAAATGCTGTTCAGTCCTAAGTGTTTTACAGCATACTTTTTAAATTCTTTTCCGTAATCCATTATTGAAATGTTAATGAGTGATTGTGTGGTTGATTTGGGTTAGTTTACGTACAGGTAACAACGCGCACAGGCAATTGTTTTACCAATGCAAATATAGAGGCTTTTCATGAAAACAGCAGTTCTGCTCTCAAGAATTCAAACGATAATAATAGGGGTTAAGTCGTGAGGCAATAGCCTTTTAGAACTTACTCAGCGTGTTCGTGCTTGTGGGTGTTTACATGCTTGAAATAGTCCTCTACAGTGATTTTCTCAGCTTTGATTCCTACCAATGTTTTAGCATGATCGTATGCTTTTCTGTAAATCACGCGGTCTGCCATTTGCTGCACAAACTCTCTATCTCCCAAACGCTGGTTAATGCTGTTGTCTAGAAAATTGTCGTCGGGCATCATGGTTAAACCATATTGACGGTACATGCCAAGGAAATACAATCTTGCTTCTTCGCGAATGTCTGCTTCTGTAGGCTCGATAGCTGCAGCTTCTGCAATTTTATCGATAACCAAACGGCGCTTCAATGCCGCACTTTCTTGTGCGTATTTCTCTTCAATGTTCTCTGCGTTGTATTGGTCTGGCTTGGTGCTCACCAACCAACGCTTCAAGAAAACATCAGGAAGGCTGAATGCGTGCTTCTCCAATACCAAGTGGCCGATTTGATGGTCAATCCATAAGTCTGCTTCATTCTTGTAGTAGTTTTCCAAGTTTGACTTGATACGGGCTCTATATTCTTCTTCGTTTTTTGGAAAGTCTTCTGGACCAAATACCTCTTTGTAGTAATCTTCGTTCAATTCAGCCACTGTGCGTCGCTTGATTTCAGTCACAACCAAATTGAAATTCATGTGCAAATCGGAAACGCCCTCTTTTGGAATTCCAAGGGTATTGCTGATTACGGTATCATTATTATTGAACAATTGGAAAATATTCACATGCATGGTAGCACCTTTAGATACTCCAATTAATGAATGTTTCAACGCTTCGTCTTCCACCATTCCGGCCACCAAAGAAGCTGGCTTTTCAGAAATGCCACCCTCAAATACTTCGCTGTCGTCATTGAGTTCTGTGAGTGTGCAGTAGATAATGTCTTCAGTATCCGCAGTGTCTGCATCTTCCATTTTGCCGTAGCGTTTTCTTGCGTACTCAATATCCTCGTCAATCTCTTTGTCGCTAACTTGTATATCGAACTGTGTTAAGCTGTCTTTGCTGCTAAGGTTCAATTCAAACGCAGGAGCCAAGCCCAAGTCAAATGCAAATTTGAAATGTTCCTTACCCTCAATATCAATATCGCTAGCGATACGTTCGCTAGAAATAGGATATCCCAGTATGTCCAACTTGTTGTCGCGTATGTAGTTGTTCAATGCCTCAGAAGCCGCTTGCTGAATTTCTTCAGCCAAGATAGACTTGCCGTACATGCGCTGAACCATACCCATTGGCGCTTTTCCAGGTCTGAAACCTTTAATAGCTACAGTCTTTTGCGCACGGCGCAATTCCTTTTCCAATTTTTCTTGGTAATCAGCCTTTTGAAGTTCAATAATTACGGTTGAATTGAGGTCGTCGAGTTTATCTACAGAAATATTCACGGTTTCTTGCGTTTGGATGGTTTGAAGGTATTAAAACATCAATAGATGCCGGTTACAGCATCTATTGACAATTTGGTGCACACGGAGGGACTCGAACCCCCACGCCTTGCGGCGCCAGATCCTAAGTCTGGTGCGGCTACCAATTACGCCACGTGTGCAGTAGGATCTTGTTCCAAATAAAACCCATACTTGGATTCTGTTTGGGGGTGCAAAATTAATAAAAAAATGGCATAAATCAAATCTGTTTGTAGATATCCTAAAATAAAAAAGAGGAATAGGGTAGTAACCTATTCCTCTTTTTCTAAAATATATTGCTTACTGCTATGCGCAGCGCAGGCAATACTGAAGCCGTATTTGGCTGTCGCTGCTTAAAATAATTGCACTCTGTAGCTGAACTTTCGCTTGTCCTTGAGTTCTATGCTTACATCAAAAAAATCTTTGTCTGTGAGCTTTTTGGTGTCAATCTGTGGCTGAATGATGAGGGTGCGCAGCAACATGCCTGGCAAAACTTGCTGGTTGTAAGTCGCCGGAACCTCTGTGCCCGCGTTATTTACAATCTTTACAGTGGCGCCGTTAAGATCTGCAGCCATTGAGAATGTCCATTTTTTGAATACCAACATTTTGGGGCAGAGTCCAGCAGGAGGCCATGTTACAGCATGGGTCTTGTAGTAGTTGCTATCAGGCGCACCCGAAACATCTAATAACCAGAATACTGAGTTATTCTCAGCACTGCCAAAGCCCATGTCCAAAGCCTCTGGATTCAAGATACTCATGCGGTTAATCATTTCTACGCTTTTGCTATCATCCATAAATATGGTAACCGTCTGTGCAGGATTGCTCTCCAATATCGCTTGAGAAACCAATGCCGCTTCTTTTGCCCCTTCTGTAAAACATTGGTGGGTTTCTGGTCGTGGCTCTCTGGTAAAGATTCCTTTTGAGGTATACATCACAGATGCTTCTTGGCATTTTTGCACCCGTTCGCGACTCAGATTCATAGGCAATACAATCCCCGCATTTTGTCTGTAGTAATTTACACGGTTCAATACCTTATACAAAGTACTGTCAGGCATGCTGCCTGCTATACAAACTGCACTCTCGCCATCCCAACCCGTATTGGCCACCTTCTTGCCCTTTACTTCTGTGTAGTATACACGGGTTTGTGAATACCGCTTCTCAAAATCCGCTTTGGCCAATTTTTGCTTCAATGCCCCCAATGAAGGCGCTGTTGGGAAATCGGTATTCAAACGGTTGTAATAGGTCCAGGCATTGTACATGTTGCCATCCTGCATGGTGCTGTCAAGGATAGCTGCAAGGTTGCTCTGCATGGCGGTTTTCAATGTTTTGTCAGCAGGGAAATCCGCAATTACAGATTCATTCATTTCCAATAGATTCCCCAATTCACCCTTGCGGTGTGGCTTTTTCATCCACTTATTGAAATAAGTCAGCCTGTAGTTTTTGTAATTCTTATTCCAGGGGAACTGCTGCATTGCATCCACATAGAGCATGGTTACCATGCGGTGCGAAATGTTATCTGGCGGACTCTTCAATAATGACTCTGCCGTTTTATCATCGTATTCAGACAGCTTGCGGAATTTCACATACCACTGTTGAAATATCCAAGCTGTGGTATTTCTTGTATTGGTGCGCAAGTAGTAGTCAAGACATTGAAATAAAAATGCAACACTGTCTTTAATTAAAAATTCATCGGTAGGATTTTGAATGCCTGCCTTAATGGAACGTATTTTATCGCTGTAAAACGATGCAAGCAAATTCTCAGCACTGTCATACGGCCTGGTTTGGGTTGCCCCCATCATGCGCATGAGGTAATAATAATTTTGCTGGTATAAAAACTGGGTATCACCAGGGAAATAAGTCAATCCCCTGTCTACTGTCTCTTTGAACATGTTGTCCAATTGGTATTTGGATAGATCAATAAGGATGTTGCGCAGCATGAACTTTTCATTCGCCAAAAGCACGCGATTGAGATTGTAAATGGCCAGACCCATCTCTGTATAATAAATAGCGGAATCAAATTGGCCTTTTTTCATGAAATGGTTGCTCATGATTTCAAAGGGCTCACGGGCGAATGTTCCTGCGCCCCAACCTTCCATTTTGGCATTGTAGTTCCACACTGTAACTTCTCTGAAAATACGCAGTCCATCCATTTCTTTTTTATCTTCCCAATAACTGCGGCCGAGCATTACATAGGCAATGGTGTCTCCTGTCAATTCAAAACTGTTTTTATACATCAACACTGCTTTTGCGTAACTCTTTTTTGCAAAATTGGTCATCGCTTCTTTGTTATTGTAGTCTACAATTTCCTCAAAAACCTCACGGTATTCTTCCAAAAACTTCCCCTCTATATCCCGTTCACGGGCTTTAACCGCGCTTTTCACGGCCTCTTTGTCATAATTGACTTTGCCCCCTTGGTATTTGGTCATTTTGCTCATTTGGAATTCTGAGCAAGCCCTCAAGTACCACCAGTCAGCCTGACTTTTATCTTTTTCCAATGCCTTTTTTGCGGCACCTTGTGTTTTGGCAAATTGGCCTGCATTATATGCTTTTTTAGCAGCAATCATTTGCTTGTCTTGCGCCTGGGCTGCAACAATTACAAATGCGCTAAGCA
>JBEIRK010000048.1:0-17676 GCA_040376005.1 Flavobacteriales bacterium
AGGGGAATACCTGCGCTTTAATTGGAATGCGGGCATGGCATTGCACCCAAAAAACACCAATGGTATTTACTTAGGAAGCCAATACCTGCATAAAAGTTATAATAACGGACTGAGCTGGACCATTATTTCGCCAGACCTCACAACCAACGATACCTCCAAAATGCATCAAGCAAAAAGTGGTGGACTTACCATTGATGCTACCAATGCAGAAAACTATTGCACCATCATTACTATAGCCCCATCTGCAGCGGATACCGCAGTAATTTGGGTAGGAACAGATGACGGCAATCTGCAATTAACCCGAGATGCTGGCAAAACTTGGCAACTTCAAAATTCCGGCATGCCCGGCCTACCCAAAAATGGTTGGATACCCAATATTTGGACCAACCCTGCCAACGCAGCAGAAGCTTGGGTGGTGGTAAACAACTACCGCCAAAACGATTGGAATCCCTACCTCTACAAAACCCAAGACTTTGGAAAAACCTGGCAGCGCATGGTACAACCCAATCAAGTGAGTGGCCACTGCCTCAGCGTATTGCGCGATCCTAAAGAACCAAAACTGGTATGGTTAGGCACCGACCACGGCCTTTGGGTATCATTCGATGGGGCTACAACTTGGACCCCTTGGAAACACGGAATGCCCAATTGCCCCGTGCAGGACATGGTGTATCAAGCCCAAGAAAATGACTTGGTGCTGGCCACCTTTGGCAGAGGCATATACATTTTTGATGACATAGAGCCCTTCCGCAACATGGCTAAAGGATTCAATCCTACCCAAACCAAAATTATGCATACAGGTCATGGTTACCTCACCTTGGGACAGCGACCCGATGGAGAAAGGTTTGGAGCAGATGATTTTTACGAAGCACCGAACAAACCTTCAGGGGCGCCTATTGATTTATATGTGGCAGGAAAGCGCAATTCAAAAACCCAAAAATGGGAACAGAAAAAAGTACAATTCTCCATATGGAATAAGAACCAAATGCTGCGCAGTTGGGAAAGCAGTTTTGACAGCACAGGGTATTACCGCATGCACTGGAATATGCGCCGCGATGGATATCGATTCCCTTCGCACTACAATGCCAAAAATGAGAAATACCTGCCTGCTGGTATGCAGCTGCCCCCGGGTATCTATATCCTTAAATTGAAAGACGGAGACCAAATGGATAGCAGTGCTATTGAGATAAAAACAATAGCTGAAAACCCTTTTAACGCCGCTGGATACAATGAAAAATTGCGCCTTAGTGATTCACTACAACGGATAACCCAACGGGCGTATCTCGCATTTGAAGCACTAAAAACTGCAGAAGAAACTATAGAAAAAGTATGCAATAGCAGTTATGAAAATGACAGTGCACAGAGCAGACTTAAAAAACTTTCCGCACCCTTAAAAGATAGCATTAATGCACTAAAACGTTTGTTTATGCAGGATACGGATATAACCTACTATGAAGATATAACACAGAGACTGAATGATAAATTATATGCTGCTTCTGGCTATATAAACAGTCAAATTTATCCTGCTGAAAATGCCAATACAGCAGTGCGAAACGCAGCGGTATTTACTGACGCCGTGTTACAGAGGGTAAACGCGTTTTTAGCCACACAGTGGGTAGGATTCCAAGTTGAAGTGGAAAAGGAAAAGCCCAAGGTATTTAAACCCTTAGGCGGTTATTAAGCCTTAGGAATTACCAAATTATTTCATGCCCGTTTGCGGGAAGGGTCAGTAATATTTTACCCCCTTTGATAGTAAAGGCACGCCCAGAATAACTGTGTTTCAAATCACCCTTGAGTGGCAATGCTATCGCGTTATTGGCTTTCAGACGGTTTTGAATTACAACCACCTTTTTACCGAAATAACTAAACACAATAGCGGTGTACGTTGGCTCTACCTTAACCCTTAGGTCACCAAAACTTATCGCCATCTTCAGCTCTGGATTCTCAGAAACATCCATTAATGCCGCCACTATGCCAGCTGAATTAAGTGAATCCACAAGCACATCACACATGGGCTTAATGGCGTTAAAACGTGCTTCAGGGCGCAAGGAACTTACCTGTGAATATCGCGAAGCCACCAAACCTTTCACCAAGGGAATTTCACACACAGGACTTACATGATCTATGTAGGCACACCACACACGCAACAAGCTTGTGCGTTCTTTTGTGGCGCATGCCGGAATCTGTATTTTAATTTGCTCTCCGTCTGTTTCTCCTTTTATGGGATAATTATTCCAAAGTGCGATAATCTTTACTGGCTTTTTTTGCTCCAAGCGCAACAAGACCTCGCTGCCTTCATAGTTCTCTTGGAAAATCCCCGATTGCACCCGATCATAGTATCCTAAGTTTGCCAATACATCTCCCCCTGCGCTGCAACAGGTGTCATCTGGCCAGTCCCCATGTGTAGTAAGCACCTGATAATACGCATATCCATCTTTCCAAAAAGCAATGTATTGCAATGGAATTGCCGACTCTTTAATGGCATATCTTGTGGAGCTATCCGTAGTCTCAACGAGTACACCATTAGAGTAGCTTACACTGTCCCACTGGGATGCTTCCCATTTCCCTACAGTAATGCCTTTTGATTCAGAAAATAAACTTTCAGTTGCACGTTTCTCTGGTACTTTAATATCATATACACTTGGTTTTGCAAATACATATATAGCCCATGCAGCAATACCTACAGCCAATATAGGAAGGGCAGTTTTCCAAATACTCTTATTCATTATAAATAAAGGTTTTTACGCGATATACGCCCCCATTATCCGAAAATTGGAGTACGTAATAATTGCCGCTTTTTACCTGCTCTATATTACGCCCCAAAAGGTCAAATACCTTATATTCTCTGATTATTCCATCCGCGAATACGAAAGCATTTCCATCCCAATAAAAATCAGGATACATGGCTTCCATTTCCTGTATTCCATTTTGCTGCTCGGCTGGCTTCTGAAATTTAAACAGGGTATACACAGGGTAGTGGTCCGAGGTAGTGCTGCTATAAGCGGTAATGTAGGCCTGCAGTTTAAAGACCGAGGCAGAGGTACCCACCATCGAATTGGCCAAGCGCTTGCTCGCACATTGATGGTCTATCATATCTACATATGAAGTAGTACTGGTTTGCCCGGTGAGAGATAAATTCCGTGAGGTGAAAATATAACGAGAGGTGTCGCCTAGAAATGCCGAAAACGGTGTAGCATAATTGCTGAAAATACTCTTATCTACATCATCATTCCAATCACCAAGCACGATGGTTTTCTTCCACTTTCCCCATGCATCGAGGTATTCCTTCAAGGCCTCACTGCTGCGCTTGCGTCTGTCCCACGCATCGGCCTTCTGTGTATTGCTTCCCGTATTTGCCTTGAGGTGAATTACAAAAGCATACACGGTGTCTTTCCACGTGCCCATATCCATTTCCAGGCCTACTTCTAATGGTAGTCTTCCGCCTGCAAATTCCAATTCATACACACCTAAAGGATGCTTTTGATACAACACCCGAAAAATAGACTTGTTGTACATCAACGCAGTCTTTTGCTCCTGGCTCCAGGTAGAGATAACCCCACCGTATTCTGGACAGCGCGCCAAAAGGGAATCCCAAGCTGCCTGACTTGAAATTTCGCAGAGGCCCCAGAGGTCTAGTTTAGCCTTGTTGATTACTGCGGCGGCATTGCTGAGTTGTGTTTTTTCATTGCTTGGACCATTGCCCGTGCTCCCCAACCATTCTATATTCCAATTGGCCATCTCTATAGTACTATCCGTACCTATGGCTGGAATATTTTGGGCATTTAGCTGGAGGCTACCCAACAAAATCATTATGATTACAATGAGCTGTTTCAAATTCTTCACTTAATTTCTACTGTCAAATCCCCAATTCAACTTATTGCGCAAGGTGTCCAAGTAATTATCACTTTCCAAACGAATCAAATTGAGAGAATGTTCGGCTTTTTTAATAGCCATTTGTATCTCTCTAGTAATACTTTGACTTCGGGCATCCAAGGAAGTAAGATAGCTATTTGCCCGGCCCTCGATTTCAAAAGAAAGCACCACATCATCACTCACAACAACAGGGCGCACGTTGAGGTTATGTGGCGCAATAGGGGTAATAACAAAACTCCCTGAAGTTGGGAAAATAATTGGACCTCCGCAACTAAGTGAATATCCTGTAGAACCGGTAGGCGTTGCAATAATTAAACCATCACTCCAATAGGAATTTAAAAATTCCCCGTTGATAAAAGCATGCACCACTATCATACTTGATGTTTCCTTTTTATGAATTACAAAATCATTCAAAGCAAAGGAATAATCGAATACTTGTTCGGTAGTTTCTAGATTCAACAAAGTGCGCTTTTCAATACTGTAATTTCCTCTTTGAATATCATGCAGGGCCTTGTCTAATTCAGTAATATCCATTCCCGCCAAAAAGCCCAATCTCCCAGTATTTAAACCCAGCACAGGAACGCCACTATCCCGCACCAGCGGCACAGTGTCGAGCAGGGTTCCATCGCCACCTACGCAAATAAGGGCATCCAGTTCAGGCGTTTCTTTGGTTAAAAAATCAAACTCACGCACTGGCATATCTGGGGCTATATGAATGTGTATATAGTCTACCAGGCTGCTGCTGCAATAAATATCGTGACCCTTATCAGCCAAGGTATGCACCAGACTTACAAAGCCTTGTTCATGTCTGCTGTCGCGCACCGATTTGGCGTATACTCCGATTTTCATGATTTAAAAGGCATTTTTATAGGAAACATTAAAAGCAGCTCTTCCGATTGCATTCATGGTATATTCAATGCGGGCCATTGCGGTATAACAAACGATCATATCAAATCCTATGCCCATTCCACCTTGCCACTGCGCTGAAATTGGATTTAGCTGGGCATCGAAGGGTTTGTATACCCGACCTGCATCTGCAAAGATATTAAACCACAAGCTAATCGGCACGTTAAAGTAGGATGAAAACACACCCTTGCCTTTCAGATGTATGATTTTGTCGCGCCACAGGGCATTGCGCCACGCTACTTTACCGAGTATAAATCCCGAACCATCGGCCACATAGGCTTCATAGCCCCGGACATAGTCGCTTTGATAACCAAGCTGTCGTGCATATTTATACGGTTGACCCTCTACTCCAGGCATCAATTGTCCATACATACCCAAGGCCAACACCTGTGAACCCGAAGCGCGGAGGGGAATAAACTTTGATGCCCTGATCCATGCTGTGGGTAAGAGTCTATTTGATTCAAAAGTCCTGGCTGCGAGCATGGCCTTAGCTCCTAGGCGCAGCAGTCCGCCCCGGCTCGGATAATCGCGCTGATCACGCCTGTCGAGCACCCACTCCATCCTTACCGTCTGCTCGCGCTGAAGTGGCTGGTCGTATTGGTATTGCAATTGTGCTGCAGTTACAAGGCTGTCCAAGCGCGTGCTCGCTGCGCTAAATCCAAATTCCAGGCGCTGGTAATACCCCAGCCTTCGCGAGGCTGTGAGCTCAATCATTTGATTCTTTTGAACCACCCTTTCATCTGTATTTAAAAACAGGAGTTTATCTTTTTCAGCACCGTACCACAATTCATGATTCTGCCAGTATAGTATGCGCGCCCCGAAAGCCCAACCTGCATCATGCTTGTGAAAAGGACTTTGTATGCCCGCATCGAAATAGGTATTAAAACCCAGCCGGAGTGACAGCCAGGCTTTGTAATTCTGACCTGCAATATTATTTATATGCAATGTGGCGCCATAATTCACCCTATCAAAGGGGAAATGCGTGCGGGTCCATATGTTAAAATTGCGATCCGCCCATGAAAAGTAAGGCATGACCCAAGTATAGATGCGTTCAGAAACGGCAATTGCCAGTGTATCCGCATGCCATTGAACCTGCACATGTGTAAACAATCCCAAACCTGAGAAGCGTTTTTGAAACACCCCTGCCATAGAATCGGCACTCAGTATAGTATCTCCCAAATTCATACCGATTTCACGTTGAAATACGGCAGCCTGTGTGCGTGCATTGCCAATAAGTTGAAGGTATTGAAACACCCGCGCATCGGAAGCTTGTGCATGCAGGGTATTGCTGCTAAACAGTTGAAAAACCGCAACAACTGACACGAGGAATTGAATGCGAACATTCAAATACAGGGTGCGGTAACGAGCTTGCTGGGATTTCAATAGCTTGTGACCTATGCTTTTTCGAGAATGAGAAATTCAAAAGCATGCTCATGCTTTTCATCGATCTCATGTAATTCCTGAAACACCACCTGCCAGCTGGTATCAATCGCGGGGAAAAAAGTGTCGGCGTTGGGAAAAGTAGATTTCACCCTTGTGATATAGAGGCGGGTAGCCAAGGGCATGGCTTCGGCATAAATTTGTCCGCCCCCGATGATAAATATTTCGTGTGCATCCAAAGCAAAAGCGCGTTCAATAGCGACATCCAAACTTGGTGCATATTCAAAACCCTCCTGAATGCTCTCAACATTGCGACTGATAACAATGTTGGTTCGATTTTTTAAAGGTTTGCCCAAGCTCTCCATGGTTTTACGTCCCATGATTACAGGGTGGCCTTTGGTATGGTTTACAAACCAGCGAAAATCATCTGGAAGATGCCACATTAAATCATTTCCCGCGCCCAATTCCAAATGCTCGCCAACGGCGGCTATCATAGATATTGCAGTAGCCATAGGGCAAAGATACGGAATGTAAAATGTTAGATGTCTAACACCTCAATATGATAGCGATGGAGTATGATTTTACCCTGATCCGCCATTTTCTTTAATAGGCGTGAAATTACCTCACGGGATGAGTTCAATTCATTCGCGATTTCTTGATGGGTAATGCGGATATCGCTAGTGCCCATCTGCTCTTTATGGCGCTTTAAATAGAACTCCAATCTCTCATCCATATTGCGAAACGCCACTTGATCTAGGGTTGCCATTAAGTCCATATAGCGTTCGCGGTAATTGTCCAGCACGAAATTAATCCAGCTGCGGTAGTCGCGAAACCAATTCTCAACTTCGTGCACAGGCAATACTATTAGGTCTGTGGTATTCACAGCGCGGGCTACCACTGGACTGTTTTGCTGCCGCACTGCGCAGTTGATCGTAAGGGCACAGGCCTGACCCGAATGCAAATAATACATGAAATATTCATTGCCTTCATCATCCTCACGGTATATTTTCACCAATCCGTTGAGCACCAAAATGGTATTGTTCATGTATTGGCCGGTATGCACCAAATACTCTCCTTCCTCTACCGATTTTATATCGCCGTGTTTACGAATGGCATCTAAAAGTGAAGGTTCTAATGCGGGGAAAACTTCTGCTAAATCTAAGGTGGGGTTGATCATGCTTTGAGCTACAAAATTACATCCTCGAAAATAGCAGAAATTGTTTCAAAACAATAATTTTCAGTGAATTTAAATACAAAACAGAAATTATTTTCCCTGTATCTTTTAAAGATTCCATTGTTTATTTTCTCTACAGAAGATTTATCCATTAGAGAGCAACCATCCTGTAAACCTTGTAATTTTGTAAGGTGCCACAATTCAAGATTGTTTCTCCCTTCGTGCCTATGGGCGATCAGCCCCAAGCCATCAAACAACTCAGTCAAGGAATTGCTGAGGGCGTGCGGGCGCAAACCTTGTTGGGAGTTACAGGATCTGGCAAAACCTTTACGGTAGCAAATGTTATAGAGCAAACACAAAAACCTACCCTCATTTTATCGCACAACAAAACCTTGGTAGCGCAATTGTACGGAGAATTTAAACAGTTCTTTCCGGATAATGCGGTTGAATATTTTGTGAGTTATTATGACTATTATCAGCCTGAAGCCTATATCCCAAGTAGCAATACTTACATAGAAAAAGACTTAAATATAAATGATGAAATTGAGAAATTTCGTCTAAAAACCATTTCTTCTTTGCTCAGTGGAAGGCGCGATGTAATTGTAGTGGCCAGTGTCAGTTGTATCTATGGTGCAGGAAATCCATCGGATTTTGAAAATACCATTATTCGTCTCAAAAAAGGCGAAACCATGGCCCGAAATGCCTTATTGCACAAGCTGGTAGAAAGTCTATATAGCCGCACAACTGCTGAGTTTAAGCGCGGTACTTTTCGTGTCAAAGGGGACACCGTAGATGTGTATTTAGCCTATAATGATTTCGCCTACAGAATTGTTTTTTTTGGAAATGAAATAGAAGAAATCACAAGCTTCGATATCATGACCGGCACCAAGCTTGAAAGCCATGAAGATGTGGCCATTTATCCGGCAAATATTTATGTATCACCTCGTGACAGGCTGCAAGGGGTTATCCATGAAATCCAGGATGATATGGTGGCCCAAGTAGATTTTTTCAAACGCAACCAGCGGTTTTTAGAAGCCAAGCGCTTGGAAGAACGGGTAACTTTCGACCTAGAAATGATGCGCGAGTTGGGATACTGCAACGGCATTGAAAATTACAGCCGCTATTTTGACCGCCGTGAACCCGGTATGCGTCCCTTCTGCTTGCTCGATTACTTCCCCAAAGACTTCTTATTGGTAGTAGATGAAAGCCATGTAACCGTGCCTCAAGTACGCGCCATGTATGGGGGTGACCGCAGCAGAAAAACCAATTTGGTAGAATACGGGTTTCGCTTGCCTGCCGCCATGGATAACCGTCCCCTGCAATTTGAAGAATTCTACAATGTGGTAAACCAAGCCATTTATGTGAGTGCCACTCCTGCAGATTTTGAAATTCGCGAAAGCGAGGGTGTCGTGGTTGAACAACTGGTGCGCCCCACGGGATTGCTTGACCCAGAAATTGAAATCAGACCCTGCGGCACCCAAGTAGATGATCTCATTGGAGAAATAGACGAACGCATAAAAATGGGCGACCGCATATTGGTGACTACGCTTACCAAGCGCATGGCAGAAGAACTCACCAAATATTTGCTGCGCCTAGGAATAAAAGTAAGCTATATCCATAGCGAAGTGAAAACCCTTGACCGGGTGGAAATTCTGCGAAACTTGCGTTTGGGCGGAATTGATGTATTAATCGGTGTAAACCTGTTGCGTGAAGGACTGGATTTGCCAGAAGTAAGTTTGGTAGCCATTATGGATGCGGATAAGGAAGGCTTCCTGCGCAGTCAGACTAGCTTGGTGCAGACCATAGGGCGCGCTGCAAGAAACCAACGGGGCAAGGTGATTATGTATGCCGACAAAATTACTGAAAGCATGCGCGCTACGATTGAAGAAACCACACGCCGTCGTGAGAAACAGGTGGAATACAATGCAAAACACGGAATTATACCTTTGACTGTAACTAAAAATAGGGAAGAAATTATGCGGGCTACTTCCTTAGCAGATAGCCGTCATGGTGAAGAAATGAGCTATGGTTACAAAGAAGAATTGGCCGTGGCTGCAGACCCAATTGTAGATTACCTCTCAAAACCTGCCGTGCAAAAAGCCATAGAAAAAACCGAGAAAGACATGTACAAGGCCGCCAAAGAAATGGACTATATGGAAGCTGCCCGACTGCGCGATGAATTGGAAATGCTCAAAAATAAATTGGCTGCCTTAGAGGCTTAAACTTAATAGAATATATGTTCTATTAAGGTATAATTACCTGTGCCCTGCTCACCGCACTCATGCAGAAGAAACCGCCAAGGGCGCGCTTTTTTGATGCATTGAAATTGAAAATATTCGTTCCAATATTTACGGGTGGTGTGGCGAACAATCCTCCATTCTGGTTTTCAGAAATGATAAGATTGATATAGTAATAGGTCTCGGGTGTAATGGAATGAATCTCCACCCTAAACTTTGTACCTGGGCGACGGGGACTTCCAAAATCGTTTAAAGCACCATAACGTATGGGCCATATGAATTCACCTCCATCTTCAGTAGCAGGACTTTGTGCCATGTCATAGGCCAAACTAATGTCGCCAATACTGTTTTTAAAGGTGTCGTTGACAAAGGTTTTTATCCAATAGGTATTGCCCTTACCCACCAAATCTTTCGCCCTTAATTCTACATAATTCCCCTTGCGGAAGCCCAAGGTAGAACCATCCTCATATTTTATTTGCAAGGAATCGATAGGCGCCACTGGCATCATACGCGAAAAACTCACCAAGGTATCGCTACCTTCTACTACAAATAAAATGTAATTATGTCCCGCGGTAAAAGTATCTCCCGTTGCAGGATTGGGTAAGAACACATAATTGCCATTGCCGCTATCGGAAAATAAAAACAATTTGGTATTGCCACCCGTGGTGTCAACCACCGCTACGGTTGCTCCCGCCACTCCAGGTTCTGTGCCATTGGGGTTAAAATAAGGTATGCTCTTGGTGATGCGCACGCGCTGCGCTTCCTTCAAATTATTGATGAACGCATCTACAATCAAGCGTTCTGGACCTGCATCCACCTTTACATCGATAACATCTTCGCAGGCAGTAAAAAGAACCATTCCAAGTACTGCAAGAATCCATCTACGTGTTTTCATTAGTTCCATTTAAAATTATAAGACAATGCAGGCACAAAATTTCCAATTACAGAATACCGAATGGCTGCATTTACTCCGGTATTTTGATAGTCCGTGTCGAAATATATAGAGAATGGATTTTTTCTGTCATACACATTATAACAAGAGAATACCCAACTGCTTTCCCAGCGTTTGCGTTTTTTCGCCGTATAAGTGACACTTAAGTCTAATCTGTGGTACAATGGATTTCTCACATTGTTTCGGGCGTTGCTCCCCGCATCGGGCACGGTATATCCTTGCACCGTATACTGACCACTATAAAAGGTGGTAGGAGTGCCACTGCTTAATACAAAATTGCCTGCAACACTGAATTTCTCACTGAGCTTATAATTGAGCACCACATACAAATTGTGCGGACGGTCAAAACGGTTGGGGTACCATTTATCATCATTGATACCTTTCACAATACGTTCACTTTTAGACCAAGTGTAGCTAATCCATCCTGTAAATGCACCTGTAGTTTTGCGTAAATAAAACTCAATACCATAGGCGCGACCTTTTCCAGTAAGCAGGTCGCCCTCCAAATATTCATTCAGCAGAAGGTTCGCCCCGTCTACATAATCCACCTGATTTTGCATGTCTTTGTAATAGGTTTCTATTGAAGATTCAAAATCATCATTGGCTCCAAAATTCTTGAAGAACCCAATGGTGTATTGATCGGCCTTCTCTGGCTTAATATTATTGGTGGTTGGCTGCCATACATCAAAAGGAACACTGGCCGCCGTATTGGAAATCAAGTGTAGGTTTTGCACCATGCGATTATAGCCTCCTTTAATGGAAGATTGAGTACCCGTTTGATACTTAAACCCAAAACGAGGTTCGGGATTGATGTAATTGGAAATCACTTCTCCACTACCATACTTTTTCACCGATTCTAAATCGCGCCTGTCACCAGGTTCAGCAGGGTTTTTGTAGTAATAGGCATTGCCTTTACCCATATATAGGAATTGGCTTACGCGCAATCCCACACGGTACGAAAACCTACCAGAAGGATTGAATTCTTCTGCCACATACACTGCATTTTCAACGCCATATTTATCGGGCAATGAAAAATCGTTGGTACCCGTAGAATTGGTAGCTACAGCCACACCAGGCTTGAAAATATAGTAGGTGCTTTGTCCTCCAAATTGTATCTCATGCTTGGGTGTTGCAAACCAGTTAAAATCTGCTTTTGCTGAATTATTGATGATATAGCTCTGCCAAGTGAATTTCGCATCTCTAGAGCTAAAGCCAATGTTGTAACGGTAGCGTGAGTAGTAGTAGGTAAAGTTTGAAAACAGCTTCTTGTTAAACACGTGGTTCCAACGCGCTGTAGCCGTTGTATTCCCCCATTTCACACCAAAAGCGTTTTGGGCATTAAAAGCATCATCACCCACATAGGTAGAAATATAAAAGTTATTTCTACCTGAACGGTAATTCATTTTACCGGTAAAATCATAAAAGTAAAATTGACTGCCTTTTAAATCATCACTCAAAAAGGGCTTTGCCAACACGTCAATATAGCTGCGTCTGCCCGCTACCAAAAAGCTGGCCTTGTTTTTTACCAATGGTCCTTCAATGGTAGCCCGACTAAAGATGGTACCAATACCTCCATTGGCTTGGAATTTTTGGTTGTTTCCATCCTTCATACGCACATCCAAGGTAGATGACAATCGGCCTCCGTAATTCGCAGGGATTCCACCTTTCACCAACTGCACATCCTTTACTGCATCAGGATTGAAAATGCTAAAAAAGCCGAATAAATGTGCGGAATTGAACACAGGTGCTTCATCCATTAGAACCAAGTTCTGGTCGATACCACCTCCGCGCACATTAAATCCTGTAGAACCCTCTCCCACGTTAGATACACCTGGGAGCAATTGCACGCTTTTAATCACATCGGCTTCCCCCAAAAAGGCAGGAATTTGTTTGATGGTTTGGCTGCTTATAGTTTGTGAAGAAATGTCTACACTACGCACATTTTCGCCCTTCTTGCCGCGTATTACCGCTGTGCCAACAGAACGAGGTGCAGGTGCCAAGTTCACATCCACCACAGAATCTCTTTTGAGATTCAACACAAAATATTTGGTCTCCATACCGGGGGCATTGAACGCCAAGTTTACCTGGCCACTGGGAACAGATATACTGTAATACCCATAGGCATTGCTTTCAGCACTTACGGACCCAGAATCAAGTTGAATTGAGGCGTTTTGAATAGACTCACCGCTGCTGCTGTCACGCACGTAACCACTTACGGAAACGCGATTTTGAGCTGACAATAAGCCGGTACAAAGTACCAATAAAAGTATAAGAATAGATCTCATGGATTGAGGTTGCGAAAATAGGTTGCCATCAAGGCTGCGAGGCCTAGAATTCTATGAATGGCGAAAAAGTACGACTATCGTAATTTGCTTTAAGACCTTTGGTCATAAAACAAGAAAGACCGTTCAGCTGGCCCAGTGTAAATCTGTCTTGGGCGTGCAATTGGCTGTTTGTCGTTGCGCATTTCTTGCCATTGTGCAATCCAACCTGGAAGGCGGCCCATGGCAAACAACACAGTGAAGAAATCCGTTGGGAAGCCCATAGCACGGTAGATAATACCAGAGTAGAAATCCACGTTTGGATACAACTTTCTTTCTACGAAATAAGGATCTGTTAACGCAGCTTCTTCCAGTTTCTTCGCAATCTCCAATACAGGGTCATGAACGCCCAATTTATTCAATACATCATCACAGGTCTTCTTGATGATTTTTGCCCTTGGGTCAAAGTTCTTGTATACACGGTGACCGAAGCCCATCAAACGGAAATTGTCGTTTTTGTCTTTAGCCTTGTCTACCCACTTCTGCACATTACCACCATCTTGGCGGATCATTTCCAACATTTCCAACACCTCTTGGTTTGCACCACCGTGCAATGGACCCCAAAGTGCAGAAATACCTGCAGAAACTGAAGTATACAAATTGGCATGTGAGCTGCCTACCATACGCACGGTGCTTGCAGAGCAGTTTTGCTCATGGTCCGCGTGCAAGATTAACAATTTGTTCATCGCATCCACAATCACAGGATCTGGAGTGTAGTCGTCCATGGTTACTTGAGAAAAGGTCATGTTCAAGTAATTGGTAACGTAGTCCAAATTGTTTTTAGGATAAATCACTGGATGCCCATTGCGTTTTTTGTAAATCATAGCGCAAATGGTTGGCATCTTCGCGAGCAAGCGCAACACGGTGCGGTTTACTGCATCGGGTTCGCGGTGTGGATTCAAACTTTTTGGGTAGAACAAGCTCAATGAGCTTACCATAGAAATCAGCTGCCCCATTGGGTGCGATCCAGTTGGGAAAGCCTTGAACATGTTTTCGATACCTTCATTCACCAGGGTATGCTCACGTATGCTTGTGTCGAAGTCTGCAAACTGCTGTCTGGTTGGCAATTCGCCGTAAATAAGAAGATACGCTACTTCCAAAAAGCTTGCTTTTTCAGCTAAGTCTTCGATAGCATACCCTCTGTGGCGCAACAATCCTACTTCACCATCCAAAAAGGTAAGCGCACTGGTGGTCGCACCGGTGTTCTTATATCCGATATCCAAGGTGATGTGACCCGTAAGATCACGCAACTTGCTGATATCTATTGCTTTTTCGCCTTCAGTTCCGGTGAATACAGGCAATTCGTACTCATTGCCCTCGAGAATAATTTTTGCAGTTTCAGACATATGCTTTGGATTGTAGCCTCTTATTAACCGCAAAACTACCTTCTGGGTTTGCAGAAAGCAAAAATTTTCTACAAAAGCACGCATGTTTTTATACAGCAATGTGTGTATCTCTGAAAATGCACTTCTGGCAAGAGAAAATATCAAGTTTAGAATCCCTGTGTATCTTTGTAGTATGTTGTGGGTTAAAACCATTAACAATGGAATTAAAGAGGCCACGAAGGTCACTGACGAACTGAAACTGCGTTTCGATGCACTAACCGGTCTTCGCTGGCTCGCTGCGAGTATGGTGTTTGTTTACCACAACCGCAAATATTGGCGTGGTTCTGTGCCAAAACCCGTGCTGCTTTTCATGAATGAATTTGATTTGGGAGTGGCGGTTTTCTTCGTGCTTTCTGGATTTTTAATCGCGTGGACCTACGGCAGCAAACCCATGCATAGCAAGACCGATTATCTAAAATATTTCCTGCTGCGGGCTGCACGTATTTTGCCTTTATACTGGTTGATTCTAACCGCACGATATGTTGACTATGGCTTCCCCAAAAATGGGGAGGGTTGGTTTACCTATACCCTTTTTCAAGGTTTTTCAGGCAGGCACAATCTAGATGCGATAGCCCAAAGTTGGACGCTGTCTGTTGAAATGACTTTTTACCTGCTTGCCCCCTTGTTGTTCTTTCTGTGGAATAAATCTATATATCGAGTATTAGTCTTCTTATTACTGGCAGGCACCTTAGCCGCACTGACAGGGTTTGTATGGCAAAAAATCAATGGCAATCCCCAGCAGATTTTATACCCCTTTTCCTTGGTTCAAGGGGCCACTTTTTTTGGCCGATTCCCCGAATTTCTGGCAGGAATGTGGCTGGCTCGAAAATTACAGACCACCGGTATCCAAGCTCCAAGCACATTCCGCTTTAAAACCAGTGCCGGATTGCTTGGCCTCATCATCTCTACCTATTTGCTTGCACTGTGTGAGCCAAATATTTTTTCTCATGGTTCAGATTCATGGATGGGAAAAATTATTTTTTATACGCTTATTCCCTTTTTTATCACCCTCTTCATTTACGGATTAATCATTGAGAAAACCTTAATTCAAAGGTTTTTTTCCATGAAAGTGATGGTGCTGCTGGGCAATGCGTCCTACGCATTTTATCTAATTCATATCAGCTATGTCAATATCCGTTTGCGAGGTTGGTATTTGGGCCCCGACAGAAATTACATCCTATTATGGGTCATCGCAATTCTGCTGTATCTCCTCTTTGAAAAACCCGTATATGCGTTTATCCGACGCAAATTATACAGTTAATGGTATCTTGCTCAGCTCTTGCTGCTCCTAGGTATTGAGCAAAGTATCGCATACCACACTAGAAAAAATCAAGTTCTACAATCCCTTTGTATCTTTGCACTATGTCTTTGGTTGAAACCGTAAATAATGGAATTAAAGAGGCCATGAAGGCCCGCGAAGAAGTGAAATTGCGCGCACTGCGCAATATCAAAAGTGCGTTTTTGCTCTTGGCTACCGCTGAAGGTGGCGCAGAAGTAACGGATGAAGCCTGCATGAAAGCCCTACAAAAAATGGCCAAACAGCGCAAAGACAGTATTGATATCTTCAGAGAACAAGGCCGCAGCGACTTGGCAGATAAGGAGCAGGAAGAACTCAGTATAATCGAAGCTTTCCTTCCCGCCCAAATGGGTGCTGAAGAAATTGAAGCCAAGGTGCGGGCCCTCATTACTGAAATGGGTGCTTCTGGAATGAAAGACTTGGGCAAAGTAATGCCCGCCGCTATGAAAGCACTCGCAGGCCAAGCTGATGGCAAAATTGTAAGTGAAACGGTTAAAAAACTGCTTCAGTAAGTTCGTTTACATATACATCCTGCAGTTTCACACAGTCTTGTGAAATGCATTGTCTTTTCATGCGTTTTTCGAATAAAAAACCATGAAAAAACTCTCATTCTTATCCCTAGGCGCGATTGCCATATGCTGCGTCTTGGCATTTACTACCCAGCACACCGCGTCAAAATTGCCCATGGCTGGCGGTGATAGCAGTTTCAATTTCTCATGGGAAATCGACAATGTGCAATTCGATGCCAACCAAAAATACGTGTACTTGTACACCGAATTGAATGGCGGAAAACCGCTAGACAATCCGGAACGCAAGCCCCTAAACATTGCCTTAGTTATTGATCGCAGTGGCTCTATGCAAGGCGCCAAGCTGCAATACGCCCTTCAAGCCGCCAAAATGTTGGTGCAAAACCTGCATATAGGAGACCACTTTGCCCTGGTAGATTATGATGATCAAATATCCACCCCCGTTTTTAGCACCACTATTGCGGATAACCGCGCCGCCATTTTAGCCCAAATAGACAAACTCACTGCCCGCGGTTCAACCAACCTATGCGGGGGTATGCTTGAAGGCTATAATCAGGCGAAAACCCACTTCAATCCTGACCATGTAAATCGCGTCATCTTGTTTAGCGATGGCCTCGCCAATACGGGCATTTCTAGCAATGACGAAATTAAAAAAATAGCAAAGAAAAAACTCGAAGAAACAGGCATCTCCATTTCAAGCTTTGGCATTGGCAGCGATTACAACGAGCAACTCATGACCCACCTCGCTGAATACGGGAATGGCAATTACTATTTCATCAACAACGCCGATGAAATCCCTACGCACCTGGCCACTGAAATGAAAGGCCTCATGCAAGTAGTGGCACAAAACATTTCACTGCGCATCAAACTGCCTGAGAATAACTTGGAGGTAGAAAAAGTATATGGCGCTGCTTGGAAGGTAGAAAATGGAGAACTCATCATCAATGCGGGCTCTGTAGTAGCCGAGGAAACCAAAACCCTCATGGTAAAGTTCAAAATTAAAAACCTCGGTGCGCAAGCCCTCAATTTCACGACCCACATGACCTATCTCGATGCCAGAAGTGGCTCAGAAAGAACTTACAGCAGCCCATTTGCAACCGCATTTAACCAAAACAAAGAAGAGGTGCTCGCTTCGCGCAATACGCATGTGTGGAATGTGGTGCAGAACTACGAACTCAACGACATTATGGAAATGGCTACCTTGAAAATGGAACAAGGCCAACATGATGATGCAAAAAAATTATTGGATACCATCTACAGCAGCACTTACTCAGGATTCGTAAGCGATACAATAAATGTTTCAAACACCACTGTGGTAAAAACGTACCAATGGCAAATACAAAATGCCACAACCTATCACTCCAAAAGCGATTACGAAAAGAAAGTCATTCTGAAACAGGCACGATCTGACAATTACAAAATGCGGTCTAAGGGCAAAAAGTAATATTTATTGAATGTTTGTTCTATTTATTTTATACTAAACATTCCCGCGAATTTCTTATTTCTGATCTAGAGGTACAAACACAAGGCTTCTGCTACTTTCCCAGCTGCGATTAGCGCAGAGGCTTCCGTATCTCGATTGCCCACAGCATGCATAACCTTACTCCCGGCAATAAGTTCCTCGTGA
>JBEIRK010000041.1:0-18614 GCA_040376005.1 Flavobacteriales bacterium
CCATCCGTGCAAATATTGCATATGGCGCGCTTACCCTGGGTACGCCTGCTACAAACATTACCTTCGGTGCAGGTTTACTTTCACATAATATAGGCGGTAAGTCAAACATGCCAATTGCAAACATTGGTGCGATGCAGCAGGTGTCAAAAAACATTTACATGGTGTTTGAATTGTGGGGCACCAAAGGCAACTACACTGAAACGTATACCAAGAGCACTTGGATGCGCGACGGTGCGGGGAATATCCTGACAGAAACCAACTGGGGCACGGTGGTTGCGAAAACTACAACCAAAGAAGAGTCCATTACAGGCCCAATCAATATGGTATTCGGGAATCTGCAATTCAGATTTATTGGAAGCCGTGTAAATACAAGCTCATGGTCTTTCGGTCTCTCTTGCTATTCACAAAGCGGCAAAAACGCCACCATTACCAACGAATACAGCTACAGCGATTACCAAGGCGGTTTCTCAAGCAGCCAAGAAACAGTAGGCGTAAAAAACCGTTTTATTGTGTTGCCATCCATCACTTTTGTTAAGAAGTTTGGTGACTTGACTGTGCTGGATAATATGTAATTTTCGGATACTGATTTTATACTGTTGTTTGCAAAATGCAAAAGAATTCTAAAGTATAAATTCATCAATAATCATCATTAAAAACTAAAAAAAGGCATCTAAATTAGATGCCTTTTTTTTTAGTTTATTCTTTTATTAAATACTATTTAGGGCTTATTTATTATCAGAACTTCATTGTTAAGCTAATGCGCTTGCGCTGGCTATCCACATCCATCACACGCACCTTTACATGCTGTCCCAGTTTCACCACTTCTGTGGGATGCTTAATGAATTTTTGACTCATATTTGAAACGTGCACCAGGCCATCCTGCTTAACCCCAATATCCACAAAGGCACCAAAGTCAACAATATTGGTAATGATGCCCTTCAATTCCATACCGGGCTCTAAATCAGAAACGGCACGCACTGCATCGCTATAGCCCACAGCCTTAAATTCTCCTCTTGGGTCACGTCCGGGCTTTTTAAGTTCACCCAGGATATCCTGTAAGGTTGGCAAACCTATCCCTGCCTTTTCATCGATATATTTCTCCAGTGCGATTTTCGAGGCCATATTCTCATTCAGCAATGCCTGCACCTGCACACCCATATCCGCTGCCATTCTTTCTACCAAGGCATAACGTTCAGGGTGCACCGCTGAATTATCCAAGGGATGTTTGCCCTGCGCTATTCTCAAAAATCCAGCGCATTGTTCGTAGGCCTTATCCCCCAACCGTGCAACTTTCTTAAGTTCTTCTCTGCTTTTAAACGCCCCATGTTGGCGGCGATAGGCTACAATATTCTCGGCCAAGGCAGGTCCTAAACCGCTTACATGATTCAACAACCAACGGCTGGCTGTATTTAAATTTACTCCCACTGCATTTACCGCACTTTCTACAACAGCATCGAGCCTCTTTTTCAGCAGCCCTTGATGCACATCGTGCTGGTACTGCCCTACGCCAATATGTTTGGGATCGATTTTCACCAATTCTGCCAAGGGGTCCATAAGCCGGCGGGCAATACTTACCGCGCCTCTGATGGTCAAATCCTTGTCTGGAAACTCTTCGCGCGCCACCTCGCTGGCACTGTAAATGGATGCCCCCGCTTCACTCACCAAATACACGGGCACCTGCACCTTTCCTCGAAGCAATTCTTCTGTTTCTCTGCCTGCTGTGCCATTCCCTACTGCAATGGCCTCTACATTGTGCTTTGAAAGTGCGACTGCCACTTTGCGCAAACTCTCCTCTTTCTGATTTTGAGGCTCATGCGGAAAGATGGTAAAGTGATCTAAGAGCTCCCCGCCTTTGTCTACAACTACAACCTTACAACCCGTGCGCAAGCCCGGATCTATTCCCATAATACAGAGTTGACCTAAGGGCGGTTGCAACAACAATTGTTTGGCATTCTCTGCAAATACCCCAATCGCATCAGCGTCAGCCTTGTCTTTGAGAGTCGACAAAAACTCAGACTCCAAGGAAGGCTGCAACAGCCGATCCCAAGCATCATGTGCTGCTTTTAGAATGTGAACCTGAGACTCACCATACCCGCGAAGCACCTGCTTCTTTAGGGTATAAATTACCTGATCTTCTTCGGGTGACACATACCACTTTAGCCATCCTTCATCCACACCCCTACTCATAGCTAAAAAGCGATGGGAAGGACAGTTCTTTAACAACTCGGTATGCGCAAAATAATCCTTGTACTTTTGGGCATCTGCATGACTGCTCTTTCCCCGTGTAACCTTACATTCCAGTAAGGCTTCTTTTTCAAAAATATGGCGCAATTTACCGCGCACTGCAGTGTCCTCTGAAATCCATTCTGCGATAATATCGCGGGCTTTTTCCAAAGCCGCTTCCATCTTACTGGCCGCTGGCACCAATTGCTGCAACTGCTGCATCCACTGATCGCCCTTTTGCGCATAAATGGCAACAGCCAAAGGCTCAAAGCCCTCTTCTCTGGCCACATCTGCTCGGGTTTTGCGTCGCGACTTATACGGCAAATACAAATCCTCAAGGACATGCAGTTCAGTAGCTTGCATCAACGCAAGTTTCAACTCAGGTGTCATTTTTCCCTGTTCCTCAATTTGCTGAATCACATATTTGCGCCTCTTTTCTAGCTCAGTTGCAGTTTCCACCGCATCGCGCACTTGTTGAATCTGAACCTCGTCCAAATTCCCTGTTTTCTCTTTTCGATATCGGGCCACAAAAGGAATGGTCGCCCCGTCTTCTAGCAGCTTAGAAACAGTACTTACTTGCCACTCTTCCAACTTTAATTGCTGCGCTATTTTCTTATAACTCACCATCAAAACGACAATATTAATTCTAGTTTATCAAGAATTGACCCCATTTTGCCCACATTCAACACTTGCCAATTCATATTCAAAATTGAATGAGATCGCATTCAAGTACCAAATGTAGCGCGCCATCTTTTGTATATTTCGAATATTTGTTCTACATTTTCCAGGGTAGGTTTTTCTACTTGTATACCCGCACTTTTTGACAACTTCTCGCCTTCCCGATTGACCAATAAGGGATGGTGCCAAAAAGTTATTTCTTGGAATGCACTCAAGCCAAGAAGCTGCGCCATATACACCTGTAACGCAGTAGCACCCAGCAAATCTTTGCCGCGAACTACATGGGTTACCGCAAATTCAAAATCGTCTGCCAATGAACCTACATGATAGGCAGCAATTCCATCACGCCGACGAATTACAGGATCTCCCATATGTTGAAACAGATTCTTTACAATACATTTATTCGCCTTTTCAGCAAATACCACATCGGTATTATCAACACGCAGTCTCCAAGCTACATTATCCGCATCCAATGGAATATTGCGATGCCTGCAATGACCCTGATACATGCTTTCACCTCGCGACTGCAGCTGCGCGCGCGAACAATCACAGGCATATACACGCCCTGTAGCAATCAATTGCTGCAACAAGGCTTCATAAACATGACTGCGTCCATGCTGCGACCAAGCTGCCAAGTCCATTGCATTCCGCGGTCCCATATCCCATTTGATCCCTAGCTTCTCCAATACCTCAAAGATGTAGTCCACATAATGGGCTTGCACCCGATCCGAATCTAAATCATCAATGCGCAATAGAATATCAGCACCCAGCTGCTTAGACCAATCTTGAACCAATAATAAATTAAGGATATTCCCTGTGTGTAAATAACCGGAGGGTGTGGGAGCCAGTCTTGTGATATACTTAGGCGCGGACTGCATTCTCCATACTTTGCAATACCCAACGAATTTCAGCCCAACTTGCCTCATCTCCAAGTTGCTGCTTGATACTTCCTGCTGTTTTCTCCGCTGAATTTCTGATCGCATCTGCGATGCGGGCCGCCTTTTCTTGAGACAATAAGTCATGCATTGCCACCTCACCACGCTTCAGCCAAATGCCAGCATGCGATTCAATGGTAGACACCGCCATTTCTCTTTTTTTCGCAATGGCTTCTAGCGGGAGGCCCTGCTTAAACAATTCCAGTGAAATAGAATAAGTATGACCTTTTTTCGGCTGATCATCCTCCGCAGCAGTAGTTTGAATCACTGGTTTATCCCCCAAATACATGGGAATACCCAGCAAGGTTGTATCAAATAAACTATCGGTTTTTTTGGTGACCATGCGCAACAAATCCATACAAAGTCCAGTGTACTTTTTCCGCTTATTTTTCCATTGCACATCGTCAATTTCAAACTGAAGCGGTTGGATAATTTCCGAGTTTAATTTCGCCATAAAATAATCCGCGGCCTTGGTGACCCGATCTTGCAATTGCGGAATTTTCTCCTCCCATGAAAGCGGACCATTCAAAATGGATCTGAGCTGAAATTGGAATTTCTGCGCCACTTCATGAACTTCTTTAAATGCGCTTCTAAATTGGCGCGCAAAACCCACAATTTGAAGTGCGTCAACCGTTTTTAACTTCTTCGTTGATTTCTCCCATGCATCCACATGTTCATGCATAAATGAAAAATCAAAGGCGCGTTGAAGGCGCTTTCCGGCGTAATTTTTTGAGCCTGCCTCAAGCTTATTCTCCAACACCATTTCCCGCATTACCCTGCCAGAAAACTCTACAATCCTTTCATCCGATAAAATACTGCGATTGGTAATTAATGATTTCAGCACTAAAAACTCCATACTGGTGCAACGGCTCAATGCCACGTACACTTGTCCGGGCGCAAAACTTTCACCTGCATCAACTACCGCTTTTTCAAATGTTAGGCCTTGGCTTTTATGAATGGTCACGGCCCATGCCAATCGCAAGGGGAATTGTGTAAAACTGCCAATTTGATCCTGCTCAATTTTGCCTTCAGATTCATTTAGAGTATAGCGTACATTTTCCCACACAGCGCGTTCTACATAAATACTTTCTCCTGAATCTGGAAAGGTCACCCGCAACTGCTTATCCTTGTCTGCATATGGATCTAGAACATCAATAACCCCTATTTTTCCATTGAAATATTTGCGTTCGCCACTGGTATCATTCTTCACAAACATCACCTGAGCTCCGCATTTTAGACGCAATAAGCCCTCCGCAGGATACATGTTTTCACCAAACTCTCCCTTTATTGTTGCATCAAACACCACTTCGGAATCTTGCAAACGCGCCAGCTCCCTTTCATTCATCTCATCCGCTTTGCGGTTGTGCGTGGTTAATGTGATATAGCCAGGTTCATCTGGTGTAAATTCGGGATTGTATAAATTCTTCAGTATCTCATAATCATCATATTGAAAATCCTGATTCCGGATATTATTCAATATTTGAATAAACGTTCTATCTGATTGTCTGTAAATCTTTCGCAGTTCAATATATGCAGGATCCATTTTTTTAAAACTCTGCGAGTCAAAAAAATAGGGACTAGAATAGTATGGACTTAACACGGGCCATTCATGATCTCTAACTACTGGGGGCAACTGATACATATCTCCGATAAACAATACCTGCACACCACCGAATGGTTGTTCGCTTCTGCGCGTGTATTGCAGTGAGAGATTCACTGCGTCTAACAAATCCGCACGAACCATGGATATTTCATCAATAATCAAGAGTTCCAATTCTCTAAACAACTTGAGTTTATCTCTATTGTAATGAAAGTGGCGAATAAGTGTAGGAATATTGTTAGCGAGGTTGGGATCTATGAAGGCTTGGTCCGGCACGAAAGCGCGCGTGGGCAGACCAAACATACTGTGTATGGTAACACCTCCTGCGTTAATCGCTGCCACTCCTGTAGGTGCAACGATGATGTGATTCTTACCTGTGTTCTTTGTGATTTCTCTGAGAAAGGTAGTTTTTCCTGTGCCGGCTTTTCCCGTTAAAAAAATGGGTGTGTCGGTTTCTTCGACAAATTTTCTAGCAATTTCAAATTCATAATTTTCCATAATAATTCATAAAATAGTGGTGTGTTGACAATAAACGTATGTACGCAAAAATACTGCATGGCTCCGAAATCCGAAACACTACTTTGCTGAAATCTTGCATCATCAACAAGAATTTCAAAAGACTGAAATTTGCACAAATCATTTGAATTCCTATACTTGTATTATGATACGCACCATTATTCTGCTTATTGTTACTCTAGTGCTGGTACCGCTTGCGGCCTGGTACTTAGACAGCCCTCCTACTGAATTGCAATGGACCATGATCCAACGTTCCGCCTGGGGAATGCTCGGTGTAGCCCTCACCTGCTTCACCCTCAGCACCCTCACTGGAAATTGCAGTCAGGTAGATAAAATTTGGAGTATTGTCCCCATCGGATATACCTGGTATTATGCTTGGGAGGCCAACGAAATCCATGTGACTTGCATGGCTGCTTTGGCAACACTGTGGGGAATTCGCCTCACCTATAATTTTTCACGCCGCGGGGCCTATACCTGGAAATTCTGGGCTGGCGAGGAGGATTATCGCTGGGAGGTTTTGCGCACAAACCCCATGTTCAACACCAAGCTAAAATGGACCCTATTCAATCTATTTTTTATTTCCTTGTATCAAAATGCGTTGATATGGCTATTCACCCTACCTGCAGTGTATGCAGCTGGTGCGCAATCTCAGGAATTGAAAGCATTAGAAATACTGTTCTATTTGGTATTTATAGCGTTCTTGATCATTGAAACCATTGCAGACCAGCAACAGTGGAATTTTCAAACCGAGAAGCACCGCCGCATTGCCAGTGGTGAACCTTTGGGTGAATATGCGCATGGGTTTGTGCACACCGGATTATGGAAGTGGGTTCGACACCCAAACTACGCCAGCGAACAAGCGATATGGATTGCCTTCTTTTTGGCGGGAGCTGCGGCCACTGGCAACTGGCTTAATTGGTCAGCTGCGGGTTGCTTGCTGCTTGTATTGTTATTTCAGGGCAGTTCAGATTTTAGCGAGAATATTTCCAAGAATAAATATTCCGGATACGCAGATTATATGAAAAAAACGGGCAGATTTTTGCCTAAATTATTCTGATATACTTTGAGAAACAGCGGAGCTTTCCACTGTATAATGCGCTACAATTACATATTGCGGCGGTATTGGCCACCTACTGAGAACAAGGCTTCAGTAATTTGACCAATAGAGCAATATTTACCCGCTTCCATCATTTTCTCAAACACATTCTCATTGCGAATGGCGGCGTCTTGCATTTCTTTCAACAAGAGAGCACACTTTTCACTGTTTCTTTTGTGTAGGTCAGACAACATGGAAATCTGGTATTGCTTTTCCTCTTCGGTAGCGCGAATTACTTCTTGGGGAACACTTGTAGGTGAGCCTTTAGAACTCAAGAAGGTATTTACACCGATAATGGGTAAATCACCACTGTGTTTCAAGGTTTCGTAGTACAAGCTTTCTTCTTGAATTTTACTGCGTTGGTACATGGTTTCCATAGCACCCAGCACACCACCGCGTTCTGTAATGCGGTCAAATTCCGCAAGCACCGCCTCTTCTACCAAATCCGTAAGTTCTTCAATAATAAAAGAACCTTGCATAGGATTTTCATTCTTTGCCAAGCCCAACTCGCGGTTAATGATTAACTGAATGGCCATAGCACGGCGCACACTTTCTTCTGTAGGTGTGGTAATGGCTTCATCATAGGCATTTGTATGCAGGGAGTTACAGTTATCATAGATCGCATACAAGGCCTGCAAGGTGGTGCGGATATCGTTAAAATCAATCTCCTGCGCGTGCAAGCTGCGGCCAGATGTTTGAATGTGATACTTCAACATTTGACTCCTGGCATTTGCGCCATATTTCAACTTCATGGCTTTGGCCCAAATGCGACGTGCAACCCTGCCAATTACAGCATACTCAGGATCGGTACCGTTGCTAAAGAAGAAAGATAAATTCGGGGCAAAATCATCGATATGCATGCCACGACTTAGGTAGTACTCCACAAAGGTAAATCCATTGGAGAGAGTAAAAGCCAGTTGTGTAATTGGATTCGCGCCTGCTTCAGCGATATGATAGCCTGAAATAGATACGCTATAGAAGTTTCTTACTTTGTTGCTAATAAAATACGCCTGAACATCCCCCATCAAACGCAAGGCAAATTCTGTGCTGAAAATACAGGTGTTTTGTGCTTGGTCTTCTTTGAGAATATCTGCCTGTACCGTACCGCGAACCTGGCTCAAGGTCCAGTTTTTAATTTCTTCATACACATCCGCGGGCAATACCTGATCCCCAGTAACACCCAGCAACATGAGACCTAGTCCATCATTGCCTTCCGGCAATTCCCCTTGATATCTTGGACGGGGCACGCCTTTGGCTTTGAAAATGGCATCCATTTTTTGATCCACCTCTGCCTCTAAGCCATGCTGTTTAATATACAATTCACACTGCTGATCTATGGCTGCATTCATGAAAAAGGAAAGCAACATAGGAGCAGGCCCGTTAATGGTCATGGATACCGAAGTCTTCGGATCTGCCAGATTGAAGCCGCTATACAATTTCTTAGCATCATCCAAACAGCAAATACTCACGCCGGCGTTGCCAATCTTTCCATAAATATCGGGTCGTACATGCGGGTCGCGGCCATAAAGTGTAACAGAATCAAAGGCCGTGGAAAGACGCTTTGCGGGCATACCCAGACTCACATAGTGAAATCTTTTATTGGTACGTTCTGGTCCGCCTTCACCTGCAAACATGCGGGTAGGGTCTTCTCCTTCGCGCTTGAAGGGATAAATACCTGCGGTATAGGGAAATTCACCGGGTACGTTTTCCTGCAATTGCCATTGGAGCAGATCGCCCCAACTTTGATAACGGGGAACGCCAATTTTTGGAATTTTAGAATGGCTTAAACTTTCTGTGTGATTGGCAACTTTAATTTCCTTATCACGCACCTTATAGGTAAAATACTCACCTGCATAATTGCCCTTTTTAGCATTCCATTTTTCAATGGCATCCAAACAATCCGCATCCAGGCTGCGCTTTAATTTTTCATATTCCTCACGCAGACCTGAAACCAGTGCTGCCTTAGAAAGACGTTCATCTACCGCCATAATTACGCGAAATTACAAGATATCTTTCGAATGTGAGGCGTCTATTTACAAATGCTGTTATTCTTTCGCAAGCGTTGCATTAGCTACAACTCCGTAAACCCTTATGCTACTTGTATTCTTGCTTAAAAACACATTCCGCAGTTGCGGATCGAGCAAATAAAAAATCATTCGGCAGACGGTGAAGAAAGTTGCTCGATAGCACCATCCAGCTGATATAGTTTACGCGCAATGTCGCTTTGCTTGTTTGCCCAAGAATCATAACGTCGGTTGTTTTCTGAAATCTCACTCAGATAGCGTGTGCGTGTGGGTGGAATTACATAAATCTTCTCACTCATTTCGTTGCTTGCGTGGAAATTACTATTGAGATCAGCACCTGTTCTTGCAACAATAGTCTGCATCACGGTAACATACAATTTATTCATGCCGGGGTCATTGAATTGGCTTGCAATGGTGCCAAACACGGGCATTTCTTCAGGCTTATTCTCAAACAACTTATGGTTGCGTTGGAATTGCTTTTGCACATCGCGCAGCGCATCCAAAGCGCCTCTTTTATCAAATTTATTTAGGGCCACCAAATCCGCAAAATCCAACATATCTATTTTCTCAAGTTGGGTTGCTGCGCCATACTCTGGGGTCATCACATACAACGAAGCATCGCAATGCGCTGTGATCTCGGTATCACTTTGACCAATGCCGCTGGTTTCCACAATAACCAAATCAAAACCTCCTGCTTTTAAAATAGCGATTGCATCATCCACATGGGGACTCAAAGCGAGGTTTGCTTGGCGGGTAGCCAAAGAACGCATATACACCCTGTCGTTGTTAATACTATTCATACGAATTCTATCACCCAACAAAGCACCACCTGTTTTTCTTTTGGAAGGGTCCACAGATACAATCGCGATGCGTTTCTCTGGGAAATCCAGGAGAAATCTGCGAACCAACTCATCTACCAAGCTGCTCTTTCCTGCACCACCTGTGCCAGTAATGCCTAGGACAGGAACTTTAGAAGCGTTGGCTTTATTGCGAATCTCAGAAAGAATTGCCTCATGTTTTTCTGGAAAATTTTCTGCCGCAGATATCAATCTCGCTACGCCTACAGCATTTGAATAATGCAATGATTCATGCTCAGTATCTATGTTTTCACCCGTTGCATAATCACTTTTCTGCACAAGGTCATTGATCATGCCTTGCAAACCCATGGCACGTCCATCATCTGGTGAATAAATACGCGCAACACCATAGGCATGTAAATCTTCAGCTTCTTGTGGCAGAATTACACCACCGCCACCAGCAAAAATCTTAATATGTGATGCGCCCTGCTCCTTCAGCAGATCATACATGTATTTGAAATACTCATTATGGCCGCCTTGATAACTGGTCATGGCGATGGCATTGGCATCTTCTTGTATGGCAGTTTGCACTACTTCTTGCACACTTCGGTCGTGGCCAAGGTGTATCACTTCACAACCTGTACTTTGAATAATCCTGCGCATCACATTGATTGCGGCATCGTGACCATCAAACAAGGAAGCTGCGGTTACAATGCGAACTTTATTCTTGGGCTGGTATACAGTCGTGTCCATGATAATGTGCAAAGTTAAATCCTTTCTCTCGAACCCCAAAGCCTGATTACAGGATGCAGGGCAATGGCGTTAACAGCAAAAAATAGGCACCTTGGAATAAAGCCAAAACAAGTGTGTTTGTTATTTCTAATTTCACTCAAAAAAATCTTTATTAGTCTGTGCTTTTTTGTAAAGGTTGCACGAAAAAAAATATATTTTTTTTCAAAATTTTAATGCAACCCTAACATCAAATCACCGACAAACATTCAAACAATCACAAAAAACAAAAAAGGAGGAACCTATGAAAAACAGAATTCAAAAAGCGATCATCGTGCTGGGAGTAGCAATGACCGCATTCACAGCCTGCAAAAAGGAAAATGTAAACGACGTACTGCAAACTGCAAACGTAGACGCTGAAATCGCCACACTGAGCACTCAAGCGAATGGGGATATGATGCTCACTGATGCTGATGGAACCTCTCCAGAATTGGGAATCATGCTCACCAATGAAGGTATAGCAGAAGATTACTTAGTACAGGCAAATGACCTAGACGAAGTTGAAGGTGTAAGTGGCAGAGGCAATGATGATTCTTTAAAGCGCATGCGTCAGCACATCCGCAGCCATTCTTTTGTTGCTTGCTTGCGCAAAATGAACTTTACAGATAGCCAAAAAGCAGCTGTAAAACGCACCTTGTATGCATATGAAGATTGCAAACACGACGCCGTAAAAAGAGCACGTTTGGTGTATGCAAAGTTAAAAGACGCTTACAAAGACAAGGCTGAAAGATTGATCAAAGCCTACAAAAATGGCGACTTGACCCAAGCCCAATTTGAAAAAGCCATGAAAGAATTGCGCATTGCCTTTAACAAAGAATTAAGAGCAAAACAAATTGATGAAAAACTGCACGAGGCTTTGAGAGATTGCCACAAAATAATGCTCGTGAGATTGCACAAAGTACTCACCGCAGAGCGGTGGAAAGCCTTTGTAGCATGCTATAAGCGCTAAAGGAGGGATTAGCGTTTTGGTTAAGAAAAAGTCGTCCGAAATCGGACGGCTTTTTTATTTTATTTTAATTTATTTGCTTTTGCTTTTGAAAATAAAAATAGACATAATAACCCGCCAAAATCAAGATTCCAGCAATAAAAAAAGGTTTCGCATAATGCCGCAAGGTATCCTCATAAAAGAACTCTCCCCACATCCAAACCGAATTGGCCAATATCCAGCAACTCACTGCCAAATTATGAAACAATTCAGAAGCGATTCTGCGGGAGTTCCAGGTGAGCCAAAAAGCCAACAACAAGGTAGGAACCGCCATGCACACCCCCAATGTTTTGAAATCATTGATCCAGGCGAAATCTTTTATCAGCCAAAATACAATATGTAAATTCTCCTTCTTCCTGAGGTCCTCAAGCATGCTTCGAAATTATTGACTTTCTTTTGAAAACCTGATCAATTTTAACTTGATTTGAATATTATGTCGGGTCATGAGCAATTATTCACCAAAGTAGAGATCAATTCAAATCCAGAAATCAGCGCGGACAGCCGCATTTTTTTCATGGGCTCCTGCTTTTCACAGAATATTGGAAACTACATGCAGCACTGCGGATTCAATGTGCACCTAAATCCGTTTGGAATTGTTTTTAATCCCTTTAGCATTTCACATTCACTCAAAAGAATTGCAGCCAAGGAACATTATACTGAAACCGAGCTGGTCTTTCACAATGGGTATTTCCATAGCCTAGACCACCATGGCAGCTTTATGCACCAAGACCCTGCCATGCTCATTCGCACCATCAACGACAGAATTCATGCTGCCAATTCATTTCTGCGTTCTGCAGATGTGGCCATAATTACCCCCGGGACTGCTTGGTCTTGGTACCACAGCGAGAGCATGAGAACCATCTCTAACTGTCACAAATTGCCGCAATCTGCATTTCAAAAATTATTGCTCACAGATAAAGAAATCTATCAGTCTTATGAATCTACGGTGCAACAATTGCGGTCTCTGAACCCCAATATTCGTATTATTTTCACCATAAGTCCTGTAAAGCATTTACGCGATGGAATTCAAGGCAACGCCGTGAGCAAGGCGCGTTTATTGAGCAATTTATATCAATTCCTCAACAGCCCTGGTCATGAAAATTGCGCGTATTTTCCCGCCTATGAAATGGTAACAGAAGAGCTGCGCGATTATCGTTTTTATGCCCAAGACATGGCCCATCCCAGCAATTGGACTACGGAATATATTTACAGTGTATTCAAGAATAATTGGTTTACAGATGACGCCAAAGAGTTGGCCGTATTGGGAGAAAAGTTTGCAAGGATGTCGCAACACCGGCCTATGACGGAAGACAATGCCCTACTTGAGGCTTGGAAAATAAAATTAAGGCAACAAAGACAAGAAATTCTTACGCAGTTTCCTTCTGCATATTTTCCTGAAATTTAAGGCATTGCCCTATCGACGATCAACTCTATTTTCGGCGCGAGTCGCCGGTACATAGGCTCTACATTATTGAGTTGGCCCGCAATTTCTTTGGCTTCTATAAGATTTGCATCTAAGGCCTGCTTCAAAGGCTGCCACACTTTCTTAAATTCCTCCGTTTTGCTGTCATAATCACCCTTTCTAACCGACTTATCTAAGGCTTTGATATTGTAAAACAATTCTTCGGCTTCTAACACAGCCGCTTTATAGCGTTCGGCCAAGGGTTTGTACACGCGAAACACTGAATTGTATTGAATGATATCCGACTTTTCCTCTGGACTTAGAGATGCTGCCGACATAAACTTCGTAATGCGTAACTGGCTATCCATATCGTGCTTTCTGATAGCAATTTCATCCATTTTATAAATGAAATTCTTTCTTGATTCCGCGAGGCTTGACCACAAGGTATCTGTTTTGCGAATGCACCAATCACGTGCATCATTTGAACTGGATTTTGAAGGTGTACAAGAATGAAAGTGAATAAAAATCAGTGAAATACCCATGTAAAACATGATTTTTTTCGTTATTTGCCGGAAATCTGATGCCCTGTGAAGCATAATGGAGCAAAAATAGGGAAACTCCGACGATGGTCCTTTCTTAAGACCGTTTTCTTTCTTGGATTCACTGCATTCGGTGGGCCCCAAATGCATATACCCTATTTTGTTCGAAAAATAGTAGACGAAAAAAACCATTGTGACAAACAGACGCTACTAGACTTGAACGCATTCTGCAGCATACTCCCAGGCCCAAGTACTACCCAAACCATCACTGCCTTGGGCTTTAAATTGGGTGGACCGCGTTTGGCTTTTTTAAGTTTGCTTGCTTGGCTGCTGCCCGGTGCCATTTTAATGACCATCATTACGATTTCACCGAGATTCTTAGGCACAAGTCACCTGCGGTTCTTGCCAGCCATGGTAGCTGCTTTTTTATGCTATGCTGTATTTAGCATGCTCAAGTTGGTTCGCCCCGGCCTGCTGAATTATTTGATTTTTGCCTTGGCAGGTGCACTGGGATATTTTATAACCTCCCCCTTTCTATTTCCAATAGGTATTATTCTTGGTGGCTTTCTAAGCGCCAATTTCGGAAACCGGAAATTTGTCCCGAATAACACGCCCTTCGGCCCTGTAAAACTGGCCAACCTGACACTGTATATGCTCATATTTGTGACCATAGGTTCAGCGGGATTGGTGCTGTCGCGGGCAGAGAAACATTCTGAGATTGGCAAACCCCTTATTCTTTTTGAAAACACCTACCGGATGGGAAGTTTGGCCTTTGGTGGAGGTAACATATTGGCAGCCATGGCCGTAGAACAATATGCCAACCCAAATGAGAACTCGCCACGCCATAGAATGAGTTTGGACGAACTCAACACAGGACTTGGACTCATACAAGGCATGCCTGGTCCAAACTTTAACGTGGCTGTATACCTCAATGGCATTGCCATGAAAAACTACAAGTACAATACCTACGGGCAATTGCTGGGCTGTATCATAGGCATGATTGCCATATTCCTTCCGGGCACCCTGCTCATTTTCTTTGCATTGCCTTTATGGGACCGATTGCAAACCTATCCGGTAATTCAGCGGTCGCTAGACGGAATATTCGCCACCTCTGTCGGATTTGTGCTTTCCGCAGCATTAATCCTCAATGTGTATTTCTGGAAGGGGAATGCGGACTTCTCCCAGCATATCCCTGAAATTTCGATTTTCGGAATCACCTTGTTGGCATTGGCGAGCAAAAGAATTCCATCACCCATTATCGTAATCGGCACTATTCTTGCCGGAGCTTTTATACCTTTGTAACAAATAGGGCAACGCGGCGTAAGTATGATAACTACATTGAAACTCAAAAAAATTCTGACAGGCATTCTATCACTGCTCCTCATGAGTGGTGCTTATAGCCAACAAACCTCGGACAACAACCCTTACATACTGTTTACAGGCTTGGTACTTACCGCGGACAGTCTGCAGCCTATTCCATACGTTTCTATCAAAAACAACCGCAGAGGTATGATTGGTTACACCAATGAATACGGTCATTTCGATGTGATTGTAAAAAAGGGAGACACCATTTGGTTTAATCAAGTAGAAAAAGTTGCTTCTTGGCACATCATACCAGATACGCTAACACAAAGCCGTTATCATGTGGTAAAGCTCTTAACCCAAGACACAATAAACTTGCCCGTTATATACATTCGCGCACTACCGCTAAAAACCTTATTTGACTATGAATTTGTAAACGGTGACATCCCAGACGACGCCTATGAAAGAGCCAGACAAAATCTTGAAGCTGAGGCCTTAAAAGAGCAGATGAAATTAAAACCTGCAGACGCGAAAGAAAGTCAGAGCTTATTGGCTCAAACCCGCGCCAGTCAGCTGTATTACTACAAGCAAGCGCCGCCGCAGAACTATTTGAATCCCTTTGTGTGGGCGCAGTTTTTGGAAGCCTGGAAACGCGGCGATTTCAAAAAGAAGAAAAAGAAATAAGTTTTACTCGCCAGATGAGTCGCGCTGCGAAAGGATAAATTCCATTTGCTGCTCTGGCGTTGTTAGCCCTTTGCGCAGCATCGTAGCCACACTTGCAGCATCTTTTCCTATAGCAGTAGTGGGGAACTCAGTGGCGATTTTATCATAGTACAAAATGGCCTTATCAAAAGTTCCAGACCTTTCATAGTTTGAAGCTGCGGAGGTTAATGCGTCTTTGTAAAACACCCCTTTAGGATAGGTTTTGATGTAATCCTCGCACCACTTTGCTGTTTCGAATATTCTGCCTGATTTTTCTGCAAGTACAGAAGAAACGTACAAGTAGCTTTCACTTTTTGGATGTTCTGGGAATTCCATAGCAAAATCGTGTAAAGACTTTGCCAAGGTGTCGGGAACGCCGTTCAAGGCATCGCGAATTTCTTTGCGCATTTGCACCAATGCCACCCGAGTTAGGGAATCGGGCGTCAAAGATCTATTGCCTTCTTTGCCAAATAGGGAATCGCTAAAGCTGCGATATGCCATCAGCTTGGCAATTAACGCATCGGCCGGAGCCAGTTTTTTCAACAGGGTATCCTGACGTGAAGTGCAGGCAAACAGCAACAAGGTGGCGCATCCTATGACAAAATTTCTCATGCCGCGAAAATAGTGATGTATAATGTGAAAAACCCGTGTTGTAATAACGGGAATGTAAAATTATAATTGCACAAATGACAGAAACAGCGCGTTATACGGAAGACGAGATTCGGAGTCTGGACTGGAAAGAACATATTCGCATGCGCCCCGGCATGTACATAGGTAAACTGGGCGATGGAAATGCTGCTGATGATGGTATTTACGTTCTTGTCAAGGAAATCATGGACAATTCCATCGACGAACACGTGATGGGGAATGGTAAAAAAATTGAAATTAAGGTCGATGATAGCCGTGTGACTGTGCGTGACTTTGGCCGGGGAATTCCGCTGGGAAAGGTGGTAGACTGTGTGAGCAAAATCAACACAGGGGGCAAATACGATAGCCGTGCCTTCCAAAAATCTGTGGGCCTAAACGGTGTGGGTACAAAGGCAGTGAATGCATTGTCTACTTCCTTCACGGTTCAAAGTTTTCGCGATGGCGAAACAAAAAAGGCCGTTTTCGAACGTGGAGAGCTAATTGTCGATGACAAAATCGGAGCAACAACAGAGACAAATGGCACACTCATATCTTTTGAACCTGATGGTACGATTTTTAAGAACTACCGTTTTATCGATGAGTTTCTAAGAGAACAAATTCAAAATTACACCTACCTCAATGCGGGCTTAACCATTCGCTATAACGGTGAAGCCTTTTCATCAAAAAGAGGATTGCTCGACCTACTTGAGCACAAAGTAAACACAGAAGAGTTACTGTACCCTGTAGTACATGCAAAAGGCGGTGATTTCGAAATTGCCTTTAGCCATACCCAATCTTATGGTGAGGAATATTACAGCTTTGTAAACGGTCAGTTCACCACCCAAGGAGGTACGCACTTACAAGCCTTTAAGGAAGCATTTGTAAAGACGATACGCGAGTTTTATAAAAAAGAATTTGACGCTACCGACATTCGTGGAAGTATAAGCGCAGCAGTGAGTTTGCGTGTACAAGAACCCGTTTTTGAATCACAAACCAAAACCAAATTGGGCAGTACAGATATGGGTCCAGAAGGCCCTGGAATTAAAAGTGCGGTGCTTGAATTTGTGAAAAAAGAGGTGGATGATTATCTGCATAAAAATCCGCAAACTGCAGATGCCCTCTTGAAGAAGATTCTCCAGAATGAAAGAGAACGCAAAGACATGGCTGGGGTGCAGAAATTGGCTAGAGAACGTGCGAAAAAAGCCAACTTACACAACAAAAAGCTCAGGGATTGCAGAATTCACCTAGGCGATCAAAAATCTGATAGCCGCTTTGAAAGCACCTTGTTTATCACGGAAGGAGATAGCGCATCTGGTAGCATTACCAAAAGCCGCAACCCCGACTTGCAAGCGGTGTTTAGTTTACGCGGTAAACCGCTAAACTGTTATGGCTTGAAAAAGAAAGTGGTGTATGAAAATGAAGAATTCAACCTGCTGCAGCACGCCCTCAATATCGAAGAAGCCCTAGATGATTTGCGCTACAACAAGATCGTATTGGCTACAGATGCCGATGTGGATGGCATGCACATTCGTCTGCTGATGATGACTTTCTTCCTTCAATTTTTCCCAGATTTGGTGCGGAATGGGCACTTGTATATCCTACAGACACCCCTGTTCCGTGTGAGGAATAAAAAAGAAACCATCTACTGCTATTCTGAGGACGAAAGACGAAAAGCCATTGCAAAATTGGGCGTTAAACCAGAAATTACCCGCTTTAAGGGATTGGGTGAAATCAGTCCCGACGAATTTGGAAGATTCATAGGCCCAGATATTCGTTTGGAACCTGTTATCCTTAAAAAGGATGCGAGTATTGAGCAAATCCTGTCTTACTACATGGGTAAAAATACCCCAGAACGCCAAGAATTCATTATTGACAACCTCGTGGTCGAGAAAAATGATGAAGAACTGGCCTTAATAAAAGAAGCAGAGTCGCAACAGGAAGTTGTTGCATAGTAGGATGGTAAAGTTCTACTACAGAAATCAGGTATTGGCCGGGGAGGAAAAGTACCCCCCTCTGTTGTATGGCGCTTGGCTGGTTCTGTCCGTGCTGGCGGTTTTGTACGCAGACCAACGCATTCTTTACCAAGACAGCGCATTCACAATGTTCAAATTGGTAAATCTGGAATTGCCTGTTGAACATTACCGCTGGGGCACTATTATACTCTTAATACCCTCTTGGATTTGCGCGGCCGTTGGACTACCACTTTCCTTGGTTTTTGCGGTATTCTCATTGAGCAGTATTGCCGTGCCCTATTTCACTTCTAAGCTCATTTACAAATGGGTACCTGACAATTACCTATATATCCTACCTTTGTTTATACCTTGTAGCTTAGGCGCAGAATGGTACTTTATGGCCATGGCAGAAATGGTTCCTGCCTTGTGTTATGGTTTGTTGTTTGC
>JBEIRK010000062.1:0-15076 GCA_040376005.1 Flavobacteriales bacterium
ACATACTCATTTTGGCAATCCCCCCTTGGCCCGCAAATTTGGGATGCTTATCAGGACATGGATCAATACGGCTGTGAAAATCATTGGTATGCATCACCAATACGGATTCTGCACGCGCAGCAGCGCCCAAAACTTCAGGTATCACAGGCAGCACTGCCCCTGTCATAGCCAACTGTTTTAGAAATTCACGTCTGCTGCTCATGGTTTCAAATGTATCCCGATTTCGGCTAAATACAAGCAAATATTGCACCATAACCCAACCATTCCTAGGCAGCATTTGAGGGGTTTCCAAACAATTTACAGGAAACACACAATCTCCTGCTGTACCTTTGCGTTCGTATTGGCGATGAATATCAAAGGCAATTTATGGATAAGCGCAGTCCTTCTCCTTCTGGTGATGGGGTCCTGTAAAAAGGAAAACTTCTTTACAGGCAGCACGACCCTATCCATTAGCGCCGATACCGTGTGGTTCGATACCCTATTTACGCGCCAAGCGGGCACCAAATATCCCATTTCCATTACCCGCATTTTTAGTATTAAAAACAAAGAGAATGGAACCGTTAAGGTAAACCTTTCATTGTCTGGAGGGAAAAACAGTCCCTTTAGAATCAATGCCGATGGTTTCGCAGGTCCGAACATTACCGACCTTGAAATACCCGCCAAAGACAGCGTTTTTGTATTTGTACAATGCAGCCTGGAAGCCAATAACCAAACCATGCCCGCATTGGTGGTTGATTCTTTGATAGCTACCGTCAATGGCAACTCGCAAAAAACCTATTTGGCCGCCTACGGCTGGGATGCGCATTACTACCGTTCGGTGCAGCTCAATTGCAACGAAACTTGGACGGATAAGACCAAGCCCTACGTGATCATAGAAAATGCACTGGTAGCGAAAGGGTGCACCTTTACCGTAAAGGAAGGGGTAACGGTCTATAACAGCGCCAGCAGTATTCTTATTGTGCAAGGCACTCTTAAAATTGAAGGTACCGCTTCTGAAGCCGTGAATTTCACTGGCGACAAACCTGTTTTTGCGGCACGTTTCCTTCCAAACCAATGGGGTGGCATATACTTTACCCGGGGCTCAGTGAACAACGAGATTCGTTTTGCCCGCATTCACAATGCATCTATAGCAGTGCGGGTAGACAGCCTTCCGGAAAACGGCACTTGGAATTTACAGCTTGAAAACAGCAGTCTGCTCTACAACGGCCAAGCGGCATTGGCAGGCATTACAGCCAAAATACGCGCTGTAAACTGCCTGTTTGGAGAAAGTGGCTCCTACAGCTTTTTAGGACTTTTAGGGGGTACCTACGATTTCAAACACTGCACTTTTGTTGGTTATAACAGCTTCGGCCCCCGCAAAGATGGTCACTTTGCCATTACCAATACCATTAGAAACTCCAATGGACAAATCCTAAAATCCGCCGCTTTATCATGTGCAGTGGTGAACTCAATCATTTACGGCAGTCTGAAGGAAGAGTTATTTGTTGACAATAAAGGTTGGGAGCCCTTTACCACCAACATTACCAACAACCTCATCCGTTCTTTTGATCAGCCTTTTGCATCAAATACATACAACAAGGACCTACTATTTGTAAAAACCTCTGATTACAATTTTGAACTGCAAGCAGGTTCGCCCGCCCTTGATGCCGGGATTATGCTTTCTCCTCCAATAAATACAGATTTGCTCGGTAAGCCAAGAGATAGCAAACCCGACCTAGGGGCTTACGAAAAACAACCATAAAAAAAGGAGAGCATGGCTCTCCTTTTCATTTCAATCTGGTTTGTTTGAATCAGTTGTCAGATGCATTCGCAAATGCAATCGCGCCCATGGCAACAGCAATGTCTTTTACTGCGCTTGAAGTGGCCATCATCTTCGCCATTTCATCATCCGAACCCATGCCTGGGACATGCACGCCTGCAACGATGATAATAAGCAACAATGCGAGTAAATAGCCTGCCAATTTCACCTGCTTGTTAATTACAAACGAAACTGCAGCAAGCATCAAGCATGCGCCGCTAACATAAATCAAAATCTCAGCCATAGGCCAGCTTTTAATCATGCCAGCCATAGCCTGTGCAGAGGTCATGTGACCCAGTCCGAAAAATGCCATCGTAATCCCAAAAAGAATACGTGCAATGTTGTTAGGTAAAATGTTTTTCATGGATATGCACTTATTTGGTGTAATACAAACATACACAAATTATCTGTTTAAACAAGTGTTATCGCTTAGACGCAAAAAATGCCTTCATGAGCAAAGCACATTCCTCAGCGAGCAAACCCCCTTCCATCTTGGTTTTGACGCCCACAATAGCAGGAGAAACCGTTTGATAGCCAAATTTTGGCTCTGTGGCTCCATACACTACCCTGCCAAGTCGCGCCCATTTTACCGCACCCGCGCACATGCAGCATGGCTCCACGGTGACATACAGCGTGCACTCTTCCAAAAACTTAGAATCTAAGTAAGAGGATGCCGCCGTTATCGCTACCATTTCCGCATGCGCTGTAACATCTTTTAGCCTTTCTGTCTGATTATGGCCTTTGCCAATTATTTTTTGGTTATGCACCACCACCGCCCCTATAGGAATTTCATCTTCTTCTAAAGCGGCTGCCGCTTCATCCAGCGCCTTGCGCATAAAATATTCGTCCGTAAAAAGGCTCTCCATTTTACCTTCAAGATTAATTAATATTTGGCATAAACTAAAAATAGGCTAAACTTGTTCCTTCTAAGCATGAAAATTGGAATTGTGTGCTACCCCACTTTTGGTGGTAGCGGTGTGGTAGCGACAGAGCTTGGAAAAGCGCTGGCAGTGAGAGGGCATGAAGTACATTTTGTGAGTTACTCACAACCTGCGCGTTTGGATATATTTTCAGAAAACATTTTTTACCACGAAGTAAGTGTGCTACAATATCCACTTTTTGATTACGCCCCTTATGAAACTGCCCTTGCCGGCAAAATTGTAGATATTACCAAAACGGTATCCTTGGATTTGGTGCACGTACATTATGCCATCCCCCATGCGTCTGCTGCCTTGTTGGCAAAACTCATCCTTCAAAGTGAGGGCATAACCTTGCCGGTGGTAACCACCTTGCACGGCACGGATATTACCTTGGTGGGACGCGAATCTACTTTTGAAGATGTGGTGCGCTGGAGTATAGAAAACTCTGATGCTGTTACTGCGGTATCCAACAGCCTGCGCAGAGACACTGAGCTGCACTTCCGCACCAAACGCAGTATTGATGTTATTCCAAACTTTATCGATTTCGATAGGTTTAATAAAAAAGCCAAGGACCATTTCAAAAAAGCCATTGCACCCAATGGTGAACGTATACTCATTCACACCTCCAACTTTAGAAAAGTGAAGCGTGTGGGCGATGTGCTGGATATTTTTTGTAAGGTAAGTGAGAAAATTCCGAGCAAACTGCTGCTCATAGGCGACGGACCAGAACGCAGCCATATCGAGAGAGCAGCGCGCGAAATGCAGTGCAGCGATAAAATCCTGTTTTTGGGAAAACAAGAAGCCATTGAGGAAATCTTGAGTGTAGGGGATCTATTCTTATTGCCCTCTGAGACAGAAAGCTTTGGTTTGGCTGCCTTAGAAGCCATGGCCTGCGAGGTGCCAGTAGTATCCTCAAATACAGGAGGTATTCCAGAGGTGAATGTGCATGGGGTTACAGGCTACCTAAGCGAAGTAGGCGATATCGATGACATGGCAGCGAATGCGTTGAAAATATTTGCCGACGATGCCACCTTAAATGCATTTAAACAAAGGGCATTCAACCACGCCAAACAGTTTGATTTGAACTTAATTCTCCAAGATTACGAGGCTGTATACCGCCGCGTGGTGGGTGGCTCAGTGGCTGGAACTGCCTGATTCTCCGGGTTCCATGCCCTTTTTCAAGAATTTCAAAGCCAATCCAATCTGGTTTTCCACTGTTTTCGGGGTAATATCCATGATGGCCGCAATTTCCTTATAAGACAGCTCGTACATGCGACTCAACAAAAAGGTTTGCCTGCACTTGTTGGGAAGCATGTCTATCAAGATTTGAATACGCTGTTGGGTTTCTTTAGCCTGCAGATTCTCTAAGACTCCAGCATCTGGACTGATTGCTGAAAAGTCGTCGGGCATATCCGAAAAAGGAAGCTTTGCCTTTTTAATATGGTTGAGGCAACGATTTTTTACCCCTGTGAATAAGTAGTTTTTTAGAGAATCGTCGAAAACCAACTGCTCTTTGCGCGCCCAAACTGCCATAAACATATCCTGTACAATTTCTTCCGCATCGGATCTGTGAGACACAATTCCTGCGGCAAAATGCACCAAACCTGGCCGAAACCTACGGTACAATTTTTCGAAATCTTCCAAAGACTGATTCACAGTTTGTAGCTGCAAAAATAGAAAGCTTGGGGCAACCCTCTCCCGCTATTTTCCCACAGCCACATCAATTGCCCAAATCCGACAAAAATTGAATGCGCATCAACTGCAACTCTTCATGGGTAAACTCCCCGTCAAAGTGCTTGAATGCCGCTTCCAAATCGTCTTCCTGTGCGGTGCGTAGGTAGTCGAAAATCTCATTCTGCAAATCCTCTTCTAAAAATTGATCGAGGAAATAGCGAATGTTCAACTTCGTACCTGAGTTTATCACCTGCTCAAGTTCATCTACCAAGGCGTCAAACTCAATACCGAGTTGCTTGGCGATATCTAGCAAGTCCACTTTTTTATCAATGTTCAAAATGATATTCTTCTTGCGCACCGATTTCTCAGCATTGCCTTTAAGCACAATGTCTTGGTGCCTCTCAATATCATTATCTTTTACAAATTTTTCGATGTATTCAATGAACTGCTTACCGAATTTCTGCGCCTTGTTGCGACCCACACCATTGATATTCGCCAACTCATCCAAGGTGATTGGATATTTGGTGGCCATATCTTCTAAACTCGGATCTTGGAAAATTACATATGGTGGCAATCCCATTTCCTTAGCAACCTTTTTGCGCAAGTCTTTAAGGTGGGTAAATAGCTCTTCATCACATACACTTTCCATTCTAAAACTATCGAAATCATCCTCCGACACGTTTTCGAACTCCACATCCACAGCCATTTGGTGTGGCAATGGTTTAACGATATACGCCTCGCCTTCCTCATTGAGACTGAGCAAGCCGTATCGTTCTATATTCTTATTGAGATAGCCGCTAACCAAAGCCAAGCGATATACTGATTTCCAGAATACTTTATCGTTGTCTTTGCCACAGGCAAATAGGGGCAACTTATCGTGACCGTAATCTTTAATGCTGTCTACCTTTTTCCCTATCACAAAGTTCACCACATGGGACATATGGAACTCATCTTTAAGGCTTTTTAGGGCTTCAAGCGCCATCTTCATCTGCGCTGTCACATCCTGCTTTGGTTTAGGATGCGCACAATTGTCGCACATTTGATTGCAATCCTCCTCTTTGAAAGATTCTCCAAAATAGTGCAACAACAATTTACGGCGACACTGACTGCTTTCCGCAAATGCAGCGGTCTCTGCAATCAGCAAACCACCAATTTCTTGCTCCGCAACCGGTTTGTCCTTCATGAACTTCTCCAACTTCTCAATATCGTTGGGGTTGTAGAACAAAAGGCAATCTCCCTGCATACCATCACGTCCGCCACGACCAGTTTCTTGGTAGTACCCTTCAAGGCTTTTTGGTACATCGTAGTGAATCACAAAACGCACATCTGGCTTGTCTATACCCATACCAAAGGCAATGGTTGCCACTATCACATTGCAATCTTCCATCAAAAATGCATCCTGATGGTGGGCGCGTGTTTTGGCATCCAAACCTGCATGATAAGGCAAGGCTTTGATACCGTTCATGTGCAACATCTCCGCTATTTCCTCCACCTTACGACGGCTTAGGCAATAAATAATACCAGACTTGCCTTGGCGCTTGTTGATGAAATTGATAATATCCTTATGTACCTGCTCTTTGCGGCCCTTCGGACGCACTTCGTAGTACAAGTTGGAACGGTTAAAAGAGCTTTTATACACCTTGGCGTCGAGCATGCCTAGGTTTTTTTGAATGTCTATTTGAACCTTGGGCGTAGCTGTAGCAGTTAGCGCCATTAAGGGAACATCCCCAATTTCTTTTACCATTTGGCGAATACGGCGGTACTCTGGACGGAAATCATGCCCCCATTCAGAAATACAGTGCGCCTCATCAACTGCCACAAAGCTGATCTTAATTTTACGCAAGAGCTCCATTGTCTCTTCCTTTTTCAAGGTTTCTGGAGCCACATATAGCAACTTGGTATTTTCTGCCAGCATATCATCCATCACCCGGGTAAGTTCAGACTTACTCAAGGATGAATTTAAAAAATGGGCGAAAGAATTGTTCGATGCAAACCCGCGGATATTGTCCACTTGGTTTTTCATCAAGGCGATTAAAGGAGATATTACAATGGCCGTTCCCGGCATCATCATCGCTGGCAATTGATATGTCAATGATTTGCCTGCACCTGTAGGCATAATCACAAAGCAATCCTCTCCGGCCAAAACACTGCGCACAACCGCCTCTTGATTGCCTTTAAATTCGCTGAACCCGAAGAATTCTTTTAACGTTTTCTTGGGATCTGGGTGTAACGCGTCCGCTACCTCTGAAGTCATTTCCATCTGTTCTTTTCTTGGTAGTAAATTTAACGCATAGGCAAGTGTTTCTGCAAGTTAATGTTAATTTTTTTTTGTTTTTTTGTCGTATCCACTATTTAGGGCTGAGCAAAGCAACTTTTTAAGTTATTTTGCGCACCCATTCCCATCTTGACCCCAACGCACGCGAATATCATCAAAAATCATGCCATAGAGGCTATAGAAAGCGAGCTGCAGAGCCTGCAGCCATTGCCTTCTTTCATCGACGAACCATTTGCCGAAATGGTGCAAACCATTCTCGATTCCAAAGGACGTGTAATCATTACGGGCATTGGGAAAAGCGCCATTATTGCGCAGAAAATTGTGGCGACTCTGAACTCTACTGGCCAACCTGCTGTATTTATGCATGCCGCAGACGCAGTGCACGGCGACTTGGGGATCATTCAAAAAGACGATATCGTGATTGCTATTAGCAAGAGTGGCAATACACCTGAAATAAAACTTTTGGCGCCTTTGTTGCGTCAATATGGTCAAACACTCATTGCCATGGTAGGCAATACCGACAGCGAACTTGCCCGCTTGGCAGATTTTGTAATCAATACCACGGTGGATAAGGAAGCTTGCCCGAATAACCTTGCCCCCACAACCAGCACCACAGCCCAGCTCATTATGGGTGACGCTTTGGCAGTTGCCCTGCTCAAAATGCGCGATTTCACAGGCACCGATTTTTCCCGCTACCACCCTGGTGGCTCTTTGGGTAAAAGACTCTATTTGCGCTGCGGTGAATTGGCTGCCAAAAACCAAAAACCACAGACCTCCCTCACTGCGCCTCTTATTGAAGCCATTCAAGAAATATCTGCAGGTAGACTTGGTGCTACAGCCGTGCTGCACCCCAACCAGTCTATTGCAGGCATCATTACCGATGGCGACCTGCGCCGTGCTTGGGAAAAAATAACAGGGAATAGCAACACCATGCTCGCCCAACACATTATGAGCCCCAACCCCATCACGGCAGACCATGATATGCTAGCCGCAGATGCTGCAAAGCTCATGATCGATAAGAAAATCTCACAACTCATCATTACCGGAAACGACCAATACGTCGGTATGGTCCATATACACGACCTCAACCGGGAAGGAATCCTATGACCCAGAATAAAAACCACTACGTACTCATTATGGCCGGCGGAATCGGCAGCAGGTTTTGGCCTGTAAGTCGCAAAAGCTTGCCCAAACAATTTATTGATATTATGGGAACAGGGGAATCTCTGATTACCCAAACCTATAACCGCTTCAAGCAGTTCGTACCCGAAGAAAACATTATCGTGGTTACCAATCAGGAGTATTTGGATATGGTGCGCACGCATTTGCCTACCATAACCGAGCAACAGATATTGGCAGAACCACAAGCACGCAATACCGCGCCCTGTATTGCCTACGCTACTGGGTATATCAAATCCAAAAACGAAGATGCCATATGTGTCGTTGCACCCAGCGACCACCTCATTACCAATGAAAGTGAGTTTCAAAAAATCATCAACGACTGTTTTGAGTTTGCTACGAAATACAACAGCCTGATTACCATTGGTATAAAACCCACCCGCCCAGATACTGGGTACGGATACATACAGTACAATGTTATTCCAACAGAAGGCAACTTCAACGAGGTAAAAACCTTCACCGAAAAGCCTACCCACGAATTGGCAAAAAGTTTTATTGAAAGTGGTGAATTCCTCTGGAATGCCGGCATTTTTGTATGGAATATTAAAGCCATTAGCGCCAAACTTGAGGAACACCTCCCAGAAGTGTCTCAAGTATTTGCTGAAATTGATTATTCCCAGCCCGATTACCTCACAAAAATTGAAAAAGCCTATGGCCTTTGCCCAAGCATATCCATTGACTATGGACTGCTTGAAAAAGACCAAAGTGTATACGTGATTCCTGCCACTTTTGGGTGGAACGACCTGGGCACTTGGAAAAGCCTGTGGGATGTGCTTGACCGTGATGCGGTAGACAATGCCACTGTAGGTAAAAAAATTCACTTACACGAAACCTCTGGATCAATGGTTTTCTCCGCTGCAGGCAGACTCGTCATCACCAATGGTGTGAAAGACCTCGTGATTGTAGATACCGAAGATGTGCTCCTGATTATGGACCGCGATAAAGAGCAAGAACTCCGCCGCATCGTCAATCTTATGCGCGACGAATACAAAGGGAAAATCACCTAGAGGAAAACTTGTGCATAAGCATAAAAGGGTTTTTTGATTATCTTTGCAGCGTTAACCCACAATTGGTTAACACCAACTGTTACGCGCTTTTATATACCAACATCCTGGCCGTGCGAAAGTACGGCCTTGATTTTTTTATAGGCCTGCCATTCTCAACATTCCAATTACAGCACTAAACTTGTAGCATGAAAAAAACAGGCTTGGTTCTATCCGGCGGCGGCGCCAGAGGCCTGGTACATGTGGGAGTTTTAAAAGCCCTTGAAGAACTCGGAATTCGTCCGAATGCCATTAGTGGAACCAGCGCAGGAGCTCTTGTGGGTGGCTTGTATGCCAGCGGTTTAACACCCAACGAAATCTTCGACGCTATTGAAAATCAGCAATTCCTAAGCTTCAGCAATTTCAATTTCCTAGGCAATGGATTCTTTAAGGCTAAAACCCTCATTGACTTTGTAGAAAAAAATCTGCGTTGCAAGACCTTTGAAGAACTGAAAATCCAGCTATTTGTAACCGGCACAGACCTGGATACAGGGCTCTGCGATATCTTCCACACTGGAAATCTATCGCTACCCATTGCCGCTTCTGCAGCAGTACCTGTAATGTTTGAACCCGTTGAAATTAATGGGCACAATTATGTAGATGGCGGCATCCTCAATAATTTTCCAGTGGAGACCCTGTCCCAAACCCACGATTTTATCATTGGCTCCGACGTAAGTCAGTGGCCTCTCAATTTTACTAACTGGAGTAAAACTACCATCATTCAGCGCAGCCTGCAACTGGCCATTGCCTCAGGACAAGAGTCAAAAAAACAAGCATGCCATGTCCTTATTGCGCCAGTAGTTGGCCATTACCAACCCTTTAGCAAAGGCATGAATAAAGAATTGGTCGAAATCGGATATAAAGAAACCATCTTGAAAAAAGAAGCCTTAAGCGCTGCATTATAAATGTCCCAACACAATCCAAAACTTCGCGCTTTTATTTACCTGCACATTGCTGTTTTTCTATGGGGTTTTACAGCCATTTTAGGGAAATTAATTTCCTATGGCAGCTTAGATCTCGTATGGCATAGAATGCTACTCACTGCTGCGATTTATTTCTGTATTCCAGCAACTTGGAAATTCATAAAAAAAATGTCGCTAAAAGACATTGCCATTTTCTTTGGTATTGGTGCCATTGTTTGCGCCCACTGGCTCACGTTTTACGGCAGCATTAAATTGGGAAATAGCGCCAGCGTAACCCTTGCCTGTCTTGGCACTGCGAGTTTCTTTTCCAGTATTTTAGAACCATTAATTACCAAAAAGAAATTTATTTACTCTGAAATTTTACTGGGCATTTTAGTCATTGCAGGTATTTTATTAATCTATGTTTCAATGCCCGAACCAACGGATAGAAATGTAAACTACAGCATGGCCATTCTCACCGGAGTTTGCAGTGCGTTGTTGGCGGCATTGTTTACCGTGTTAAATAAAAAGAATATTCACAAAACAGATCCCTTGGCATTATCCGCCCTGGAAATGGCCAGTGGTGCGCTTTTACTTTCAATTGTAATCATTGCTATTGGCGGCGCAATTACCATTCCGCAGTGGAATCCTGAGCAAGGCATTTATGACATAGCATGGATTCTTATTTTGGTGGTACTGTGCACCAACTTAACTTTTTGGTTGGGCTCACATAGCCTAAAAGAAATGAGTGCTTTTACAGCCAATTTAACTGTAAATTTAGAACCCATTTACGGCATTATTTTGGGGGCGCTTATTTTTGCAGAACATGAATTCTTAAACCTTTGGTTTTACGCGGGCACATCGCTAATACTCATATCTGTGTTTGCACAAACTGCGATAGAATACCGCAAAAGAAAACGTGAAAAACAAAGCAACGAAGAACTATTAATCCGCGAATAATATGGAAGCAATTGATACCCTTATTCAATCTAGAAGAAGTTTTTTTGTCAAGGAATTTACTGGCAATATTCTTACCCATGAGTTGATATCGCGCATGCTAAAAAATGCAGACACGGCACCCAATCACAAACTCACGAAGCCTTGGCGATTTACCATTTTTGAAGGGGAAAATAAAAATGAGTTGTGCCATAAAATGGAAGAATATTATCTTGAATTTACACCTTCTGAAAAATTCCGTCAAGACAAATTGGACAAAATCCGAACCTATGCAGCGAAGGTATCACATATCATTTCCATTGGCATGCATCCCAGCGGATTGGTACCCGAGTGGGAAGAACTGGCAGCCACTGCCATGGCCGTGCAAAATATGTATCTTACCTTAGCACAAGAACCCCATGCAGCGGGTTATTGGACCTCTGGCAATGGCACAGGTTCTGATTTTATGAAATCAGCCACGGGTTTGACTTCAGAAGATAAGCAATTGGGCTTTTTCCTTTTAGGTTATGTAGAGGAGAAACACCGCACGCTTTAGGCAGCGAAACAATTAATAGGCTTTGGCAAACACCACGCGACCCTGACTGGGCTTACCGCTGTGGATACATAAACCTTCTTCCGCTTTTCTTTCGAATGGAATACAACGAATGGTGGCCTTGGTAAGCTCCTTGATTTTCTCTTCTGTTTCGCTGGTGCCGTCCCAATGCGCCCATGCAAAGCCTTCTTTATTTTGGATTACATCCAAAAACGCATCCCAGGTATTTACTTCATAGGTTTTGGCCGCGCGAAACTCCAACGCACGCTTAAATAGGTTTTCCTGAATTTCATCCATTAAACCTACCACCGTGTCATGCAAAGCGTCCATGGCAACCACTTCCTTGGTTTTGGTATCGCGGCGGGCCACTTCTACGGTTTGGTTCTGCAAATCACGTGGGCCTATGGCAATACGCACTGGAACTCCTTTGAGCTCCCACTCTGCAAACTTATAACCGGGCTTGTAGCTATCGCGGTTGTCAAACTTCACGGCTAGGCCAGAAGCTTGCAACTGTTTTTGAATCTCCTTGGCTTTTTCAGTAACCAATTCCAATTCCTCATCGCTGCGGTACACAGGAACAATTACGGCATGAATCGGTGCCAATTTTGGAGGCAACACCAATCCTTCGTCGTCGCTATGCACCATAATAAGCGCCCCCATCAAACGGGTAGAAACCCCCCAACTGGTCGCCCATACATATTCTAATTTCCCTTCCTTGGATTGAAAACGCACATCAAAGGCTTTTGCAAAGTTTTGTCCCAAAAAGTGGCTGGTACCCATTTGCAAGGCTTTGCCATCTTGCATCATACCTTCAATACAGTAGGTATCATCCGCACCGGCAAATCTTTCATTTTCAGACTTCACCCCTTGTATTACGGGTACTGCCATAAACTCTTGTGCAAAAGTGGAATACACTTCCAACATTTGTTTGGTTTCCGCTAAAGCCTCCTCCTTACTGGCATGAGCTGTATGGCCTTCTTGCCAAAGGAATTCAGCAGTGCGCAAGAACAGGCGTGTACGCATTTCCCAGCGCACCACATTGGCCCACTGATTGATAAGAATGGGCAAATCGCGGTAACTCTGTATCCAATTTTTATAGGTATTCCAGATAATGGCTTCTGAGGTAGGACGCACAATGAGTTCTTCCTCCAGTTTGCTGTCAGGATCTACCATTAATGCGCCCGGCTTGTCCGGATTGTTCTTCAATCGATAGTGTGTTACAACAGCGCACTCTTTCGCAAAGCCCTCAGCATTCTTTTCTTCTTTTTCGAACAAGCTCTTGGGCACAAAAAGCGGGAAATAGGCATTGCTGTGTCCAGTTTCCTTGAACATCTTGTCCAATTGCTGTTGCATTTTCTCCCATATAGCATAGCCATACGGCTTAATCACCATGCAACCTTTGACCGCGCTATGCTCCGCCAAATCAGCGTTCTTCACCAAGTCGTTATACCACTCGCTATAATTATCAGCTCTTTTAACCTTTTCAAATGCCATCCTTAGGGGTTTTTGGAATAATTGTTGTATTATTGTTAGTGCAAAGGTAGTGGTAAGCATTAAAAACGACCACTGACAAGCAATGAAATCTATGAAAATGCGCAATTTTATAATTCCAGCTTTGCTCATAGCATCCCTTTCAGGGTGTGCTTCGTTCAAATCGAACAGCAGTTTAAACAACTTCGATGACGCCTATTTCAGCACCGCTGACTTAGACAAAAAAGGCAGTATTTACAGCCGCCGCAACGCTGTAATTAGCAGAACCGCAGGGGATCTAGCAAGCAATACTGACCGCAGCACGCGCAGTTACGGACAGAGTTATTCAGACCGTTTCAGAAACTTCGGCAATAGCCCAGTTACACCTTCGTTTACTCCTGCCATGGCTATCACGCCTGCTGGTACACGTTTGGTTATGATTCCAAATAACAACCCCTTCATGTGCATGTATTCTCCTTATGGATACGGTTACAATCCCTACATGATGTATGGGTATAATCCATATGGTTATTACGGGTATGATCCTTATTTCGGATACGACCCAAGTTGGAGCTATTGGAATCAATACTACAGTCCTTTCAACCAAAACTATTGGGGTGGAAATACTGCAGGCAGCTCTTGGGGCTCTGGAAGCTCTTGGAGCAGCAACAACAATAGCGGCTCAGGTACCCGCCACAGCTATAACAATGGCAATACCAACACCCGCAGAAGAAGTTATAATTCCGCACTTCCCTCCTCCTCTTCCTCTTCGCGCAGCAGCTCTGGATCGGGATGGAGCAGCAGTTCTTCTTCTTCAGGAAGCTCTGGAACCTACTACAGACCCTCAAGCTCTGGGAGCTCGAGTAGTTCTAGCAGTTCTAGCGGCTCAGGCTACACCCGTCCTAGCGCATCTGGTTCAAGCGGCTCCACGGGTGGATCACAATCTGGTTCTAGCACAAGAAGAAGATAATTTCCCTTCCACCGATTCATGAAGAACACCTTATTTGCCTTGTGCTGCCTATCGGCATGGCCTCTGCTTGCCCAAAATGAACAAGACGCCCTCAACTATTCAACCATAGGCGCTGGGGGTTCTGCCCGCACCTTAGGCATGGCGGGCTCGTTCAGCGCCATTGGTGCAGATGCCTCAGCTGCATTTATGAATCCTGCCGGGATTGCCACCATGCGCCGCAATGAGTTCAATATGGGCATACAATTGGCCAACAATCGAAGCATTTCCGACTATTTAAACACCACCCTTACAGATAATAAATTCAATTTCAACATTCCCTCCATGGCACTCACTATTGCCAAAATCAAATACGACGGGAATGGGAAACCGGTGAAAACAGGACTTACCAATGTGAGTTACGGCTTTGCAATCAACCGCTTGGCCAATTTCCATAACCGTGTGGCTTTTGACGCGCCCAATACAGCTTCGAGCATTACCGATTACTTTGCAGAGAAAGCAAACCAACAAGCTGCTGTGCCCTTCGATCTCTTTTTGGGCAGTTTGCCGAGCATCGCCTACAGCGCCGGAGCCATAGAAAATTTACTTGATGGCGGTGGATCTCCATCTATGTATTATGTCAGTAGGTATATCGACAGCAACAGAAACAACCAACAAACGGGCACCCTCACAACCAAAGGCAGTATCTATGAGTCCCAATTTTCATTGGGCTTGAACTTTTCGAATAAAATTCAAATGGGTATTGGATTGGTATATAGCACCTTGCGCTATTCTAAAGAGTTTGATATTCTCGAGGTCGACAACCAGAAACGAAATGTAAGGGACTTGGAGTCACTCACCTATAATGAGAGCATTTATGACCGTGGCAATGGGTTTGGCGCGAAACTAGGTGCCATTTTCCGCCCTAATGACCAGTTCAGATTGGCGGCTTCTATTCATACGCCTAAGACGTACAATATCAAAGAAGAATACGGCTACAACCTCACCACTGTGTTCGAACCGGGCGCCAATGTGCAACGCGAGGTGAATGCATTTACCGAGCCTTTTAATACCTATACCTACAAAGTAACAACACCCGTTCGTGTATCTACAGGATTGGGATTTGTGCTCAACAAAAGTGGTTTGTTCAACGTAGAAACAGAGTTTTACAACTATGGATCAACCCGCATGAAAGCAGATGATTATGCGTTTACAGCGGAGAACAACAACATTCGCCGCATGTATAAAAGTGTGGTGGTGTTGCGCATGGGTGCAGAATTCAACATACCCGATGCAAACCGCAAAAACGTATTTTACAGAGTGCGCATGGGCTTTGCCAACTATCCATCACCCTACAGTTCACGTGCCGCGGGCATTGAT
>JBEIRK010000175.1:0-4167 GCA_040376005.1 Flavobacteriales bacterium
GCCTATATTCACCATTTCAAATACCAGCAACATCGCAGACAACAGCAATTTAAGCTACCAGTGGTATTTTGATTATCCCGACTTAAACAATCAATCTACGGCTTTTGCGCCAGACATCAATTATCCTGCAACCAATGCCCGATACACCGTTTGGCTTATTGCCAGCAGTGATAAAGGCTGCGCCGATACCGCCATTAAAACCTTAAAAGTGGGAAATCCTGTGAATGGCATCGCTTCCATTTCCTTGGAGCAGTTCCGCATCAATCCGCAGTTTGTGGTGAGTGGCATTGCATTTACTGCGATAGAAACTGAGGTATACGATGCTGCGGGTAAGCTATTGGCGCGGTCAAACAACAATACCCCTATTGCTTTGCCAACTGGCATTTACCTCTACAAACTTTCATTGAAGTTTGGCGACACCGCAGACATCCTGCATTTGAGTGGGAAAGTGTTTGTGGAGTGAGTACGCTTTATAAGTAGGAAGCGCTAACGCAGCTGGCGCTAAAACGACTCCCCTGTCCTTTTTGCATAGCCCTCCAATAAATAGGGATTCCATTCCGTTATACACTTTCCTGTCAAATCTTTACCCGCGGTTGAAAAACTCAGGTACGTAAAACAGCCTAGTCCCCTATTTTTGCAATCCCTTGAATATCGAAGTCAACGATCTCAGTAAAAAATACGGCGAACAACTCGCGGTAAACAACATTTCATTTTCGGTTCCCAAAGGTGAAATTGTTGGTTTTTTGGGTCCCAATGGTGCTGGGAAAAGCACAACCATGAAGATTCTCACCTGTTTCATTCCCCCAACATCTGGCAGCGCAAGCATCTGCGGCTTTGACACTGGGGAACAAAGCCTGGAAGTGAGAAAACGCGTGGGTTACCTTCCCGAACACAACCCCTTATACCTAGACATGTATGTAAAGGAATACCTGCGCTTTGCAGGGGAGTTGGGAAAGATTAATGGCGTTAAGAACCGCGTGGAAGAAGTAATCGCACTCACCGGTCTCGGCCGCGAACAACACAAACGCATTAAAGAATTATCCAAGGGATACCGCCAACGGGTGGGACTGGCACAAGCCATCATCCACAATCCCGAAGTGCTCATCCTCGATGAACCTACCAGTGGTCTTGACCCAAACCAAGTACTAGAAATTCGCGACCTGATTCGCAATCTCGGACAAGAAAAAACCATACTCATTTCTACGCATATTATGCAAGAGGTAGAAGCCATCTGCGACCGCGCTATCATTATCGACCGTGGCAGCATTGTAGCTGACAACAGCTTGGAAAACCTGAGAAAAACCAGCGAAGGCGTGGTCTCTATACGTGTGCAATTTGGCAGCGAGGTGCAAGCCAAAGACTTTAAAAATATTGCAGGATTCCAACAAGCCACCGCCCTTGGAAATAATACGTGGCGCATTGAAGGCCAACATCCTGAATTCAGACAACAAGTGTCGCACTTTGCCTTGACAGCCAACTTGGAAGTACTGGAATTGGTAACAGAAAAGAACAGTTTGGAAGAGATTTTTAGAAAATTAACAGCACATGTGGGTCATATATAAAAAAGAAATACGCAGCTTCCTTAGCTCCCTCACCGCCTATATTGTGATGATTGTGTTCCTGGTGATTACCGGCCTATTCATGTGGGTATTGGGCGGGAACACGGTATTTGACCTCGGAACAGCCAGCATGACGGTGATGTTTAATATCGCCCCGTATGTGTTTATTTTCCTGGTTTCCGCAGTAACCATGCGTAGTTTTAGCGAGGAAAAACGACTGGGCACACTCGAGACATTGAGTACCCGCCCCATATCAGACTTGGGCGTAATCCTCGGGAAGTATTTTGCAAACATCACCTTGGTGGTCTTCGCCTTGCTCCCCACCTTGGTGTACTATTTCAGCATCAATGAATTGGGGGACCCTCCGGGCAATATTGACACAGGCGCCATGTGGGGTTCGTATTTCGGACTCATCTTGCTGGGTGCCGCTTATGTAAGTATGGGACTCTTTGCCTCGGTAATTACAGACAATCAAATTGTAGCATTAATCGTGAGCATGCTCCTTTGCCTGCTCTCATTTGCACTTATAGGCATGATGGGCGATATCTCTTGGCTGGAAAAAATCGGCAAGAGTATTGACTGGTTTGGCCTGGACTACCACTACTACAGCCTGAGCAGAGGGGTACTTGACACCCGTGATGTGGTGTATTTCTTGAGTTTTTCAGCCTTGTTTATATGGCTAACGAAGTTGGTGTACGAAAGCAGAAAATGGTAATGGGAAAAAGAAGAATTTACAAAACACAAAGCTGGCTCGAACTTCTTGTTGTTCTCGTAGTTATTGCGATTGCCAATGCTATGGCCGGATACTATTACAAGCGCTTTGACCTTACCAAAGAAAAACGCTACACCTTGAGTGAAACCTCGAAAAAACTCTGCTCGCAATTGACGGAGAAAATGTACTGCAAGTTTTACCTAGAAGGGGAAATGAGTCGCCATTTTAAGCAGCTGCGCAATGAGGTACGCGACATGGCCTACGAATTCAGAGAGGCTTCAGGTAAGAAAATAGAAATTGAAATTGTAGACCCGCTAGCGGGTAAAGAGAATACCGAACGCGCCAAAGTGCTGGAGAGTTTTGCCCAAAAAGGGATTGAACCTATCCGCGATATTGAAGATGAAAGCGGTGACGAAACCAAAATTCGCTACATCATCCCTGGGGCTGAATTCAATTATAAAAACAAAACGGTTACTGCCACTTTCTTCAATTACGACGTGGCAAAAACGCCTGAGGAGAATATCCAAAATGCCATTGACAATATAGAATATGAAATGGCCAATGCACTGCGCCAATGCGTGGTAACAAAGCAAAAGAAGATTGTAGTTGCCGATGGCAACGGTGAAATGATTGGGAATGAAGTGGGCTTTTTTGCCAATGAACTTCAGAAATACTACTCGGTAGAAGCGGTAAACCTCAACGTGGCCGACCCCGAAGCCGGCGCGCCTTTTGTGCAACGCATGCAGGCCAATCCAGATTCTGCAGAACTCATTCTGATGAATAGCCTACAACGCCGCCTAAACTTGGCAGATTTGCTGCTGATAGTGAAGCCAATAAAGGATTACACCCCCGCAGAACTCTACCTCATAGACCAGTTTATGATGAAGGGCGGCAAGGTCATGTGGCTTATCGATCCCGTGCATATTGAAATCGACAGTTTCCAGACCCGCGAAACCGTTTTGGCGGTAGACCGCGGCCTCGAGAATATCAATGCCTCTTTGTTTACCTACGGTGTTTCATTTAACTCCGACATGATTCAAGATGCAGTGTGTAACCGCATTCCTATTCCTGTGGGCGGCAGACCGGAGTTAATCAACTTCTACTATTTCCCACTTTTCACCTCGGATGACGGGCACTTAATCACCAAAAACTTAGGCGCAGTATGGTCGCAGTTTCCTGCAAGTATGAAGGCTAAAGTGCGCGAAGGTATAACCATGACCCCCTTGCTGACTTCTTCTACGCATACCAAAATCACCCATGCACCCGCCACGGTAGAATTGATGAATGCCTACATGCAAGGACGCAGTAAGGAGTATGTAAACGGCATGAACGATGGCATACAAACCAGTGGTTTGCTGATGGAAGGCGCCTTCCGTTCCGCTTTTGCCAACCAGAAGAAGTTCACCGGCATTCCTTTTGTTCCGCAAGGCAAAACCAAAATGATTGTGCTGTCTGACGCGGATATCATGAGAAACTTTGTCAGTGGCCGAGGCGCTACCTACCCCACAGGGTATGACCGTTTCTCGGAAATTACCTTTGCCAATAAAAAGTTCTTACTGAACTGTGTGGATTACCTCATTGATGACAATGGATTGATTGAAATTCGCGGCAAAGAATTGGGCTTGCGTTTGCTAGACCCCACGCGTATCAAGGCTGAAAAATCAAAATGGCAGCAGATTAACGTGGTGGCTCCAAACCTGGTAATTCTCCTTTTTGGCTTGGCGAATTTCGCATGGCGCAAGCGCCGTTATACCCGAAAAGCAGCCTGATTTAAGGTGTCATTTCTTTCGCTTTGCGAATAAAATATTGCTCGTAAAAGCGATATACAAGGTACGATATTCCTAAAGTTAAGGGGAATGCCAGCACAAAACGCAGGTATTCCGGAAACCAAAACCA
>JBEIRK010000130.1:0-6809 GCA_040376005.1 Flavobacteriales bacterium
GTTTAAATCGATTAAGTCCTATAAACTTTGAAAAACAATATCTTTGCTAAAGATAAAAGCTAGAAAGTCAAAATCTTAATAAAACTGAATAAAAACTAAACCTAATAAACGGTCAACGTTATTCAGGCATGGACACACTGTCAACTGTCAATTATAAACTGTCAACTATCAACTATTCTGGCATATTATTCTGCACCCAGCAGGTAATGGTTTTTACATCTGCATCCGACAATTTTGATTCCCCTTTAGGCATTTTAGAATACCCAGCTTTATGCTGAATCGCGCCTAAAAAAGCTTGGCTTTTACCTGCAGCACTTACCCCAGCATAGGAGCTCAAATCATATCCCGATCTTTTGGCTGAACTGCTATGACAACCTGAGGTAGCGCAGTCTTTATCCATAATGGCCTTAATATTTGCCGTATACGTGGGTGTTGTACCGGTGCAGTCCACCACGTCAAGGGCGTCTTTTTTACATGCTGTAACAGAAATGCCAATCGCGGCAAGTGTGAGAAGTATTGTTTTGTGCATTATATTCTTTTTTACAAAAATAAGAAGAGATATGAGCTTACCTCAGGTGTCGTTGAATGAATTTTCTACCTAGTTGTGCTAATAAAAACAAAGTAGCACTGTAAAGGTTTGACTGCACTTTCATGCCACTATTGTCTGGGAATTATTTTACTAAAATCCAATGAATCGAACATCCCTTGTATAGTGAAAACAACGCGATCCGCCAGATTAAAGAAAGATGATATGGGTTTTGTCCCGTGTTTTTTGAAACGCTTGGCCTTATGAACTCAACAATAAAAAACAAGATTCATTGATGCATTCACAATTCCATCTTACCCATTTTATTATAGTAATTTCTAATGATTTTAATACCCTCTAAAATCAAAAGCATCACCCCTGCAGCCGCCAACGCCGGAACTAAATGCCCATAGCCTGGATGCTTAAACTTAAATACGTTCTGCAAAAATGATGACTTGAATGTCAATATCAACAAACCAATTGCCGTTGTTGAAATAATAAATATGGCTCGATTTTTTTCTTTCAAAATACTGAATACATTTCGGGTGTCAGACAATGATGTAAGTATCAAAAAAACATTGCCCACAATTAAAGAAGAAAAGGCAATGGCGCGAACCTCATCATCTGTATGGCCCTCTTTAATAGAAATGAAATAAACGGCTATCACCATTCCCAGAAGGAGTATCCCTTTAAAAACACTGTATGCCAATAAAGGAACACCGAAGAATCGTTCCGAAGCATTGCGCGGTTTGCGCTGCATTATTCCCTTTTCCTCCTGCTCCGCTTCAAACGCAATTGAGCATACAGGATCAATTATCAGCTCCATAAAAACGATATGTATGGGCAGTAATAAAATGGGCAATGTGGCATTAAAGGCAGGTAAGAACACCAAACCAATAATGGGAATATGAATGGCGATAATGTAGGACATGGCTTTTTGCAAATTGTCAAAAATCCTTCTTCCCAAGCGAACTCCATGCACTATAGAAGCAAAATTATCATCCAACAACACCAGCGAAGAAGCTTCACGTGCGACATCTGTCCCTTTCATGCCCATGGCTATTCCTATATCAGCCGCCTTCAGTGCAGGTGCATCATTCACCCCATCACCAGTCATTGCAACAACATCTCCATTGGCTTTTAATGCCTGTATAATTTGAAGTTTTTGCGATGGAATAATTCGTGCAAAAACTTGAGTTTTTTTAATTCTAATTTTCAACTCCGCTTCCGTCATTTTTTGAAGTTCTGCGCCTGTGATTGCATGATCACAATTTACTATTCCAATTTGCGCCGCAATACTCTTGGCAGTTTCTGCATAATCTCCGGTAATTAAAATTACATTTATTCCTGCTTCTTTGCACTCCTGAATTGCATTCGGCACTTCAGCTCGAATTGGGTCTTCAAATGCCACCAATCCTACAAAAACGTATTCCAATTCATCTTGCCTTTCTGGTATCTGCTGCAATGTTTGATTTTGGGCCGCCGCCAGCACCCTATAACCCTGTGCAGCCATCTTCTTAGCCACCTCCTCTATTTTGGCAAACGTTGCATCCGACAAGTTGCACATTGCCAACACGGCTTCAGGAGCTCCTTTGCAACAGGCAAACTTTCTTCCCGAGCCATCTTCCTCATACACCCGCGTCATGGCTAACAATTCCTTACTCAACGAAAATTCTTTTAAGAGTCTATGCACTGCCACATCTTTAGAGAATATGGCATAATCTTTTGCAATTGCCATTTCCATTGGATCTATTGAATTATTTGGCGAGGCAGCATGCAATACATTTAATAATTGCCCAATTCCTGCATTGTGATCTGTAATCGAAATTCTATCATGTAATTCTCCGTGGCAATACAGGGAACGAATTTCCATTTTATTCTGGGTTATTGTCCCAGTTTTATCACTGCACAATACAGTTGCTGATCCTAGGCTCTCAATTGCAGAAGGCTTGCGCGTCAGTATTTTATTTTTAGAAAGTCTCCATGCACCTAAGGCAAGAAAAATAGTCATAACCACCGGAAACTCTTCTGGCAATAAAGCCATGGCTGCGGAAAGTCCACTGAGTATTGCTGACAAAACACCCCCTCGGGTAAGGTAAAATGCCAATGTTACACCCACGCTTACAACTGCACCACCTATAAACAAATTGCGAATAAGTATCTTAAGTTCATGCTGCAGCCGCGTTGCATCCTGCTCAATTTCTTGGAGGGAAACCCCAATTTTACCAAACTGTGTTTGCATACCCGTGCTGTGCACTTCTACCACTCCCCGACCTTGAACGACCAGGGTACCTGAAAAAACAAGGGCATTTTGTTGGGCTGTTTCATCACCAACTGACTTGAGCACGGGAGCAGATTCTCCTGTAAGCAGCGACTCATCTACCGTAAGATTATGGCTCTCCAATACGGTTGCATCTGCAGGAACCCGATCGCCCTCATTCAATATAACAATATCACCCGGAACGACAGCTCTACCTGCTATTCGCAGCTCAGCTCCATCGCGAACAACCAATGCACGCGGCGAAGACAAGTTTCGCAAAGCGTCCAAGGCCTTTTCCGTTTTTCGATGCTGAAAAAATGTAATCCCAATAATGATGATTACCCAACACAATAATATTATTCCCTCAGAATAATCTCCCAGCAAGAGATACACAAGCCCACAGCCCAACAACAAAATAAACATGGGTTCCTGGACCACTTCCAAGGCCAATTTCCAAAAACCCTTTGGCTTAGCGCTAGGCAATTCATTAAACCCCGATTGCTGCAATCGTGCCATAGCCTCCGCATTCGTTAATCCAATTTTCATTTTATGAGGCCCTTACTAATGTTAAAGGTACACGATTCAGCGCAGACGTACAACCCCGTTTTCCCAAAATTGATAAAAATACAAATCAATTTACTTTTCACCATGGCTTTTTGGGTAGCATTCGTAGCTATTTCGGCGCAGGTGCTGCAGACACGAATTTTCACGAATGATACGAATTCACACGAATTAGATTTCGTTGTAATAATGGAGAGTTCAAAGGGTCAACGAAAGAATAACTCTTCACTTCTAATCGCGAGGTGAACCGCGAGTAATACGGCGAGCACGGCCTCGCTGCAACGCCTCGCGGCATGCCTCGCCACCCCTAACTCCTAACTTTTCACAAAGCATAACGTCACTACGACAGCCGTGAATACCCCAAAATACTACTGCGTCACTTCTCTTACCGAACAGTCGTGAACTGGTTGGTCTCGTCGCGAGTAAAGCCTCGAGACAAAGACCGAACCAGGGGAGCCTGGGGGCTCCGGAGACGCGAGGCATCGCGTCTCTACGGATTTGTGCAGACCCGTTACATTCGGGCACCCAGGTCACTGTTGTAAACTATTCAACTATAATCTAATCCGCCCACTACAATTGCAGTTCTTAGATGATCTGGTTTTAGAGGTTGAATCTCGGATTCCCAAAGCAAAGATTTTAGAAAAATAGAAAATATTTTAGCTACAATAAAAAATATATTTCCGGAACAAAAATACTATTTAACATGAATGAAGCCATTTAAAATGGCTCAAGTTATTACGTTATCATACATAAACAAATAAAAAAGGTGATGCATTTTAAAGCACCACCTTTTTAATCTGTTTTTATAAAAAGCCCAATATCAGACTTAAGCTTCTAGGTTAAAGCTTCACGATTTTTATCGCTTTCTTACTCTCTCCATTAATAACCAAAACATAATAAACACCATCGTTATACTTTTCAAGGTTTATTATAAAGTCAGCATTTGAATTTGTATTGCTACTAAATAATATCTTACCAGTATAATCCATAACTGAAATTTGAGCATCTTTCGGTGAATTAAGGATAAAAACTCCGCTGGAAGGGTTTGGTTTAATTGTTAAACCTGCATCTTCTATTACATTGTTTATAGATGAGCTGTTTATTAATATAGAGGTCAAGCTTTCACCACTAAAACAGTACTGATTCTGTTTTTCGTAAACTTTTAATTTCCCATCCACTGCACCCCATTTAACTGAAACTGCTTTGGTTCCATTTCCGGATTCAATATTTCCATCTACCGCAGTCCAGAAATATTGATTTCCTTGAACGCCACTTACAGAATATGAATTTGTTGAATTTGGAAGCACACTTAAAGGTCCAGATATTACAGGGGTTGGCAAAGACTGCGCCTTAAACATTTCATTGCGGGCTATAACCAGTGTATGGCTTTTGTTAAAAAATACTGATTTTCCAGTAACATCTTTTTGTTGTACTGCTTGTGCATTTGGCTCTTGAATAGATAAAAACATGTATTTATAATCTGGAGTAAATGTCATTCCTGTTGGCTCGCTGCCAGCTGGTGATACCATAAATAGTTCCACTTTAGGATTGGTCTGTGTATGGTCCGGACGTAATAACCAAATATGATTTCTGCCACCATCTTGCAATACCCAAAGATTTCCTTTATCATCGAATGTCAGGTTATCGTTTCCTCCACCCCAATCTTCAGCAACAATTCCACCGCCATAATTTACCAAATATGTTTCGCCACCAGCAAAGGTGCTGAAATTAGATATTGTGGAGCCATTGTCCTTGAATTTATAAACCCTTCCTACACCTTTGGCTGTGAAATAAAGATCCCCGTTAAGAGGATTAACTTCGACATCTTCCACACCATTAAACTTAGTGGCACCCAAAGCTAATGCAGTATTTTTAACGTTGTTTCTTTCCGCTTTGGTAGCGTTTGGAATCAAAATCCAAGTTGCCGTTGTTCCTGTAGGATCGCCACTCGCATTCAAGGGTTGATCCAATTTTAAAGCATATAATTTTCCAGCAGACAAATTGGCTTTTTTATCAGCAACAAATTTATAAACACTGCCATCAGCTTCATCTTCTCCATAATAAGAGGTAATACTATCATTTAAAAATGCAACATTCTCATGGCTCATTCTACCCATAGCCCAACATTTTTCAGGAATTCCATTGCCGTATTGTTTTACTTTTCGGGTAACTGGATCTATCTCAATATTCCATCCAATATCTTCATAACCATCGCTGTTTAAATCACCTGCTGGTGCATCTTCCTCGCAAGTCACAACAGTGCCCCAAGGGGTAATTCCTCCAGAACAATTTCTTGCCGTTTTCACGAGTGGACCAGAAAAATCAACAGCATGAACCGAATCAACAACCCAGCTACCTGTTTGACAATTGAATTGTGTGTTTAAAATAGAGACGCCACCTGGAGTAAGTTCATGATTTAATGCTACATAGCCCTTTTTAGAATTGCCTTTATCTGCCACATATCCTGTAAAATCAAAATTACTTGGAACCAGGCCTGATTTTGAATACGCGTCACCTGTTTTTAAAATCGCCTGAAACTTATGTGTGGAAGGAATGGATAATGTATCTCTTTGTTCTGTTGGTATCACAGATGTAAAACAAGAGATATGTCCGGCAGCATTTACACATCCCATGGCTGGATTATTTGGTCTGAATTTGCGATTATTTAAGGCCAAATCAAATATTGCATCTGAAGATAAACTATCTGATTGATGGATTTCTACAGCAATAACATTCGTATCCGATTTTAGAGCCGATTTTGGGATATTGTATAACCAATACATCCTTTCCAAAGGAGAATTGATTTTCGACAATGCTTTGGTTCGAGAATTTACTGCACCCGTTGGCAAATTTCTGCGAACAACTTCGACACCATTCACATATACCACTGCGCCGTCGTCACACATCAATTGCAAATCCAATGTATCCGTTAATGCGCCTAAGCTTGGAATAATAAAAGCCTTACGGAAATAATGAGTAATAAATTTATTGTTTGTTGGTCCACTTAAAAGATCTGTTGACGTAAAACCTAAATGGCCATACCCTAATGGACCTGCTCCGAAATACCAATTCGTATCATTCTTATAAATGGAGTTTTTCCAAGTTGAACCCAAATTCAAGCCACTGTCAGAATAAAGCCAATTTGACTTTTTTGCAATAGGGAAATTAGTCACAGGAATTCTTGGTTTGACAACGGCAGCGCCATCACCTCCATAATATTCTATAACCAAAAGTGGAGATTTTATTGCATCTCCATCATATGATTCAACTTCTCTGGTACCTTTTCCTACCAAATTAAATGCAATGCTATTCCCAGGCTTCCAATTGTTTCTAGCGACAATTTTTTCGATTAACTTTGAAAGGTTTGGAGTACGTTGATCTGCTGTTGCAGCTCCGACTGTAGACCATGTCGCGCCAGAAACTGACCAATTTACAGAATCACTGGAATACGTTCTTGATGTA
>JBEIRK010000140.1:0-5780 GCA_040376005.1 Flavobacteriales bacterium
GGTTTGGACACAATTGTTGAAGCCTTTGAAAAAGACCATGATGATTACAACAGCATTTTGGCAAAGGCCTTGGCCGACCGCTTAGCAGAGAGTTTTGCAGAGCTTTTGCATAAAGAAGTTCGCACCCATTGGTGGGGCTATACTGCACAGGAGAGCTTGACTAATGAAGAACTCATTCGTGAGTCATACAGTGGGATTCGACCTGCGCCGGGTTATCCAGCCTGTCCAGACCACACGGAGAAGCCACTCTTATTTGACCTTCTTTCGGCTCCGGAAAATGCAGGGATTTCCCTCACTGAAAGTATGGCCATGTGGCCAGCTGCAGCTGTAAGTGGATTTTACTTTGCACACCCTGAAAGCAAGTATTTTGGTTTGGGAAAGATAGCCAAAGACCAAGTAGAAAATTATGCGCAACGCAAAGGGATGACACTGAAAGAGGCCGAGAAGTGGCTTTCCCCCGTGTTGGGATATTAAGAAGGGTAATTGCCCTTTCAATCCGTAAAGGGAAAACCAGCTATTCTTCTATTTAAAGGGATTTTTATACGCCGGATTGTTCATGAACACCGTGTCTGTCATGGTAAGCAAAAATGCTTTTAAATCTGACTTTTGCTGTGGTGACAACCTTCTTTGTCCATCGGGTTGGTGTTTTTTCATAATTGGGTGCAGGGTCGGCGAATTGAACAACACGCTGTCGCTGTAATGGTCAATGACTTCTTCCAAGGTAGAGAATCTGCCGTCGTGCATGTAGGGACCTGTAACAGCGATATTTAACAAGGACGGTGTTTTGAATGCGCCCATATCTAAGGCTTTGCCAGAAATGGCGCCAAATCCTTTGTCTGCAAATACCATATCTAAGCCATTATTGGCAATTCCCCCAGCATTGGGATTGTTTTGTTGTACCAAGGCACCACCATGACAGTGGGAGCAGTCAGCACCTCCATTTTCTACAAAATTATTAAACAAGAAAGCACCGCGTTTTTCTTCTTCGGTGAGTACATTAAAGTTTCCTGGGAAGAACTTGTTAAACTTGGCATCTTTGGAAACTATTGTAAGCATGAATTGCTCCATGGCCAGTGTAAGGTCAAATACATTGGGCTCTGCATTGAAGGCTTTTTTGAACCATGTTTTGTACAAGGCAGATTTGCGCAGTTTGGCGTCAAGTACAGGCAAGGTCATGGCCATCTCATTGTGGGCCTGAATGGGTTCAAATACTTGCTCTCTCAGGGTTTTTTGTCTTGCATCCCAGAAAAAGACACGGCTGTAAGCCATATTGTACAATGCGGGGGCATTGCGTCCGGTTTTGAGTCCAAAAATACCTGTGCTTAAAGTTGCAGGATCTGCAAATGCATGCTCTTGAAAGTGGCAGCTGGCACAAGAAATTGTGCTGTCAAAAGACAGAATAGGATCGTAGAACAACATCCGTCCCAAATACACCCCCTCTTCAGTTAGTGGGTTGTCGGAAGGCAAGTTTGGTGCAGGGTAGAAAGAGGGAAATATTTTGGATGTTTCTACGCGTGTGGGTTTGAAATTAGTAGTTTCCTTAGGGTTTGTGTCTTTGCGGCATGCACTTATTGCAGCTGCAGCAGCCAACACCAAAAATCCAAATTTTACCGTGCGGTTCATTTTACAGAAGTCAGTTCAAATACATCCGAACCGTTGTTCACGATTTTATCCATTAGGATAATCTCAGCGGCACCTACAGAGTGGGAGAACGATCCATCCTTTGCAAAGCTTAAGAAGGTAGGATCTTGAAAATACTGTTCTATGTGACCTTTAATGGTTGCTGTTTTTTGCCCATTGGCATCCAAGGTAAAGGAGAGTGGAAGCATAAATGTACGCGGGTATTTATCGGTAGCAGTGTGCAAGGACATGCCACTCCAATCGGTTTGCGCAGCATCTTTTTTGTAACGGCCGTCGATTGCTTGAAAAATATACCCTGTTGACCAACCCCAGTGCAGTCCAGTATAATTGCCATTTAATGGGTGGTCAGCCGGCCATGCATTCGGGTCGCCATGGTTTATAATTGAGTCTAAACCCAATTCAAATGAAATGCCTTTGTATTCTCCGGCAGGCGCATCAGCAAAGGTGTATGTGGTTTTTGCGCCAGCACCGTCAATAAAAAGATACCCATCCCCGAGGGAGACCAAGCTATTGTCGGTTTTCACAAGAGACAATTTACTCCATATCATGGCCCAGTTTGTAAACAGCATGATTTCACCATTGCTGCGCGTATATTCACCCGTAGTGAACGCTATGTCAGCGCCCTGGCAAACAGGCTTAAACTTCAATACCAAGCCTTTTTTAGCCGCTGTGTCATCCGGTTTTTTCGGATCCTCTGGTTTGCACTGGCTTAGCAGCATAGGAAGTGCAGCGATTAAGATAACTTTTGCTGCTGTGCGTATCCAATATATCGAGCTTTTCATGGTGATTGTATGAATGATTAGAGTTTGATAAAACGTAACGAAGTTACAACATTATTGCTATAGACCCTTGTGACATAAGTTCCGTTGCCCCAAGTGGTGGCGTCTATTTTTATGTCTGTATTGAGGGCGGGAACAAAATTATCAGCTGTTCTGTAAACCAGTTGTCCTGCAGCATTGTATACTTCTACTTTCTGCACCAAGTTGAAGTAAGGGCGGATAACCAGTTCGTTTCGTGCTGGATTTGGAACTATATCAAAGGCCCCCGCATTGACTTTATCCAGATTCATTCCGCCCAATGAAGCGCGGGTGAGCACCGTTACTTCAGGGTCAAATAGGGCAGTATCAGCTGCAAATGGCAAATACAGGTCGAATGTTTGTTTGAGCTGAGTGGGACTGAAATACAGCAGCGTGTCGGTGTTGGAATTTTGAAAGCGAATGGGAATCCTAAGCGCATAAAATGGTACCGAGCTATGCGTTGGTTTTTGATCAATTGTAACAGTGAGTTTCGAGCCTTTTTGTTCCCAATTGATTTGAAGTTTTGGATACCCTTCACCATAATACCATTGGTTAAAGAATACGGTTAAATCTTGCCCACTTTCTGCTTCTAAAATGGATTTCAAATCTTGGGTGTAGGCAAAACCGTAGGCACCTTGCTGCAGGTATTTTTTCAACCCATCAAAGAAGGCTTTATCACCTATTTTTATGCGCAGCATATGCAACACAAAAGCGGCTTTATTGTAGGTAAGGTTGCCGCTGAACATGCGGTTAACGGTGGCGGTATCACTTACAAATACCGACCCATCTTCTTGGTTTGTGCCGGCATCACGCAGGTATGCCATACGTTCTGTCCACCATTGGGTGCGTAGATATCGGTAACAGAGTGCAGTGGAATAGGTAGCAAACCCCTCATTGAGCCACAAATCTTGCCAAGAACCACAGGTAACCTTATCGCCAAACCATTGATGTGCCAATTCATGCGCCATGAGATCATAGCTGAAATTCACCATAAAACTCATGGTTTGGTGTTCCATACCGCCTCCCCAAGTAAACTGTGCATGCCCGTATTTTTCAGATGCAAATGGATACACGCCAAACAGGCTGTCGAACAAGCGCATGATGGGTTTTATTAGAGGCACATCGCGCTGCGCTTCCGCCAGGGTTTGCGGGAATACGTAGTTTATGATGGGTAAGGAGTCGTTGCGATCGTGGAAGTGGGCATACTCCGTAAATTCCTTATAGTTGCTGCTGGCAATGGCTACAAGATAGGTGGGAATAGGATAGCGGTGCTTCCAAAACACGATGCGTGTGCTATCGTTGATAGAATCATTGCGCATGAGCAAGCCATTGCTCGCTACGCGGTGCTCAGGCACAGTAGATACCATAATATCGATGGAATCGATTTTATCGTGTAATGTTTGTTTGCAAGGCCACCAAAACGCCGCACCATAGGGTTGACTTAGGGTATGAATGACAGATCCTGTTTGATGGTTGTCCCAAACGTAGTACCCAAAACCTGATCCCGCTTGAGGATTGCCTTGGTAGTATATACTTACACTATCGTAGCTCCCGGCTTGCCATTTTCCTGGTTTGCGCACGTAGAGCACATCGCCATCTCTGAAGTATCTGGCGCGGACCCCACGATACAGTACACTGTCAACCAACATATTTGACCTAAGGTCAAATCCTATGGAATCCGTGGTACCGGTGATGGTAAATACTGCGGTAACATTACCTCTCAAATAGCCGTTTCGCCTCGGATTGATGCGCCAAAAGCAGCGGTTGTAATGGATGTTATATCCGTGATATACATTGGGATTGGCGCGAAATCTGAGCAATTCCTGCAAGTTTCGCTTTTCAGCGCAAACCAATGCCTCATCTGTGTGCTGCGCAAACAGACCTTGGGCAAGGGAAAAGAGGCAATATAGAACAATGTACTTTTTCAGAGATATGCAAAGTTCTGTATTTAACAATGGAATTGGTATAAAGTGTGTTTGAAAACTGTAAATTTATCAGCCTAACCTGATGTACCTTTGCCCAACGCGATGAAGAACAAATGGTTGCCCGCACTGACAATTCTGCTCCTAGGATGTATTTGGGGCAGTTCATTTATTCTTATAAAGCGCGGCCGTTTGGCCTTTGATGCGGTCCAGGTAGCGGGTTGGCGTCAGTTTTTGGCGGGTGTCGTTCTTTTGCCTTGGGTTTTGCGTTACAGCGTGTTTAAACCATGGAAAGAGGGCGTTGCAGGGGTGAAAGAGAAGTTGATATCCAAACGCGACTACATCAATTTGTTTTTAAGCGGCCTTATTGGCAATGGAATTCCTGCATTCTTCTTCAGCTATGCCGGTGGCCATATCCCAAGCGGACTGAGTGGTATACTCAACGCATTTACTCCCATGTTTACATTGGTGTTGGGGGTATTGCTTTTTTCTGATCGGTTTACACGCAATGGGATGCTGGGTGTGCTTGCGGGAATTTTGGGAGCTTTCTTTCTTTTTGGTCCTGGATTGTACGACACCCTGTTTTTAGGAAAAGCACAGGCCATTGATCCGCTATCGTTGGTGTTGGTCTTATCCGCCGCGATGATGTATGGCTACAACATTAATTTAATCAAACACCGATTGCACCATTTACCACCTATGGTAAAGACGGCGTATCCGTTTTTCTTTATGGGCATGGGATATATGTTTTTACTCCTGTTTTCTGGCGTGCATCAGGCCTGGGAGAAAGACCCCGTTCAAGCTTGGGAGTCTTTTATGTACCTCGCCATCCTAGGTGTTTTGGGTTCGGCCATAAGTATGGTTTTATTCAATATTTTAATAAAACATACAACTGCCTTGGTGGCATCAACCAATACATTTATCATTCCCATTGTAGCCGTTGCTTGGGGATTGATAGACCAAGAAGTGCTGACTTGGAATATGTTTGCCGGTCTGCTTTTGTCTTTGGTGGGTGTATATCTGGTCATGAGGAAAGAGAAGCACATGCCTCAAACTGAGGATGAGGTAGAAGAGCTCAAAGAATATACCTAGTAAGACTAGCGGCTGGCATGCATTTTACTAGAAAAGGCGAATGCAGAATTAGCATCATGTATACTTGGGTTTCAAAGGCCCTATAAAATGTGACATTGCTCACGGCATCTATTGGCCTATCTTACCTAACTTTGCATTTGCCTTATGGATATTAATAAGATTCTTAAAGAACTTGGAGTAAGTCCAAAATTAGAAAGTGTAGGAACCGGTACCCAATGGATATCTGCATTGGGATCACAACACCGCAACATTATCAGTCCTGTAGATGGCAAGCAACTTGCTACTGTCATTTATGCGGGTGCTACAGAATATGAGGCTGTAATGAAAC
>JBEIRK010000084.1:0-11771 GCA_040376005.1 Flavobacteriales bacterium
CCACCAAGCCTTCTATGGTCTTCTTGGGACTCAAACTGGGGTATAGTGGAGTTTTGCCCAACAACCTGCCACTGAGGTAGGCAAAGGTATCTGAACTCCAAACAAGCAGCAATGGGAGCATGCCCCGCTGCCAGGTATACCCATCACGATGTGCAAATTGAATAAATAGCACCAAGGGCACTGCTACATAGACTATTGCAAATACGCCGTCTGCAATGCTGTTGTATGCGTCCAAACCTTTTTTCCAAAGTACTGCTATGACATACAACAAGCCCAACGAAGCCGCAATGGCTAAGGTGCCTTTTTGGAAAAACGGTATCGATAGAGCTTCACTTCCTGCATGCAAGATTAACGCTACAGAAATGAGCACGAGTAGGAACACCTGAAGTTGGCTTTCCATACGACGCAATTTGGCAAATTCTGTTATTCCAACAATACTCAGCACAATGCACAAGGAGGTCATTCCATTTGCACCGCTGTAGATAAAGCCGATAACGATGGCGGCAAATACTATTCCCGATAGGGTTCTTTTGAGCAGTTCATTCATGACTTAACAGGGTTGCTGGGCTTTGATGTGAGTTTATAGAACATCCTCAGAAGGGTAAACAGTCCGAAAACAGTGAGCAGGGCAAGGAAAGGACTGAGTTTCAGGTTGCCATATTCTCCAAATATACCGGTCTTTTCAAAAGCCATGTGGTTGAGATAAGCCACAACTACGGTGGTGGAATTGAAGACAAAGTGCATGATAACCCCATACCAAATGGTGCCGGTGCGCATGGCCACAATGCCGAACAAAATACCCATCAAAAAGATGGCGGGCAACTCGTACACGGTAAAGTGCAATACCGCAAATACCAAGGCTTGCAGAAACACAGGCGTCCATTTTTTTCCGGTAATGTGCTTGAAAATATTCATAAGCACCCCGCGAAACAGCAGTTCCTCAAATAAAGCGGGGAGCAAAGCCACGAGTACCAGGCAGACCGCCAACTCCACGGGAGCATGCATGTCTAATATGGTGTCGATATGCTCGGTGCGTGCGTGTTCATATTTCTCAGCCAAAAAATGCACGTATTGCGGCCACTGAATAGACTGCACCCAAGCGGTGAGGAAGTCTACAAAGGGGATGCACAAGGCCAAAATGGCCAAACAGATGAAGACTACATTGAATTTGGGTTTTACATTCAGTCCACCTTCATGCACAATGCCAGTGCGGTTGATAACCGCAAATAGGGCAGCAGGTAAGAACATGTACCCGCCGAAGGAGATGAAATTTACAGCCCTAGCGATATTAATGGCTTTGGCTGTGCCATCCGGTTCAGAAATGAGATTGGCCACTTCTGAAAACCCCATATTATAGAATCCAGCCATGGAAAATACGGCCAGAAAATAGAAAATGAGCTGAAACAGAAATATGAAAATAAGCACGAAAACCAGTCCCCAAACTGTGTAAAATGAGCTTCTTGAAGGGTTTTCTACCGGAGTATTTAGAATGTCGTAATTTTGCAAAGTAAAACTTGCAGCAAATTTGGTAAAAATTGGCGACATTGAGTTAGGAGATTTTCCCCTGTTGTTGGCACCCATGGAAGATGTGAGTGATCCTCCCTTCCGTTTTGTGTGTAAACAACATGGTGCAGACCTTATGTACACTGAGTTTATCAGCAGTGAGGGTCTGATTCGTGATGCGATAAAAAGCCGACAAAAGCTGGATATTTTCGACTACGAACGCCCAATTGGTATTCAAATTTTCGGTGGAGATGAAGAAGCTATGGCCATGGCAGCTTCCATTGTGGATGCCACCAATCCTGATTTGGTAGACATTAATTTTGGTTGCCCTGTAAAAAAGGTGGTGTGCAAAGGTGCAGGTGCTGCAGTGCTAAAAGATATCGACCTCATGGTGCGACTCACCGAAGCCGTGGTGCGGAATACCACAAAGCCCGTAACTGTAAAAACGCGCCTGGGCTGGGATGACCAATCCAAAAACATTGTAGAAGTGGCAGAACGCCTGCAAGATGTGGGAGTGAAAGCACTGAGTATTCACGGCCGCACCCGCGCCCAGCTGTACAAAGGCGATGCTGACTGGACGTTGATAGCCGAAGTAAAAAACAATCCGCGCATGCACATTCCCATCTTCGGCAATGGAGACATCGACAGTCCGCAGAAAGCAGTGGAGTACAAAAATAAATATGGGGTAGATGGCGTCATGATTGGTCGCGCTGCCATTGGATACCCTTGGATTTTTAATGAAATAAAGCACTTTATCCGCACAGGCACTGAAAAAGACATGCCCGACTTTGCGGATCGCCTAAATACCTGCCATACCCACTTGACCAAAAGCATGGAATGGAAGGGAGAAAAATTGGGCATCATTGAAATGCGCAGGCACTATTCCCATTATTTCCGGGGCTTACACGACTTCAAACCCTTCAGAACCCGTTTGGTGATGGCGCAGCATAAAGAAGAAATTAAGGCCATATTTGAAGACATGCTCCAGGCCTATGGACAAGAATGGCAAGTCTCAGGCACAAAAGTTGCTGATATACACTCAATAACCACAGACCCTACCGTATTATCCCTATGAAAATCCTTCGCATACTTGCACTCCAAGCCTCACTGGCGCTATATCCAACTGTTGCTGTGGCACAAAATGTTATAACAGAATCCTCAGTTACTGTGGTTTCCTATTGGGTAATTGGTGAGAACCACCGCTTTGCTTGCACCCATACTGAAGAAAAAAAGGGGGAAGGCGAAGATTCTAAGAAGACGGCTTCCTATAATATAGACATGAGCATTGTGGGGGCTAACGACACCTCTTATTTTATTGAGGCCAAGTACAACGGCATTCAAGTAGACAGCAGCGCAGATTATGCCGAAAAATTGATGGCTCAACTCATGGAAGGTTTCGTGGTAAAGTATAGAACCGACGAATTGGGCGCCTTGCAAGAAATGAAAAACGTAGATGAGATTAAGGCTTACTTGGTGAAAGGCTACGAAATGGCCATAGCCCAGTACAAGGGTAAAGAGGGATTGTATGATAGCCTTTTGCAACTCAAAGAATACCTTACCTCGGATGAAATGGTATTGCAAGCCTGCGAAGAGATTACCATGCTGCACTTCTTTCATGGGGGAGAGTACAATAGGCTCAAGCCGGGATACGGAGCCAGCGAATTTCCCAATCCATTTGGCGGTCCAGCCTTTCCTGCACAAGTGAAAATTGAGGTTTCTAAGGTAGCCACAGATAAGAGCCAGTTTGAAGTTTCGCAGTTTACCAAGCTGGATTCCGTAGCGGCAAAGCCCCTGATTTTAAGCACGCTAAAAGCCGTTTATAAGGATTTAGGCATTCCTATTCCTGAAGATGCGGAATTGATAAAGCATTTGGAAATAAAAGAGAGCATCAATGCCCAAATTCAAACAGAAACCGGGTGGCCTATGCATGTAGAGAATATTCGTTTGAATCGGGTAAACGCGGTATCCGATAAAAAAGTAACCCAAATTGACTTCGTGTACTAGGCTGTAGCGGCGCTATCTTGCTTGAGATGGCATGCTCACGGTGACCTTTCGCACATACAAACTCAACAAAAAACAGTATTTTCGCAGCCTAATTCAAACATTCCCAATTCCATGTTATTGCACAACAGAGTGAACAGGGAGGAGTTGAAGTTACGCATGTTGGCGGATCCACGCCCTTACCGGACCATCTCCTTCTACAAGTACCATCCCATTGAAGAGCCCGCGGCATTTCGCGACAAACTCTACCTCATGTTTACAGCGTTAGAAGTGGTGGGCAGGGTGTATGTAGCAGCCGAGGGTATTAATGCGCAAATTGCCGTGCCGGAAGAGCAGGTAGACGCCTTTCGCCAAGCCTTATACAGCATAGATTTTTTAAATGGGATACGATTAAACATCGCCATAGAAGAGTCTGATAAGTCTTTTTACAAGTTGGATTTGAAGCTGCGTCCCAAAATTGTGGCCGACGGCATAGAGGACCCCACCTTTGACCCTTCGAATACAGGAAACTACCTGGATGCAGAAGGTTGGAACAAGATGATGGACATGCCCGATACTGTGGTTATAGACATGCGCAACCACTATGAGAGTGAGGTGGGCCGTTTTGAAAATGCCCGCTGTCCGGATGTAGATACCTTCAAAGAAGAACTTGAAGAGGTAATCGATGAGTTTGGTGAGAAGCGCAACCAGCGTATTTTGATGTATTGCACGGGAGGCATTCGCTGCGAAAAGGCCAGTGCCTGGATGAAGCACAACGGTTTTGGAGAAGTGTATCACCTTGAGGGTGGTATCATTAACTACGTGAAGCAGGTAAAGGAAAACGACTTAGACAATCGTTTTCACGGGGTAAACTTTGTTTTCGACCAACGATTGCACGAACGGGTGACTGATGAAATTCTTGCACAGTGCCATCAATGTGGAAAACCGGCAGATACCCACGTCAATTGTTCAAACACAGGCTGCCATTTGCTTTTTATACAATGCAGCGCTTGTGCGGAGCAGTATCATGGGGCATGTTCTGAAACCTGCACCAGTATTGTGCAATTGCCGGAAGAGGAGCAGATAAAGTTGCGCAAAGGGAAGAAAGCACCGAAGATTTTTTCAAAAGGAAGATTTCCACGAACACAATAAAAATTCAAAAAATCAGTTTAGGAGCTATTAGTAACACTTTAAAATGAACGTAAACCATTGGCAGATGTTTTTAGGCAATAAGGTTAGAATGTATATTCGCGGCCGTTTTTTGGCAAACTTTTTGAATTTGCCATACCAAAGCATGAATCAAAAGAGATTGAAAACACTTAAATCAATATGCGTAGCCGGACTATTTCTGGTTATGATTCCCGGCAAAGCCCAATGGGGCGATTGGGGTGGAGGAGGAGCAGAGACACCCGCCGACACGGCTAAGACCGACACTACCGCATCCGCTGGTGGTGATGCTTGGGGTGGCGGCGATGCAGGCGGCTGGGGTGGCGCTGAAGAGACCAAGGGTCCTAAAATGCCTGAAAGAAAACCCTATGTGCGATTTGTGCCACCTTATGATAGCCTACGTGAGATTATCTACTATGAAGGTATCATAGAAGATGAGGATTGCGAATATTGCATGGCGGACTCTTTGTATTGGAGGGCACGCAAGCATTTGTTGACCAAATTTGGCAAAGAGAACTTAAAGAAGTTTACGGTAGAAGACAAGAAGGCCGACCGCATCACCTTATTGGTATCTGTACCTATGGTGATTAAGTATGGTAATTACAAGCAGGAGACCGTGGGTACTTTAGAATACAAGTTGACCTTGCGTTTCAAGGACAACCGTTACAAGTATCAATTTGGCAACTTTGTACATATACAGGCGGCCGATGGTACAGGCAAGGAAGCTACCCGCACCTATCACGAATATTACATGAAGCTCAAGAAGGGGTTTCAGGCAACCGATCCATACTTGTTGGCAGCAGACCGAGAGGTGAAACAATTGGTTGCTGAGTTAACGAAGACCTTGAAAGAGCCATATCAGCCTGATGAGGACGATTGGTAAGAAAAATAAATCAGAAATCGTGAAACCCTTGATAATTCAGGGGTTTCGCTATTTTAAGGGGGCTGTAAAAGGGCGAATTGTTGATAAAAACAATGCGTCTGAAATGAAGTACGCGAAAAAAAGTTGTGGACAACTTGCAACTGGAGAATAAAAGTGGTACTTTTGCAACCCCAAAATTATTAAGCAGAATACACTGTGAATCCGCTGAGTACTTATAAAACCGCATCGGCAAACAAGCAAACCGTTAACAAGAAATGGTATGTAGTTGATGCAACAGGACAGAATTTAGGCCGTTTGGCCAGCAGGATTGCGTTCGTAATCCGTGGTAAGAACAAGCCAGACTTTACCCCTCACGTTGACTGTGGTGATAACATCATCGTAATCAATGCAGAGAAGGTGAACCTATCAGGAAACAAGATGCAGGACATGGAGTTTCTGAGGCACACTGGATATCCAGGTGGTCAGCGCAGTACCCTTGCGAAGGACATGAAGCCTACACGATTGGTGGAGAATGCTGTAAGAGGCATGTTGCCAAAGAATCGTTTGGGACGCAGATTGTTTACCAATCTTCATGTATTTGAGGGTGGTGTTCACAATCACGAGGCACAAAAACCCGAAGTATTAACATTCGATAACTGAGACTATAAAGTATGATCAACAACTCAGGCAGAAGGAAAGCGGCAGTTGCGCGTATTTACCTTAAAGAGGGTAACGGCAAAATCACTGTTAACAACCGCGCTTTTGAAAACTATTTTCCATTGGAGTGGCACAGAACCTCTATTGAGAGTCCTTTGTCATTGACCGACAATGCTGGCAAATTCGACATCAACGTAAACGTACGTGGTGGCGGACAGAGTGGTCAAGCGCAAGCTGTGCGTTTGGGCATTGCTAAAGCTTTGGTGGAGCATAATGCCGAACTGAAACCTGCTCTTAGAGCAGCTGGTTTTGTTACCCGCGATTCTCGTGTGGTAGAACGTAAGAAGCCAGGTCAGAAGAAGGCCCGTAAAAGATTCCAATTCTCTAAACGCTAATACAAGACAATGGCTTATACTCAACAGGATTTGTTGGACGCAGGTGTACACTTTGGACACCTTACCCGCAAGTGGAATCCAAAAATGGCTCCCTATATTTTCATGGAGCAGAATGGTATTCACATTATTGACCTGAACAAAACAGAAGCAAAACTGGAAGAAGCAAAAGCTGCCATTCGCAATATCGCCAAAAGCGGACGTAAAATTATGTTCGTTGCTACCAAAAAGCAGGCTAAAGATATTGTAGCAGACAGCGCTTCTAAAGCAAATATGCCTTACGTTACTGAACGTTGGTTGGGTGGTATGCTTACCAATTTCCAAACTGTACGTCGCAGTATCAAGCGCATGCAGAATATCGACCGTATGGCTACCGATGGTACTTTCGAACGCATCAACAAAAAAGAACGTTTGATGTTGGCGCGTGAAAAAGAGAAATTGGCGCGTATGTTGGGCGGTATCGAAGACATGAGCAAATTGCCAGGTGCGATTTTCGTCGTAGACGTAAAGCGCGAACACCTCGCGATTTCTGAAGCTGTGCGTTTGGGCATCCCAACTTTTGCTTTGGTAGATACCAACTCAGATCCTACTGCAGTTGATTATGCAATCCCAGGCAATGATGATGCTTCTAAGAGTATCGAAATTATCGTAGGTGAAATGACTGCTGCTATCGTTGATGGCTTGCAAGAACGCCGCCGCGAGAAGCCAGAAGAAGAAACTGCCCCAGCTGCTGAAACTGCAGTTGCTGAAGCTTAATCTCTCTGATTGTCGTATTCAATAACCAAATCTTACTATGAGCATTAGTGCAGCAGATGTAAATAAATTGCGTCAAATGACTGGCGCAGGTCTTATGGATTGCAAAAAAGCATTGGCCGAAACCGGCGGTGATTTTGAAGCAGCCATCGACTTTCTTCGTAAAAAAGGTGCTAAAATTTCAGCAAGCCGCGCAGACCGCCAAGCTTCTGAAGGTGCAGTTATTGCACTTACCACCAGCGATAACAAAACAGGTGTGATTATCAAACTTACTTGCGAAACCGATTTCGTAGGCAAGAATGAAGCTTTCGTAGCGTTTGCAAACGAAATTGCTACTGCAGCCCTGAATAATGAGCCAGCTACCCTTGAAGATCTCAAAAACTTGAGCATCGCAGGTGGTACTATCGCCAGCCGCCTTCTTGATGAGGTTGCTAAAATTGGCGAAAAAATCGACGTGGTAAACTACGAACTCCTTAAAGGTGAAAACATTGTGGGCTATATCCACGGTGCAAATCGCCTAGGTGTGTTGGTAGAAATGAACTTGGCGCCTTCTGAAGCCAACAATGCAGCAGGTAAAGACGTGGCAATGCAAATTGCAGCAATGAATCCTGTAGCAGTGGATAAAGACGGTGTTGATTCTACCACTGTAGAACGCGAAATGGAAATCGGCCGCGAACAAGCACGCGCTGAAGGCAAGCCTGAAAACATTATCGACAAAATTGCACAAGGTAAGTTGGAGAAATTCTACAAAGACTCAACCTTGTTGAACCAAGAGTTTGTGAAAGACGGTTCTAAAACCGTTGCCAAAATGTTGAACGACATTGAAAACGGTCTTACCGTGAAGTCGTTCCGCCGCATCCAATTGGGTTAATTTAAACTATGAATCTTCAAAAAGGCTGTCCCTAGGGCAGCCTTTTTTTGTGGTTTTGGGGTGGTTTTTGTGGCGCTTAGAATGCTCTTTGTCTCCTTGTCTCCATCAGTAGTATCAAAACTTAAATTGCCTTAAATTTGTATTTTTAACAATTGTTTTGTTATTTCGGTATGCTATATAAACTGTATAATATGAAAAATCAATTCAAAAATTAATCATCCAAATATGAGTGATGCTACACCAATAGATCCTTTGCGCCACGAGATTCGTATAAAATGCACAATTGCCGGCACTGGGGATGGAGGTGACTGTGATGCATTTGAAATTGGAAACAGTAGTGGTGCCACAAATCCAGAACAGAGTACGGGACCGTCTATTTCAATTTGGAATAATATTTATCCAATTTTCTTACAGAATCAAGAATCTAATTTGATACCAGACCCTCAAAGTTGTGATGGTGTATATAATTGATTGTTAAGGTAGAATTTCTCATGCTTATCAAACGGATATTGGGTTTCGTTTTTATGTGTGTATGCACAAACATATATACACATGCTCAACCGCTTGTTGAAAAGACAGTAATTCTGCAACGTTTAGTGAAATCAAGAAATACACCAAAATATTTTGATTCCATTGCTCCTGTATTTTTATCAATTAATGGTATGCCAAATGATACCGTTTATATCACCATTAATCATAATAAATCAGTAAGGAAATTAATATTGAATAATATAGGTCTGGATACCTTAATGATACCTTACGGTAATGATGTTACGTCATTGTACTATGTAGGCAATCCCATACCCAATAATGTGTATTGGGGTGACACTGCAATTTTTCGTCGATCCCTAACCGTTCTGTCACGACATGAACTGACAATAAAGTCATTTTCAAAAGGTGACGCTACATATGATACTGCAAATTATTGGACCAATGATGTAGCGATTTTTAATTTAAGTGGTGCATCAATGTATGGATTTACAATGAACACAAGAGATAGCAAAGATAAACATCAATCAAACTTAAGCTATACTGCCTTTTCAGTAAAAGTATATGGGCCTGATTATTACCACCCTGGTAGTTTTATATGCGCTGTATCTCAGCAAGACAGCACTCTTATAGAGGTATTGCCTACAAAAGATCTTATAACAGGTGAATTAAAAGGCATAAAATACAAATACCTACTAAACAAAGGAGAATATTATTATGCAAATGGTGATGGAGGCAATTCTGATATTGTAGGTACCAGTATCCGCAGCCTCAATTGCAAACCCTTGGCGGTATTTACCGGCACGGGTGCTGGCCAACGGGAGATGCTATGGAAGCTAAAAATGGGCTATCCAATTAAACCTTATTTAGAAGGTATGCCTAGTGGTTCTTACAGTTTTCTATTTTCAGAAGTACCCCCGGACCAGGCCTATTCTCGCCAATATGCTGTGCCTGTATTTAGTGGCAATGAGGAGGCTGGGAACTTAGGTGCCATGAGCTCTGTTTGGGTGCCGTACCATACTGTAGTTCAAGTAGTAGCCTTGTTTGACAATACCAAGGTAAAGGTAAACAAGCGGCCCATAACCCTGCTCAAAAAAGGAGATACGGATGGAGATACCCTGCAGACCAGCGGTTTTATAGAAGCGGATAAGCCAATTGCAGTAAGAACCTATGTGGGTGGCATACGTGGACCATATCATGTTGCAGTACAAGCATTTCCCTTTGATGAAATCAGCACAGATACCATGCGTATTGCATGCTTGTTTCATAAAGACAGTATCATCGTACCGCGCAAGTGGAAAAAGCCCATAGCTTGGGTGCTGGCTAGGGGAGACGCCAACAGTGCTGTGGTATACGCCAATGGTCGAAAGAAGGTTTTTACAAACAGGGCAAATAAAATTCCGGGTAATTTCTATTTCGACACCCTACTACTTGAAGGCAATAGAGTAAACTGGATACAAGCGCCCCAAGGGGCCTATGTGCAATATGCCCAAGAGCTTATGGGAACTGGTTCGCAGAATGTGAGCACAGAAGGGGCAATTTATAGAACCAAGTGGTTGCAAGCTAGGCTCAACAGCACAATAGTAACCCCAGCCCAAGGCATACAGCAAGTGTGTCAAAACACGCCTGTGAAGCTAGAGATGGTTACGGATTGGTACACAGCAAAAGCAGCAGAATGGACGATACAGGGGCAAAGGGACAGCGGGTCTTCAATTACCCATATATTCAAGGACACCGGATTGCATAGCATTTTGTTGCGTGCCAAGCGGCCCTATTTGGATTGCCAACAGCAGGATATTTGGGATACGGCGCAGTTTCAGGTATATGTATATGCGATACCTAATTTAAAGCCCATAGCCGATACAACCGTATGCGCCGGTACAGTGCTTCGCTATACCGCAAGTTATACAGACCGTTATCGGCCACAATGGTGGTTAAACAATAGTGCACTTTGTGCAGGTTGTGACTCTGTTAACTTTAGGTTAGACAGCACATCTGTGATGGTGTTGCAAATACAGAAGCCGGGCTGTTCGGTGGTTGGGGATACGTTTAGAATTGATACATACGATACTGCCGTGTTAGATATTAACGGTCCAGAAACAGCTTGTTACGGCGAGCCATTAAAGTATTTCAACCGGGCTGGGATTCACTATAAGTTAGATTCCATTCAATGGTCCAGTGGCTACCTGGGAGATACCCTAACAATGGTAGGCAAGCAAGACCAGCTTATTATCGCTAGAAGCAGCGACGGGTGCTATGGCACAGTGTTGTATGATACGGCAATGTTAAAAGTGTCCGCGCCATTGCAATTGACGCTGTTGTCGGATACGAATGTATGCATAGGGTCTAGCTACCAACCCATAAGCGCTGTTGCTGGAGGCGATACATCATATAAACAATTGATAGAATGGAATGGGTCTGCCCTTGTGCCTGATTTTGTAGTAACACAAGATACATTGCTACAATGTATTGTAAGCGATGGCTGTAGTATTCCGGATACAGCCTACCAGAAGGTACATGCAATTATAAAACCAAGCATAACATTAGGCACCCTTCCACAGCAATGGTGTTATGGTCAATCGGTAACATTTGATATTTCAGTTACAGAGAAGCCGAGTCGCATTGTGTGGAGCCAAGGTAGAGATAGTGTTGTATGGCCAAATCTGCAAGGAATACAATATTCCAGGGTGATAGAGACAAACACACCAATAAAGATAAGCGCGATAAACCACTGTGGTATTCGCGATACTTTGGTCTATCCAGCTATACCATCAAACTTAGACTTGCAACTAACAAACACGAATAAAGTGGTCTGCCGTGTGCAAGACACCATACGCGGAAGTATAGTTGGAGGTACTGGACCGATTCTGCTCACCATTCACGGTTCAAAAGTAGATAGCTTAAAGGTTCAAAATTATTTTGAATACATAAATGCACCAACAGATACGGCATTGTTACTCGTGGCCTTTGATGGATGTAGCAAACCAGACAGTATTGTGCTGCAGCGTAAGCTTGGTTCTGAGTTGCAATTGATAAAACCGAGCACGTTCTATGCTTGTTCAAGCACCGATGCCTTATTGACCTTGGAAACCAAGGG
>JBEIRK010000038.1:0-19115 GCA_040376005.1 Flavobacteriales bacterium
ATTTCATGTGGGCTAAGGCCGTCATCATTGGGTTCGAATACCAAGTTTCCTTTTATCCAACGATTTCCTAGTTCCGTTCTTCCTCCAATATCGCTGTACTTCACTAGTATGTTTCTTAGTGCTTGTTCCACATTTTCTAGGGTAAGCGGTGCTTCTGCTGGCGCCCCGAGCTCAATGAGTTCAAGTCCAGCAAAGGACTTTCCGATTTCCAAAATTGTGTCGGCTGAGAAGAAGATTCGATAAGAAGAACCTGTATCAGCCATAATTACACCTTCACCCTTGCTAGGATGGTTTACACGGGTACCAATGGGATAATCAAACATAGAATGCAAATGTAAAAAGAAATAAAATGAAGCTCTATCGCTGAGGTAGGAATATGATGAAAATATGTGTTGTTCTCATTCTGCGGATAACTTTGTTTGCGCGTTTCCCCTGCAGTTAGGTATTTCGCATTGTGTCGGAAACACAGCCCCGTATAAAGAGAAAAAAACCATCGGTATTGCCAAGTATATTGAGTTTGGCTTTGGTCATGTTCATGCTAGGGTTACTTGGCTTTAGCGTACTTGGTTTCAACGGACTGAGCAAAAGCTTGGTAGAGGGTTCAGGTATTGATGTATATTTCAAAGACAGCGTGCAGGAGTTCACCGTTCGCAATTTTGAAAAAGCACTTCAACAAGAGGCTTGGCTAAAACGCACCCACTTTGTGAGTCGGGAAGAGGGCTATAAGCAAATGGGCGACAAATACGACGACGATTTCATGCAATACGTTGAGGCATCGGAGTTGCCTCTGTCGGTAGAAGTATTTTTCAAGGCGGAGAATGCCATCCCTGATAAAATCGCACAAATTGCCCGCAGAATGAGTGCTGATCCTATCGTAGAGGATGTAGTATATCAGAAAAACTTGGTAGAATCAGTAAACAAAAACCTCAAACGCATTCAATTCATCCTGCTCGGTTTGGTGCTTATTTTCACATTGATCGCCATAGGACTCATCAATAGCAGCACTCGTTTGAGCATTTTTGCCAATAGATTTATTATAAAAAGCATGCAATTGGTTGGCGCAACCAATACTTTCATTGTCAAACCTTTCATTTTGAAGTTTATAAAACACGCCTTAATTGCAGTGCCAATAGCGGCTGCATTCTTGCTGGGATTGTTGTATGGCTTGCATTTTTTGTGGAAGGAGTTTGTTACCATTCGCGAATTTGCGACCTTTATTAACTGGCAACATGCCCTTATCGTTTTTGCTTGTATAGCGATTTTTGGAATAATCCTAGCGATAATTAGTGCATGGTTCAGTACGCGTAAGTATCTTCGCACTAAAATTGAAAATCTTTACTAATGAGCACTCAAAAGCATAAAGCCCCCGTTTCAAAAGAGAAAACCAATAGCAACAAGCTACCTGCGAATTCACCCATGCTGTTTGGCAAAATGAATTACATGTTCACTGCAGCGTCCCTATTGGTGCTTATCATCGGCTTCGCCCTTATGTCAGGTAAAGAAGGTGATATTTACGATTTTCGCCGTGCCACCTTGGCCCCCATTGTAGTCATTATTGGTTTCTGCATTGGATTTGTAGCCATTTTCTACAAGAAAAAAGAGCAGAATACTGCTGAGTAATGACTTGGGTTGAAAACCTAATCCTCGCGATAATCGAGGGAATTACGGAATACCTTCCTGTAAGTTCTACCGGGCATATGATGATGACTGGCAAGCTTATGGGCTTGGATTTGTCAGAGATAGACACCTACATCATCAGCATTCAATTTGGGGCGATTTTCGCAGTTGTAGTTGCCTACTACAAGCGTTTTCTTGACTTTAAGGGATTTGATTTTTACAAGAAACTCATAGTAGGTTTCATTCCTGCGGCGATACTCGGTAAATTACTAGACGATTATTTAGAGACATTGCTTCAAACCCCTGTGATTGTTGGAATTGCTTTGGTGGCCATTGGAATATTTCTGTTGTTTCTTGACAAGTGGTTTCCTGGCGGAAACAAAGATGTAGACACTATGAGCTACAAAGACGCTTTCCTTATTGGTTTGTCACAGTGTGTTGCTATGATACCCGGAGTGAGTCGAAGTGCGGCCAGCATCACCGGTGCTTTAGGCACAGGAATGAGCAGGGTCGCGGCAACAGAGTTCAGCTTCTTTTTGGCAGTTCCTACCCTATCAGCAGCCGGTATTTATAAGCTTTACAGCAATTGGGATGCTCTCAGCAGCACACAGGTAACTGACATTGCCATTGGCAATCTATTTAGCTTTATCACCGCATTCGTTGCCATTAAGTTCTTTATTGGGTTGGTGAAAAAACACGGCTTTGTGTGGTTTGGGTGGTACCGAATTGTTGTGGGCTCTTTGTTTTTGATTTGGTTGTGGGTTTAATCCCACCAAACCGCGGTTTCATTTCTTTGATTTTTTTTCATTTTCTTTGTTATTACCATGAATAACAAAAAACTCTCCTTCCTTTTCGTATTCTTCATTATTCAAGCGGGACAATTGATGTCTCAAAGCACAGCGCGCCATGAATTTCGTTTGGGATTTGGCCCTTCACTTTTAGGAACAGGTGATATGCAGTGTTTGGCAATTGAAAATGAGTATAATTACCGTTTAAACTCCTATTTCAAAATTGCAGCAGCGGTTCAAGTGGGCAGCAGTGAAAATGGGGTTTTCATTCACAGTAACTTCAGACAGGCTGGACTTAATCTCTATCTTTCCCCCTTTAAAAACACTGGCAAAGGTGATTTTCGCATCGGTACGGGTTTGAATTACTACAGGGTTTACAATGTTTTCGCTAGCTCTACAACCATTGTAAATGGCGTTATTGTTGACGAAACCATAGTTAGAGGGTCGGAAAAATCCGCAGGTGTGGCCATACAAATGGAATACAGCAGAATGGTTACTTCAGCACTCAGCCTCGGGCTAAAGGCTTACAGCAATCCCTACTTCAATGGGGATATACAAAGTGGGATATTACTCAGGGCTGGTATTTTGTTTTGAGGCGATTAGTTTTACGAACAAACACTCGTTAGCCTCCTTGAGCTTCTCCCAATGCCAACGGGCATTGATTTGATTCAGTATATCCTTATTGCACAGCAGCACACAATCACCTACCTGCAAGGAATCGGGAGTAGAAATGTGCAGTTTGTTTCCTTGCAATTGAAATTGCTCCTTATAAATTAGCAAAGGGCTTTCAAAAGCTGAAGGAAGCACTTTGACTTCATGAGGCATTGCAGTTGATTGATTTTTCAGAAAGCGGCACAGATTGCCAACTTCCGTTTGCGGACCTTTATCGGCAAGTACATGTTCTATTGCTGTTGGGTATGGATAAATGAAAAACAATGTGGTGAGCATTGCATATCCACTGAATTGGTTTTTTGCAGGCAATAATGAAATAATGCTCCAAATCCCCACTGCGAGTATCAAGGCAAATAGAGGATATAGAGGTACATCATACCAGTAATTTTTATCGCCTAAGGATATCACGAGCAAGAACCAACTTGCTTGGAACAACAAAAACCACATCCATCTTTTTACATGCTGTGGGATTCCAAGAAACAGGCTCCCAAAAACTGGCCAGAACAGCCAATGGTATGGATAAAAGCGCCTATCGAAGCCTAGCATATAATAGAGAAACCCATTGTTTTCAGAAACCGTAGACGTGTAGGGTTTTAGGTAACGGCCAAACCATTCTCCGTCCCAAACGGCTTGCAAATAGCCAGGAGAATGCATGTTGCGGAGCATATAATAGCCAATAATTGGCAGAAGTGTAAGGACAGCTCCCATGAGCAGGATCCGAAGCTTGCTGAATAACAATTGCGGTTTGGCAACCAAACCAAAAGCCAACAAAGCGGGAAGAAACACCAAACCCGAAATACTTTTGGTGAACCAAGTAAAGAATACTGCTATGCAAAACAACCAAAAGGATTTGCTTCGACCCGTATCTAAAAAATGATACCAATGATACAGCATAGCTAGGGTAAAAAAAGCAAGAATAGCATCATGCTCTCCATTTCGCGCCGCGTGTTTACCGATGTATCCTATGGCGGTGGCAAGAATCAATGCGGCAATGGCACCTGGGTAATAGGTTTTCAGCAGTTGCTTGGATATTTTAAACAACAACAGAATGGTTAAGAAGGAGAAAACCGCTGTAGGAAGCCGAACTGCGAATTCCGAAAATCCAAACATACGCACACTGAATACTTGAAGCCATATTAAGAAGGGAGGCTTCAATTCATACATATCGGGTTTCCCTTGGAAGTGGCGGGTAATGAAGTTTCCATTTCGCAGCATTTCCAAACAATTGGCCACATTGCGGCTCTCATCCCATTGTTCAATTACCGGAAAATCCATGCGATAATACAGTGGATAGGCGCAAAACAATAGCACGATTATAACTAGTAAAACATGGGCGTATTTCCCTGAAGCAAAGCGAAGCATGGATGGTTTTCAAATATAGTACGGAAAGAAAAATACTAGGTTCCGTTCATGAAAACGTCAGATTACAAGGAGCATGCACACCCAATCGCACAATAACTTAACTTTGCCGATGCAATGAAGGCTTGGAAAAGGTATATCACAGTAATGGTAGCGAGCATTATGCTGTGTGTTATTGTTTTTGCCTTTACCCAACAAGACCGGGCTTATTCAAACCGCCTGGGAAGATTAAAATACAACGGTGGAGGTGATTGGTATAGCAGCAGGACTGCATTACAAAATTTGGCCACTTTTTGCAATAAAAGTGCAGGCACCAGTATCGACCCAACTGAGGCTACGGTAGAAGTAGGCAGCAGCGATCTATTCAATTTCCCCTTTGTGTTTATGACGGGACATGGCAATGTGATTTTTTCTGAATCCGAAGCTTCAAATCTGCGATTGTATCTAGAAAGCGGGGGTTTTTTGCATATATGCGACAACTACGGCATGGATAAATACATCCGTCGAGAGATGGAGAAGGTTTTTCCTGAACTACAATTTACAGAATTGCCATTTAGCCATCCTATTTACCATCAGCTGTACAACTTTAACAGTGGTTTACCCAAAGTTCACGAGCACGACGGCAAAGCCCCAAAAGGGTTTGGACTCATTTGGGAAGGAAGATTGGTGTGTTTTTACGATTACGAATGTGATTTAGGAAATGGCTGGGAAGATGGTGAAGTTTATAATGACCCAGAAGCTGTGCGCACCAAGGCACTTCAAATGGGCGCAAATCTGGTTGATTACGTATTCAATAATTAGTGAAACTCGACAAAATAGCTTTTTTAATCAATCCTAAATCAGGTACAAAAGGCACCCGGCGACAGGCGGCTGCATTGGAAGAATGGCTGAAACAGCATGCACCTAATACTTTGCTGTCATTGGAAAGTCCTGAGGATATGGCCACCGCTACAGTTGAGTTGGCACAAAAAAACTACAAAGCTGTTTTTGCTTGCGGAGGTGATGGCACTTTGAATCTAATCAGCGGAAAATTACTGGGTACTGAAACCGCCTTGGGAATTATACCTTTGGGCTCTGGAAATGGGTTTGCAAGACATCATGCTATACCCATGCAATGGCACAAAGCGCTGGCTGTAGTTGAAAATCCTGTAGTCAGCGTGCGCGATACAGGAATTATTAATGGCTTGCATTTTTTAAATATTGCAGGTCTTGGGTTTGCCGCAAAAATCAGCCACGCCTTTAAAGATCAAACCAAGCGCGGATTGGCTGGGTATGCAGAAACTGTGGTTAAGAATTTAAAACTCGACCCCTTCCCTATTCGCATTCAAAATGAGAATGGGATGTGGCAGGGTGAAGCCTGGATGGTAGACTTTTGCAATGGGAGTCAATGGGGTAATAACTTCAGGTTGGACCCAGGTGCCCGCGATGATGATGGCACATTGAGTGCGGTTATTTTCAAGAAAATGAATCCGTTAAAGCTCCCAGTCCTTGGCTTCCGGTTTGCAAGCAATCAAGTGCAGGGCAGTGCCGATGTATATAGTTTCACAGGGGCAGGATTTAGGATGGAATTCGAGGGCAAAAAGCCACTGCATGTGGATGGAGAAGCCATTGGGTTTGCAGAATCAGCTGTTGAAGTTTTTGTTAACCCAGGGAGTTTAAAAATATGGACTTTCTAACGCCCGTTCTGACTTCAGCCCAAATGCGGCAATGCGATAGGGAGACCATGGAGTCAGAGCCAATTTCATCCATAGCATTGATGGAGAGGGCTTCTCGGGCAGTTTACAATCAGCTCCAAAAAGAGTGGGAAAAGCGCAGTTCCTTACTTTTTATTTGCGGGCCGGGAAACAATGGGGGCGATGCCCTTTGCATTGCAAGAATGGCACTAACCGATGGGCACAGTGCAACCGTGCTCTTGGTTACTGGCGACCGCAGCCCTAGTCCAAGCAGAGAGTTTCAGCTGCAGCTGCTTCAACAATACAGACCGGAGGTGATACATATGTTTCACCTAGGCGATTCTCTTACTATGGAAGGAATTGACTATATAGTTGACGGTTTATTCGGAACAGGCTTGCGCAGCAAGCCTGAAGGCGTATTTCAAAGTATCATTCACCAGGTTAATGCTTCTGGGAAAAAGACCTTCTCAATAGATATGCCCTCGGGACTGCCCGATAATGGGAATTTCGGAGAAGACAGCTATGTGCGCGCGCAGTTAACCATAGGTATTCAATGCGCAAAACCAGCCTATTTTCATCCGCAGCATTGCATACAGTTCAAACTCGTAAACGCAGGGATAAAGACTGACAATGCTGATGCTGACGTGCATTTTATTTCACCGCAGGAACCTTGGATTTCAAAGTTAGAAAAATGGCTTCCTCAAAACCCAATATTCGGGCATAAAGGCACGCAAGGCCGGGTTTTGCTCATTGGGGGTACCCAGGGGATGTCGGGTTCAATTGCCCTTGCAGCTAGGGCTTGCATTGAAAATGGCGCGGGTTACACCCATGTATTCACTGAAAAAGGAAGTGAGCCCTGGTTGGCGCAATTACCAAAGGCAATGTGCATTGCACAAGACTTAACCGCTGCTTCATTTGAGGCCATGCCAACAGCGAAGATTGATATTATTGCCATTGGTCCTGGATTGGGAACCCATGAGGCACGTAAAGCCTTGTTGGAATCCGCAATCCAAAGAGGCGGAAAACTATTGCTGGATGCCGATGCATTGACAATTTTATCAGAAGACCCCACCCTGCTGAAGCGTGTGCCCAAAGGAAGTATATTCACTCCACATCCTGGAGAGTTCCAACGTTTATTTGGATTTACAGTTGAAGATTCTCAATTCATAGAGAAAGGGCGGGCGTTAGCGGTAGGACTGGGAATACACCTATTGGCGAAGAACAAATACAGTACTTATTTTTCAGCCGAGGGAGAAGTAATTGTGAGTGATTTGGGAAATTCGAGTTTGGCGCAGGGCGGTAGTGGAGATCGGTTAACAGGAATCATTGCGGCATGGTGGGCAAAGACCCAGGATGCGAAAACTGCAGTAATTGCAGGGCAGTTTAAGTTAACGAAGTAATAAAACTATCTCTTTAAGGGCCAGATTTTTCTTTTAAAAATAGCAGAGGCAAAATCTTCTCCATTAATGATTCGATTTCCAGCAATGCCTCCTAAACGGCCGAGCAAGGTACAATTCGCATCAAAAATATCGGCTTGGGAATCGGGAGCTCCTGCATCAAGATCAAATACGTATACCAACTTCCCTTGGAATTCATATTCCAAAATAGTAGCGTATTCACTATTTACATCTTTGGTTCTTTCTCTTGCTGTATTTTTTATACAATCTGGAGCACCTGGTTCTATATCAAACTTTTTACAGGAGGATAAAGCGGCAACAAGCAGGATAAATAGCCATTTATTCATGGTAGGGATACAGAAAGTGCGAATTTATTGTCATAATGGTAGTATTCAAAAGAATTTGCACGGGATTTGCGTTATTCAAGTAACAAGCAATTACAGGTCCGCCAAACGATAGCGATACACCGGACCGGATACAGACTTATAAACTGCCGAAGTCTGTAGTAACGTAATATGCTTCCTGATAGACAGAGGAGGGCGCTATGAAGCAACCTCTTTTGTTTTTAGAAGGGTAAATCGTCACCACCAGAGTTGCTGGCAGCAAATGGATCTCCACCTTCTTCAAAAGGAGCAAAGCTAAGGTCTTCCGCAGGTTGGTTTTGAGGCGCTTGGGCAGCACCAGACTTCTTCACATTCCATGCTTTAACATCGGTGTACCAGCGGCCATTATACTCGCGGCTTTCGATATCGAAACTCACCATTACAACATCGCCTTGTTGGATTGCAAATTGGCTAATTTTTTCTCCCCAAAGGTTAAAGCACACTTTTTTAGGGTATTGACCTTCTGTTTCGAGAATATAATCTTGTTTTTCCCAAGTACCATTTTTGCCTTGACCAGTTTGCTTCTCGAGCAACTGAACAATTTTTCCAGTAATTTCCATTGGAGCAAAAATAAAAAGATTCTGTGCAGTTCGCGCCCTGCGCTTTGCACAAGTTATTAAGGTACTCCTATTTTACTTCACGGATCCACGCTTGAGGCAAGCCTGTATCGTTATTCATAATCCACTGACTAGCATCAGCTCGGGTTTTGAACATGCGGATATAGACGTAATAGCTTTTATTCACAGGATCATAAAACTTCCAAGAATAACGTCCCATCATGTAAATCTGCTCGATTTGCTTATCCGCATTCAATTGGCTGCTATGCAAGCCAACCACAAGATAGATACCAGATGAAACAGCAGCAGAATCCAATGGGTTTATGGTAATACCCGCAGTATCTAAATCCAATCCTTCCTTTTCTAACTCTTCTTTAGAGGATACACTTACTTTTTTGTAGGTTCTCGATTGAACTGCAGGTCCGGATTCAACTTCGTTGTCTGCAACATCGCTGCTACTTTCATTGTCTTGGCTTGAGTTTTTGGCTTTCTTTTGACTATTTAGACCAATACCCACATATAATTCATGTGTATTTCCCAGCAATCTAGAATTGGCACCGGTAGGTATAGAAACTTGATAGCCCACTTTCACACCATCGTGTGGTTTAAATCCAACATTTCCTCCAAGATGTCCTGCATCTCCAGCTGAGAAACCCAACCAAAACTTGTCTGTATAGCTCCACGATACATTGGCTTGCCAACGTGCAAAGGTCATATTGTAGGTTTGAAACATTACAGATGGCTGTATTTTTGATTTCTCCGAAACCGAGATATTCACCCCTGCGATAGCTGTGGCAATATTTTGCAAGCTCACATTAGCAGCATAGTTATAGTACTTAAACTGAAAACCAGGAGTTGTAAGCCGCGTGCCGCTTAAGCCTGCGTAGAAACCCTTGTAGGTGTACCAAGCACTAGCGCGAAAATCCGCACGAGTGGCAGAAGGGGTAAGCATAATGGCATTCACTACAGGGTCTGTTTGGCTGATATATACGGCCTTAGAAACGTCGAAATTCTGAGACAATACCCCTGCAGACAGGCCAAAGCTCAACTTTGATTCATCGCCTAACGGGAAACCATATGAATACGAAACATAAGCATTGTGCAATTGGCCAAAACCTGCACTTTCTTTTAAATACAATATACCAAAAGCCGTTTTTTTATTCGAAGAAGGGAGCACGACATTGGCCAACATATTTTGTGGCGCACCATTCACTCCCGCATAGCTTCTGTTGTAAAACAAGCTTACATAGGGACTGCTTGCTGCACCCATAGCTGCGGCATTTACCACCGTTACATCATTATAGTATTGTTCAAGCCTAGAACTTATCTGTGCGTTTCCAACTCCAGTCATCAGAAGGGAAACAAGCAACATTCTTAATTTCATGTTTTTCATATTTTATCTGATTACTTGGATGAAACCTTTGAAAACAATTCCGGAAAGACGGTTTTCCATGTGATAGTAGTATATACCTTCAGGGAGCAATGTTCCGTCTTTCATCGCATTCCAAGAATTGTCATAGTTTTTATTGGTGTATACCACAGCGCCTGCGTAATCCATGATGGTGATATCAAATTGCTCTAATCCTTTTACATCCGATAGCACCCAATAATCATTTTCACCATCTCCATTGGGTGTAATTATATTGGGTATTCGAATTACAGGACGTTCTAAAATTTTCACGGTAACCTCTGCTGAGTCCAAGCAACCATTCGCAGAAGTTCCAACAACCCTATAGGTTTGTGAATCTTTAGGTGTTGAAATCACCGAAGCGCCTGTTGTTTTGTTGAGATACAGTGCAGGAGACCAAGTGTAACTTTGGGCGCCGCTTGCGCGGAACAATGCAGTTCCGCCGCGGTAGATGATGGTATCGCTAAAGGCGTCAACAACCGGTTTTGGATATACTACAACGGTGAAAGAATCCTCTGAAAAACAAGCGGGGCTATTTGAAGCGCGCACCACATAATTCCCAGCCTTATAAAATACCTTTTTACGGTTTGTATCTAAATCAGACAGCCAGAGCATGTTTTTACCCCCATCTGCGGTTACGGTAACAGAATCACCTGGACAGAAAGGCACACTGCCAGAAATCAACCATGAAACAACAGGGCGTTGGGTTAATGACAGGGTTTTAACAACAGAATCAACACAGCCTTCGGCGTTGGTTGAGATCAATTTAACATCAATGGTACCTGCCTGTTTGTTCCACACGCGGGCAGGATTTCCATTATATATCGTGCCGCTAGGCAATATCCAACGATGAGATAGTATTGGTGAAGTAGAAACGGAGGCTGAGTCATATAATGTAATACTATCGGGAGCACAGAGGCCCAACATGGCGAAGTTTGGCACGATGCGTCCACGCACGCGGTACGATGCGCTAATGCTGTCTGCGCAACCCAAATCGGTTGTAACTATTAACTTTACGTTATAGACCCCTTCAGTTGCATAACTATGGCTTGAATCAATCAGGTTGGTTACAACACCATCTCCCCAATGCCACTTTGCGTTTGCAATGGCTTGTCCGTTGTTCAGTTTAACACTATTTCTAAGGTGGAATTTATTCCCAAGAAAGCACTGAATTGAATCATTCGTCGCTATGGCTGGCTCTAGATAAATCTTGGGGGTTGGGAGACTGTATACAACGATACCTGTAACTGCGCTATCTCTGCATCCATTATTACTAACAGCGATTAGCCCAATATTCTGACCTCCAGGGATTCCGTTGGTAAGTGTCCAACTAGTATCCGCAGACTTCAACGCGTAGTTCTGATACCAGCTGTATGTGATTTGGTTTTCAGGTGGATTTGTAGAACGGTTACGTGTAAATTTGATATTCTCTCCAGCGCAGATGTTAGAGGCAATAAACGAAGGCGAAGGTTTGGAGTAAATTACGGTGGTCGTTTTTACAGAATCTTGGCAACCGAATTGAGAAGTTACCTTTAGTGTTACATTGTAATTGCCGGCTGCACCATACGTATTTGATACAATACGCCCTGTAGCTGTATTGCCATCACCCAGCATCCAGAAACGTGAAGCAATGGTATCAGGCCCAATTATTTTGCTGGTATCTTTAAATCTTGAGAACCTACCGAAACATACATTTGCGTTCTCGATATAGGCTTTCGGCTTAGAATACACTTTCACAGGAACAGTCACTGAATCCCTGCAGCCTGAAGTAGTAATAACTTTTAATTCAACATTGTAGGTACCTTGAGCCGCATAATTATTACCCGCTGTTTTTCCGGTAGCACTAAAGCCATCGCCAAAATTCCACTGATATTTTGAAATCGAATCTGGTTTTGAAACCCAACTTGAATCGGTAAAATTGCTGACCTGGTTTAAGCACACATTTGAGAACTTAAAATACGCATTGGGAAGCGCATGTACTTGGATTTTGGATAAAAACGTATCCGTATATCCACTATCCGTTGTAATTACCAATCGCACATCATAGAATCCAGGGGCGTTGTAGGTAAACGTAGGATTTTTTAGATCACTGGTATCATCAGTGAGCAGGGCATCACCGAAATCCCATTCATAGCGTTGGATAATCGCTGGCGCCATGAGCAATGATTTACTGGTGAAGGAATACACATCGCCATCACAATTCCCTGAACTGCGGAATTTGGCAAATGGCAGTAAACTGCCTAATGGATTCATAAATGAATCTCTATTTGCAAGGATGAGTATACCCGCGGTATCCGCAGAGAATCCCGTTTGAACAGTGCCTTTTCTGCTTGAGTTTCCTGAGCCTTTCAAGTTATCCCATGCTGATTTACCTGTGTAATGCAGCACATTTAGCCCCATAGGATCATAGACTTCATCATCGTCTGATGTGGAATCGTATGCTATTTCAAAAGTATAATCCGTTTGAGAACCAGCGCCATAACGCTTAAAATCCCAATGGTGCACTCGGCTTATATTCCTAACTCCAGCAGGCAAAGCTGCACTCACAGGTGGATTGCCCTTAAACACCTGCATAGAATGTAGGCGGTTATCGGGAACCACCTGATGAAAAGAAACGGTTACAGGTCTGTAGTCCGCATTCACACCCACAGGGAAATCCAAATTACCCGTTCCAGTCTGTGTATTACGATAGACTCTACCTTTCACAAAACTTGCATCGCTGCCGCCTTTTATAGGAGCCCAATAATCTACCCAAAATAAAATCTTTGCTGGATCGGCGATGATGTAACCATTGGTCAAACTCAGTGAATCTGTAATTTCAAGGGTATCTCCAACTAAGGTTAAATTGACACTCATTCCATCCACTTCAAGCCATGCAAGTCGAACATAGTCCGAAACCAACACAAGAGAGGTTGGCACTACTACGTGCTCCGAGTATGTCCCTGAGGTAACCGAAACGGTATCCCCCATTGAAGCCAAAGCAATGGCAGCATTTATTGTGAGTTTTGGACCATCGTAACCCGAACTAAATACGGGGTATTGGCCATTAAGAGTGTCGTTTCCGTTTTTGTCTACGTACCAAACCTTAGCTTGAACAAAACCAGCTGCAAGTAACAAAACACTCAGAAAGAAAGGACGCAGGTTGAAACTGCGCGAATTCCACTGTTTTACCATGAATTATAGAACCTTATGTGATTCAAACATACACATTTTCTATGGCTTACACAAAAAATGGGGCACCCGAAATGATAGTTAATTTGTGCCTTGACCGCTGCCGTCGCCATTTCCTTGCTTCAAATCATCGTTCTTAATGCCTTTTTTCGGCTTCTTTGGCTGTTCTATTTCAACCTTGCCAAAACGATAATCGAAATTAACCCGTATGCCCAACATATTGATTTCTCTCACATCCAAGTAGGAAAAATCCGGACCTGATTGTCTCGTTGTGTAGGTTACATGCGGTGTAAATGGATTGTCAATACCTACGCCAATACCACCATTGTCTTTTTTAAACCTGCGTTTGAATCCCAAGGTATGAAAGTACCAGTTTTGGGTTCTGCCTTGTAAGGAAATAGAGGGTGCATTAATTCTGGCAAAGGCTTCAGCACTCCATTGCTTAGCAAATTTGTATGAACCCCATAAACCAGCACTATAGATAAATCCACTATTAGACAAACCCGCTGCGCTACCTGATTGTGAAGTGCTTTGTATTTGAACATAACCCACACCCCCATTCAGATTCACCATCCACTCTTTGCCTTTCAAGTTCATATTCATATCAAAGCCTGTTGTATAGTTAAGCCCAACATTGCCGTAGGTAGTGGCATACACACCCGCAGCATCCACATTTCGCAGCGATTCAATAGCATTGTTTGTGCGCTTATGATATACATTAAAAGAACCGCCCCCTTTTTGGGTATACTTACCTGCAGAAAGCTCGAAGTTATCTGCTATTTCGGCTCTGAGGTAAGGGTTTCCTGTGGTGATATTTCTAGGGTCAGAAAAGTTTGTGTATGGATTTAAGAAGAATAGGGAAGGACGCAATAGCCTGCGTGTATAATTAAAGCGCAGAAAACCCGTATAGCCAAATACCCGATTAATATTAAAATACGGAATGAAATTGCCGTAAGGTTTTCCCGTAAAAGACACATTAGAATCAATTCTACCACCGCCGTAGGTGGTGTATTCATAACGCCCACCAAATCGCATGCTATACTTTGAGTTTATCTGCCACGTTGCTTGGGAATAGGCGCCCAGCACATTTTGGTCATAAAAGAAGTCATTCTTGCGTGAATCAATAGGCGCAAATTCCTTCTGTATAAAATTAAAACTATCAAAACTATAATTACTTGTCACATGGCGCACAATTCCTTTAACCCCACTTTCCAACATCCATGATTTGGACAGCGGCTCCGTAAAATCCGACTGCATTGTAAACTCATTATTCAACCCCAGATTCTGGCTTTTCTCGCGGTAATTTGCTACTGCATACACATTGGTTTGTTCGGCGCGATAATCCGTATTCTGAGAATTGCCATTATACTGCGCTGAAATACCGAACTCACGGCCTTCTTTTGGATAGGTTTTGCGGTAGTCTGCCGCAATGTCGTAGCCTAGGGTAATATTAAAATTATTTGTATTTCTTCCATACAAATACGCATACGGGAATTGGTCGACTGCTGTTTGTGCACCCCAATCGCTTTTCGTGCTGTTCCAATTGCCGCGCAAGGTGCTGGTAATTGAAATGCTATTATACTTTGAAAACTGGTGGTCAAAACCAATTGAGGCACTAGGTCCACCGCCAAAAGTGCGGTTATTGCTTTTCTGAAGTAAATAATATGTATGACTATCTATGTTATTGCTTCGAGTGGTGAGACCTTCGCCAACATTGCGCCAGTAATAACCACCCATGCGGAAGTTAAATCCAGATTTGCCTTGTTGGCGGGTAATCCCCAAGCCCAAATGACCGCTTCTGTTGCCACCGCCTGTATGAATATTTCCACTGCTGCCTTTGAGTTTGCTTTCTTTAAGCACAATATTAATAATACCCGCCGTGCCTTCAGCATCATACTTTGCAGATGGATTGGTAATAACTTCTACCCTATCAATTTGATCAGAGGGAATGGTGCGGAGTGCATCACGAATGCTTGAATTTACAATGCCACTGGGTTTGCCATTAATGAGTACGCGAATATTCTGGCTGCCTCGAATACTCACATTTCCGTCCAAGTCGACCTCAACCATGGGAACCTTGCGCAACAAATCTGTTGCAGATCCTCCTTTACTGCTAATATCTTGAGACGCGTTAAACACGAGCCGGTCTACTTTATTTTCAATCAAGGGACGGTCTGTTTTTACTACAGCTCCATACATTTGTTTTACAGCTGAAACCAGCCACAGGTTCATGAGATTTGCAAATCGCGCACTATCTGTAATGGTAAATGCAATATTCTGCCTTGAGGTATATCCTACTGCAGTTATGCCTAATGTGTAAGTACCAGCAGATTTCAAGGCAAAGAAGAACTTACCTGTAGAATCTGTAATCACGCCATCCACGCTTTTGTTTTCGCTGTTAAAAATTGCAACTGAAACCAAGGTCAAGGGTTTTTGTTCCATGGAATCCACAATCCTACCCATGACACCATAAGCTGGACCAAATGAGGACGTTTGTGAAAAAAGGGTTTGGGTTGCGAACAACAGAAGAACTGCAATGAATCTGAAATTAAGCATGGTATAGGTGCGGTACAATTGGGTTTGGTATTTGATTTATTTTGAACGAATGGCTTCTACAGGGTCGAGCTTGGCGGCTGAGGCAGCGGGCACTACGCCGGCCAAAATGCCCACAGCTATTGACACGCCAAGGCCAATGCCGATATCTGTAGAACTGAGATATAATTTGAGAGCTGAATCCATTTGTCCAGAGAGCACGGCATTCATTCCTGTGAGGGTAAGCCAGACAAAGAACAACCCGACCAATCCACCGAGCAGGCAGAGCATGATGGATTCAATTAAAAATTGGGTGAGGATGAAGCTCTTTTTCGCGCCCAAGGATTTTTGAATCCCAATTTCCTGGGTGCGTTCTTTCACCGAAACGAACATAATATTGGCCACGCCAAAACAACCTACCAACATGGAAAAGCCTCCGATAACGAAACCGATGAGGCCGATTTGCGCAAACAAGTTGCTTATGATATTGGTAATCATGCTCATTCGATTAATGGCGAAAGAGGGATCTTCATGCGGTTTTATACGCCGGTTTCTGCGCATAAGCTGTTCTATTTCAAAGCTTAAATCATCTAAACTCACTCCATTCGCCGCCTTCACCATAATTTGACAATTCTTTTCGCCTTTGCGCATATTGGTGAGACCTGCGGCAAAGTTCACGGGAATGAAAATTTGTTCATCCGGTGAATTATTGATTACAGACTTCCCTTCTTTCTTACACACTCCTATTACGGTGGCTTGTTGCCCCTTAAGTCGGATTTGCTTGCCCAATGGCGACAAGGTTCCAAAGAGCTCCGAGGCAATTCCCGCGCCTAGAATAGCAACCGGCCTTCCTGCTTGCATTTCTGCCAAAGAGAAATAGCGACCATTCTCAATATCTACTTTTTGAATTTGATTATAGGAATATGATATCGCGTTCACACGCACAAAGTCTAGCGATACGCTTTTATAGCTGGCACCGGTAGACATATTAAATGTAAAGGCAACACCCGCATGAAGGTTTGAGGGAAGATTTTCGGCTACAAAATCAGCTTCCAAGGTATTGGGCTGAGGTCGACCCATGTACTTCCACCAGGGATACTCTCCACCGATGTCGTCCCAAGGCCATTTTTGCACGAACAACACATCGGTTCCAAAGCCTGAAAAACTGTCATTGAGATTCTTTTCCATGCTATGAACTAAGGCATAGACGGCAATAATGCAATAAATACCTATGGTAATACCCAACACAGAAAGAAACGAACGGAGTTTGTTCTTCAGCAGGGCGTTTCCTGCCATGGTAGTACCTTCGCGCAGGGCGGCAACTAATTGCATGCTGCAAATTTAGAGTTAAGAAGCGTAAACCTTGCGAAAGCAGACAGATACATGATTATTTGCGATAAACTTTTTTAAGCCTCCGCAACCATTAGCGATTCTGCCACCAGCACACTCACATTTGCCCTTGGGCCTTTATCAACTTTTACATGCACAGAGTGGTCAAAAGGCTCTCTCGAGTCGAGGTAAATTTTAGTACCAATATTTACTTTCAACTTATTCAAATACTGGAGTAAGCCTGCACCGTCATTGCGAATTCCGGCAATGACATAGTGCTTTCCTTCCTCGGCGCGGCTGAGTTCAATCATGCGGGCAGGTTCTAATTTCCCAGATTTGTCTGGAATGGGATCACCATGGGGGTCGAAACGAGGGAAGCCCAGGAAACGTTCGAGGCGGTCGGTGAGTTGTTCTGAGTCTATATGCTCCAACTGCTCAGCCAAATCATGCACCTCATCCCAACCGAAATCTAGGGTTTGTACCAAAAAGGTTTCCCAGATTCTGTGTTTACGAATAATAATAAGTGCGCTTTTCTTGCCTTTTTCTGTGAGCCGAACACCACGAGACTTCTCGTAGCGCAGCATTTTTTTGGCAGCGAGCTTTTTCACCATATCTGTCACCGAGGGTGCCTGTATCCCAAAGGAGGAAGCCAACTCACCGGTGGAAACAGGGTTAGGGCCGTCTGATTGCAGGCGAAAAATGGTTTTAAGATAGTTCTCTTCCGTATGACTTAGAGACATGAACATGCAATATTACAATTTAGATTAAAATTAAAAAACTACTTAGGCTTACCTAAATTATTAGTTTTGCACAACTGAATCTCTCGAAGTCCTTGCAGCTGTTGTGTCTTTATGCCTTACAAACGTTTCAAATTCAGTGCGCCAAACCACACCAACACCTAAGGTATTGCCATTCACACCACTGGCAAGTGAGGTACTGCTTTGCTGTAATAGCAGATTACTACTGCGTGAGAAAGCACGAATACGCCAGTTCTCATTATTGGTCATGTATTCAAGATTGAAATTCAATGGAACGGCTACGTTATTGACCAAAACAGCCATTGTGGGGTCATAATTCAAATCAAGCCTCAAGCGTTCTGTTAGGAAGGTTTCAGTATTGATAAAGAGCTTGGTTTCTGCACCGCCTTGCACACTTCGAACATCATCAATATTCAACTGAATGCGTGTAGGAATTCCTGCCCTACTAAAGATATCGTTTACCACCCCACTTGCTATACTGCTTAAGCTATTTCCGGCAACACCAGATCCACTTACAGCATTGGCGGTAGCGGCTGCATTCTGGGCAAATGAGGGCGAAATAAAATTACCAAACAACAACAAGGCGACCGCTTGACGCATGGTTTCATCTTTATCAGAACGAATGCGCTGAATGACCCTAAAGACATCATTGCCACTGCTTCCGGTGCTGGTTTCTAGTTCAGGGGTTTGAATGTCGAAACTGATGTTTGGCGACATCAGATTACCATTCATATAGAGCAGGCTTTGCACCTTTATGGGGGCATAGCTTTTTTGCGTACCACCTGAGACGGCCGACATTAGCGCTGCTGGTGATATTTTCTTTTCATAGCTGCCCGTCATGTTCAGCACTGCATTGAATGGATCACCCGTCCAAGTAATTGTTCCACCCTCTTGTAGGGCTACCTTTTTGGTAAGCAAATTGATGCCTGGTATAGAAAAGATATAATCGCCTTGAGTAACGCGGTATCCACCATACATCAAGAAATTGCCTTTCTCATCGTAGGTCATTCTTAACAATCCCGTGCCCCGTCCGCGTATCACGTCACCCAGTTTTTCATCGATTACAAATTCCGTTTCAAGGTCGGGCGTAATCTGTAATACCATGTTAATTCTTTCAATAACCCCGTCCTCTCGCTGCTGTAGACTGTCTTTCTTCGCGTTCACTTGTCCGCGTTTTTCGAAAGTAACATACCCCAACTTTTGGTTGTCCTCAACATCGCTATACAGGATTTTAATAAAGCTGCCCTTTCTACTTTTGAGATCGACATCCATTACGATTTTATCAAATGCGCCATAGATATGGCAACTGCCATTTGCACGCGCTGTGCCATAGTAAATATCATCATCCCCAGGACCTGTATTCAAGCATTTTAGGTTATCCGCAGAGTCTATTTTGAGATCTATTTTAAAGTTGTCAAACTTGTTGTGCGTGACTGCTAAGCTTGCTTTGGCTTTCCCCAATCCAGTTTCG